>NZ_JBHVWW010000043.1:52211-58442 GCF_042882025.1 Kitasatospora sp. NPDC058243
GTGTCCTTTTTCCCTGGACGTCGCGGGGCCCCGAGGCCCCGGGAGGGGGGGAAATAAAAACGTGTCGGGGGGGGGACCCCTTGTGGGGGGGTCCCCCCCCCACCGGCATGTCTGGCGCGCGTGCGGTACGTCGGCGGACCTCCCCCGAGGACACGGCCGCCGTCCGTCGTACCCCGGACAGGAGGCCGGGGCTGCGCGCGGAGCGGATGGTCGGTTGAGCGGATGGTCTACTTGGGCGGCTTCTTGCCGGTGACGCCCAGGTACACCAGGGGAGCGAGGTTGGGCTTGAGGTCCTTGACCTTGACGCCCCAGGCGGTGAAGGCCTTCTGGTGCTCGGCCGCCGAGGCGAGCAGCGAGACCAGGGCCCCGGCGACGGCGTTCGGGTCGAGCGACTTGTCGGCCTGGCCCTTCGCCTGGAGTTCCTTGACGGCCTCCGCGAGCGGCTTGGCGACCGCGTTGAGGACCGTCATGCGGATCTTGAAGAACCGCTTGTCCCCTTCGGCGGCACCGAGCGTGACCACTCGGAGAATGGCGTCGTTCTTGCGCCAGAAGGCGAGGAATCCGTCGACCAGTTCTTCCGAAGTGGTCGGACCGGACTTCCCTGCCCAGGACTTTCCGGCCACCAGCTCTTTGAGGGTGTCGGCGTCCTTGGCCATTTCCTCGGCGATTTCGAGGACAGCGCCCTCGACATCCGGGAAGTACTGGTAGAAGGTCGCGGGGGAGGTACCCGCCATACGGGCGACGTCGATGACCTTGACGTCCCGGTACGGCGACGTGCTGAGCATCTCGCGGAGGCAGTCGAGCAGCTTCTGCCGCGTTTCCTGTCCGCGTCGCCCGGCGACGCGACCGTCGACGGTGCGAACTTGTCCTGTCATGCCGTCAGCTTACCGTGGCACGATCTTGGCGCGATTCGGTGATGCGACTATTACTCCGCACGGGGGGTTGCTATAGGGGCATGAACCACTTCGGACGGATATTCACCGCGCTCCGCAGGCGTCGTTGAAGCCCCCCCGTGTGCCTTTGACCCCACAGCGTGACGGCGAGTCCGCTGAGGGGTGATCGAGTGACAGAGCGTGACGACTGGCGGCGTCGGAAGATCGGCGCCGAAGGGGAGGGTCCGGGCGTCCGGGTGCAAGCCGCGGCCGGAACGGGCGTCAGAATCCGGCCGTTCCGTCATCACCGGCCGGACGGCGGCGCTCCCGGGGCGGCCGTCGGCTCTGGGCGGGGGAGGTTGGAGATGGGCCGGGCGGCATTGGAGAATCGGGTCCGGCACCACGCGGCGGGTGCGGAAAACGGGGAGGTGGCAGCGGAGTGGACCAGCTGACGGCGCACGATCCGAGGCGGATCGGGCCCTTCGAGGTGCTGGGGCGGCTCGGCGCGGGTGGGATGGGGCTGGTCTACCTGGCGCGCTCCGCCTCCGGCCGGCGGGTGGCCATCAAGACCGTCCGGGGGGAACTGGCCGAGGACGAGCTGTTCCGCGTCCGCTTCGCCCGCGAGATCGAGGCGGCCAAGACGGTCGGCGGTTTCTACACCGCGGCCGTGGTGGACGCCGACGCGGACGCCCGGGTGCCCTGGCTGGCCACCGCGTACATCCCGGCCCCCTCGCTGGAGGACCTGGTCGAGGAGTGCGGTCCGCTGCCGGTGGACGCCACCCGCTGGCTGATCGCGGGCATCGCCGAGGCGCTGCAGTCCATCCACGCGGCCGGGCTGATCCACCGGGACCTCAAGCCCTCCAACGTGCTGGTGGTCGAGGACGGCCCGAAGGTGATCGACTTCGGCATCGCCTCCGGCGTCTCCAGCACCCGGCTCACCATGACCAACGTCGCGGTCGGCACCCCCGCCTACATGTCCCCCGAGCAGGCCAAGGACAGCCGTAACGTCCGGGGCGCCAGCGACGTCTTCTCGCTCGGCTCGCTGATGGTGTTCTGCGCGACCGGGCACCCGCCCTTCAGCGGCTCCAACCCGGTCGAGACGGTGTTCCAGCTGCTGCGCGAGGAGCCGGATCTGTCCGGGATGCCGCGCGAGCTGATGGACCTGGTCCGCGCCTGCATGCGGCCCTCGCCCGAGCACCGGCCCACCCCGGCGCAGATCCAGGCCGAACTGGCCCCGCACCTGTTCTCCCGGGACGACGCCGCCGGTGAGGTCGGCGACTGGCTCCCCGTGAACGCGCTGGAGCTGATCGAGCGCAAGCGCGGCCGCCGCCCGAGCGCGCCGCCCCGGGCCGTCCAGCTGCCGGGCGGCGCGCCACCGCCCCCGGCCGGGCCGCCGCAGGCCGGCCCGCTCCAGCCCCACCAGCCGCCGCAGCCGCACCAGCCGGTCCCGGTGCAGCGCCCCGGCCTGGACGACCCGCGCACCCACCTGGGCGGGGGGCACGCGCCGCCGCCGTCCGGGCCGGTGCACACGGGGCGGAGGCCGGGCCCGGTGTCCGACGGCGAGATCCCGACCGCGAAGATCGCCTCCCCCAACAAGCACCGCGCGCCGGGCGGCGGCGGGGCCGTCGAGGTGCGGCTGTCCGGAGCCTCGGTGCGGATAGGCCCCGGGCCGCGGGCCGAGCACGAGCAGCCCGGCCCGGGCACCGCCCCGGCCGAGACCGACTGGGTCCGCCGGATCACCCCGCCGCCGGCGCCGGCCGCCCGCTGGCGCCCCTGGCGGTTCCGGATGTCCAACGACGTCTGGGGCACCCCGGTGGTCGCCGACGGCACGCTCTTCGTCTCCAGCTTCGAGGTGCACGCGCTGGACATCGCCTCCGGCGAGCGGCGCTACAAGACCCGGGACGTCGCCTGGGCGCTCGCGGTGGACGCCGGCCGGGTGCACGCGGCCGACGGCCCGCACCTGTACACCGTGGACGTCGCGGACGGCACCGAGCGCTGGCGCACCTCACTGGACGGCTGGGTCTACTCGCTCTCCGCCGCCGACGGGGTGCTGTGCTGCGGCGTCCGCGGCGGCGGCGTCCAGCTGCGCTCGGCCGCCAACGGCGCCGAGCTGTGGCGGGCCGACGACGCCCAGCAGGACTACGAGAACCCGCAGTCCGGACCGGTCCTGGTGGCCGGCGCGGCCTACTACTACGGGGCCGGGCGGCTGCGCTGCATCGACCCGCACGGCGCCGGCCTGCGCTGGTCCTTCCCGGTCGGCGAGGACGTGCCCTCGCACCCGGTCGAGCGCGGCGGCGTGCTGTACGTGACGGCCGGCTCCCGGGTGTACGCGCTGGACGCGGCCAGCGGGGTCGAGCGCTGGCGCTTCGAGGCCCCGGTGGTGCTGTTCACCCCGCCCGCGCTGGACGCCGACGCGGTCTACGTGGCCGACTACCTCGGGACGGTGTACGCGCTGGACGCGGCCACCGGCCGGGACCGCTGGCGCGGGGTCACCGGCAACCGCCAGGGCGCCGAGCCGGTGGTGGTCGGGGACGGCATGGTGCTGGTCGGCAGCGGCGGGGTGCTGTACGCCTTCGAGGCGGCGAGCGGCCGGGAGCGCTGGCGCTACACGGCGCGCGGCGAGATCGTCGGCTCCCCGGCGGTGGCCGACGGCCTGGTGCACCTGGGCAGCCGGGACCACTCGCTGCACACCCTGGACCTGGCGAGCGGTCAGCTGCGCTGGGAGCTCGGCACCAAGGGCGAGCTGACCGGCTCGCCGGTCGCGGTCGGCGGCCGGGTCTTCGTCGGCTCCAAGGACCGCTGCGTGTACGCGCTGGACGCCTTCTACGGCACGGCCGTCCCGGCGCGCTGAACCGGCGCGGCGGCGGGGCGGGCGCCCCGCCGCCGTCGGACGCGTCCGATCAGGCCTTGCGGGCCCCGGGGTGGCGGCTGCACCAGCCGTCCCACGCGGAGGCCACCATCTCCGCCACGTCGTGGCGGGCGCCCCAGCCCAGCTCGCGGCGGATCAGGTCGGCCGAGGCCACCACCCGCGCGGGGTCGCCGGCGCGGCGCGGGGTCACCTCGGGGGTGGTGTCGTAACCGGTGACCTTGCCGATCACCTCCAGCATCTCCTTGACGCTGACGCCCTCGCCGCGGCCGATGTTGAGCACCAGCGAGGTCTCGCCGGCCGGGTCGGCGGCCAGCCGCTTGGCGGCCGCGACGTGGGCCGAGGCGATGTCGGAGACGTGGATGAAGTCGCGGACGCAGCTGCCGTCCTGGGTGGGGTAGTCGTCGCCGAAGACTCGCGGGGCCTCGCCGGCGGTGAGCCGCTCGAAGACCATCGGGATCAGGTTGAAGACCCCGGTGTCGGACAGCTCGGGGGAGGCGGCACCGGCCACGTTGAAGTAGCGCAGCGCCACGGTGGAGATGCCGTGGGCCTTCCCGGCCGCGGCGACCAGCCACTCGCCGGCCAGCTTGGTCTCGCCGTACGGGCTCATCGGGGCGCACGGGGTCGACTCGGTGACCAGGTCGACGTCCGGCATGCCGTAGACGGCGGCGGAGGAGGAGAAGAGGAAGCGCTTGACCCCGCCCTCGGCGGCGGCCTCCAGGACGGTCTGCAGGCCGATCATGTTCTCCCGGTAGTAGAAGAACGGCTGCTCGACGGACTCGCCGACCTGCTTCTTGGCGGCGAAGTGCAGGATGCCCTCGATCGCGTGCTCGCGGATGGCGGCGTCCAGGGCGGCCCGGTCCAGGGTGGAGCCCTCGACCAGGGCGACGCCCTCCGGCAGGCGGGAGGCGTCGCCGGTGCTGAGGTCGTCCAGGACGGCGACGCGCTCACCGGCGTCGAGCAGCTGGCGGACGACGTGCCCGCCGATGTATCCGGCACCGCCGGTGATCAACCAAGTCATGGGCCGATTCTAGGGTGTTCGGGTTTCCGTGGTGAGTGCCGGGCGAGTCGAGCCGTCAAATCGGACAAATCGGTGAAATGCTGACAAAGATTTCCGTGCTCTCAGCGTGGTGACGAATCGGAGGCAGTCAGGTGAGCCGAAAGAAGGAACACGCCCGCCCCCTGCCGGCCGGGCCCCGGCCGACCGGCCCCAGGACGGCCCACGGCCGGTTGCTCGTGCCCGGCGCGGTGGCCGTACTGACCGCGCTGGCGCTGGCCGGGTGCAGCAGCGGCTCCTCCTCGTCCGCCTCGCAGGCCGCGGGCTCCCCGTCGAGCTCCGGCTCGGCCAGGCCGGCCTCGTCGGCCCCCGCGCGGTCGGCCGACGGGAACCAGTTGCAGGACGACTACCAGCGGGTCATCGCCGACGTGCTGCCCTCGGTGGTGCAGATCACCACCGGCGACAGCCTCGGCTCCGGGATCGTCTACGACGACAAGGGCGACATCGTCACCAACGCCCACGTGGTGGGCACCGCGACCACCTTCACCGTCACCCTCGCCAACAGCACCAAGTCGCTGGACGCCACCCTGGTCGGCAGCTACCCCGACACCGACCTCGCGGTGATCAAGCTGAGCAGCCCGCCGAGCGGCCTCAAGCCGGCCGCCTTCGGCGACTCCGGCAAGGTCCAGCTCGGCCAGATCACCCTCGCCATGGGCAGCCCGCTCGGCCTCTCCAGCAGCGTCACCCAGGGCATCGTCTCGGCCACCGGACGGACCGTCTCCGAACCCAGGGGCGGCGGTTCGCCCGGCGCCACCATCGGCAACATGGTGCAGACCTCGGCCGCGATCAACCCGGGCAACAGCGGCGGCGCGCTGGTCAACCTGGACAGCCAGGTGATCGGCATCAACACGCTCGCGGCGACGGAGCCCGAGGCCAACGGCGCGGCCGCGCCCGGCATCGGCTTCGCCATCCCGGCGTCCACCATCACCAACATCACCGACCAGCTGATCAAGCAGGGCAAGGTCACCAACTCCGGCCGGGCCGCGCTCGGCATCACCGCCCGGACCAGCTTCAACCAGCAGTTCAAGCCCGCCGGCGCGGTCATCGTGGCGGTCACCTCGGGCGGCCCGGCCGCCTCGGCGGGGATGCAGGCCGGCGACGTGATCACCAAGATCGGGGACGCTACGGTCGACTCGCTGAACGCGCTCACCACCGCGCTCGCCTCGCTCACCCCGGGAGACAAGGCCACCGTCGCCTACACCAGGGACGGCAACAGCCGGACCGCCGACGTCACCCTCGGCGCCCTGGAGAGCCCGTAGGACCCGGCCGGCCGGCCGGGCCGCACGCCGCGCAAGGGCTCCGCGGACCGGGCCGCCCCACCGGACCGGGGGGGGGGGGGGGGGGGGTGCCCTTGTCCAGGTCCTCGGGTTTGATCTTACCTCCTTTCCTTTCGGTATCGGGTTGGGGTTTCGCGGGAGAACCGAGGAGAGAGGCGT
>NZ_JBHVWW010000043.1:58452-74517 GCF_042882025.1 Kitasatospora sp. NPDC058243
CTCCGGAGGCCCCCAATACCCCCTAACCGCTCGCTGCCGCCACCCTACCCAAGCGGCCCCACCACCCCCCCCCCCCCCCGCTACCCCCTCGCCTCCTCTCCCCCCTTCTTCTTTCGTTCCCCCCCCCCGTGCCGCGCCCCGGTTCAGCGGCGGGCGGTGCGGGTGCGCCAGGGCAGTTCGACGGTGATGCTGCTCGGGCCGCCCTCCGGACTCTGCACCAGGAGCACCCCGTCCACCGCGCGGATCCGCTCGGTCAGCCCGGCCAGGCCGCTGCCCGGGTAGGGGGCGGCGCCGCCCTTGCCGTCGTCCTGGACCAGCACCATCAGCTGGTTGTCGGAGCGCCAGACGTCGACCGAGGCGGTGCGGGCGCCGGCGTGCTTGGAGACGTTGGTCAGCAGCTCGCTGACGGTGAAGTACGCGATGCCCTCGACCGCCGAGTCCGGGCGCTCGGCCTGGCCGTCCGGCCCCTTCAGGTCGACGTTCACCTTGACCCCGCCGGGGACGGTGCAGCGGGCGGCGACCGAGGACAGGGCCGCGTCCAGGCCGCGGTCGGTGAGCACCGCCGGGTGGATGCCCCGGGCCAGGTCGCGCAGCTCCTGGAGGGCCAGCTTCACCTCGCCGTGCGCGTTGTCGACCATCTTCGTGGCGGCCACCACGTCGTCCTCGGTCTCGACCTCGCGCAGCCGCTCCTTGGCCATGCCCAGGTCCATGGCCAGCGCGACCAGGCGGGCCTGGGCGCCGTCGTGCAGGTCGCGCTCGATCCGGCGCAGGTCGGCGGCGGCGGTGTCGACCACCGTGCCGCGGTCGTCCTCCAGCTCGCGCACCCGCTCGGCCAGGGCGCCCGGGAAGAGCAGCGACTCGACCAGGATCCGGTCGACCGCCGCCAGTGCCCGGATCACCCAGGGCAGCACCGGCCACATCACGGTGACCGCGACCAGGGCCACCGTGAAGCTCAGGATGCCCCAGGGCAGCATCAGCACGTTGTAGAGCGCCGAGCGCCAGTTCAGCAGGTCGGTCAGGTGGGCGATGGTGAAGCCCACCACCCCCGGCCGGCGCTGCTGCACCGGCTCCGGCTCGTGGATCGCGGAGTCGTACGCCGCGCGGGCCCGCCAGCGGCCCAGCCCGCCCAGGGCGCGGGAGACGGCCAGCCCGCCGGCCAGCAGCGGCAGGCCGACCACGGTGATCGACATCCCCAGGCCGGCCGAGAGCGTGATGGCGGTGAGCGCGAAGCCGGCGACGCCGAGCGGCAGGTTGAGCAGCAGCTGGCCGACCTGCCGCCACATCTGCGCGCCGTACAGCGGCGAGCGGACCATCTGAGCGTCCTGCTCCTTGATGGCATCCACGGTGCGGCGGTGCAGCGGCTTCATCTGGATCTACCGTCCCTCTTGGTCGAGCTGGTGGAGCAAGCTTCCCGAACCCGGGGCGGGAGATGCCATGGGGGTGATACATCTTCCGGGACGGGGGTTATCCCTACCCCCGTCCTGGTCGTCGGGCCACTGCCCGGTGCTCGCGGGAGTGTCCACCGGACGTCTTGCGGAGCGGGCAGGGTTCGGGCGGAGCGGAGCCGTCCCCTTAGACTCACGCATTGGCCATGGTTATGACCGTGCGAGGAAACGTCGTAGAACTGCCTTGAGGGGTTGTTCACGGCCGAGGTGGAGGGCGAAGGCATGGAGGGGCAGCATGCGGCTGCCGTCGCGGCCGACCCGGCGGTCGGCGGCGGCTACTTCGACGCGTACGCCGCGATGGGCCTGCTGGCCGTCGTCGGGGTGCTCTTCGTCGCCGCGGCGTTCACGGCCAACCGCCTGCTGCGGCCGGTGGTGTACTCGCCCGAGAAACTCCTCGCCTACGAGTGCGGGGTGGACCCGGTGGGCGAGGACTGGGCGCACACCCAGATCCGCTACTACGTGTACGCCTTCCTGTACGTGATCTTCGCGGTCGACGCGATCTACCTGTTCCCGTGGGCGACGGTCTTCGCCACCGCCGGGTACGGCGCCGGAACGCTGATCGAGATGTTCCTCTTCATCGGCTTCCTCGCGGTCGGCCTGCTCTACGCCTGGAAGAAGGGCGTTCTGGAATGGACGTGACGCACACCCACTCGCACGGCGCCCAGGGCGGGCCGGTCCCACTCGGCCTCCCGGACCCGTCGCGCCCCGGCGCCGTCGAGCGCCGTGGCATCGGCCCGCTGGCCCGGCTCGCGCCCGACCCGGTCAAGGTCGTGCTCAACTGGGGCCGCCGCTACAGCCTCTGGTGCTTCAACTTCGGCCTGGCCTGCTGCGCGATCGAGTTCATCGCCGCGTCCATGGCCAAACACGACTTCATCCGGATGGGTGTCATTCCGTTCGCGCCCGGACCCCGTCAGGCCGACCTGATGATCGTCTCGGGGACGGTGACCGACAAGATGGCGCCCGCCGTCAAGCGCCTCTACGAGCAGATGCCCGAGCCGAAGTACGTCATCTCCTTCGGCGCCTGCTCCAACTCCGGCGGCCCGTACTGGGACTCCTACTCGGTGACCAAGGGCGTGGACCAGATCATCCCGGTCGACGTCTACGTGCCCGGCTGCCCGCCCCGGCCCGAGGCGCTGCTCCAGGGCATCCTCAAGCTCCAGGAGAAGATCGCCGCCGAGTCGCTGCCCGACCGCTACGCCGCGCCCGCGGCGGCGCTGCGCCGCCCGCTGGTGACGGGGCCTTCGACCGAGGGAGGGGCCTCATGACTTCCGCCGAGCAGTACGCGGCGTCGGTCGGGGAGTGGGCGACCGGCGCCGAGGCTTACGGGCTGGTCACCGTCGACGTCCCCGCCGAGCACTGGATCGAGGCGCTCACCAACGCCCGCGACGCGCTCGGCCTGGGCTACTTCGACTGGCTGAGCGCCGTCGACGAACTGGCCGAGGGCTTCTCCGTGGTCGCCCACCTCGCCTCCGCCGACGCCCCGGGCGTGCTGCGCCACCTGGCGCTGCGCACCCGGGTGCCGCGGGACAAGGCCGCGCTGCCCACCGCCGTACCGGTCTACGCGGGCGCCGCCTGGCACGAGCGCGAGACCCACGAGATGTTCGGCATCGACTTCCCCGGACACCCCTACCTCGCCACCCTGCTGCTGCCGGACGGCTTCGAGGGGTACCCGCTGCGCAAGGAGTTCGTGCTCGCGGCCCGGGTCGCCAAGGCCTGGCCGGGAGCCAAGGAGCCGGGCGAGTCGGACCACGGCGACGGGCCCGCCCGGCGCAAGATGCAGCCGGCCGGGGTGCCGGACCCGAACGAGTGGGGGCCGCTGAAGGGCACCCTGCCGCCGGTCGCCGAGCGGCCCGCGCGTGGTGCGCGGGCGGCGGGCGCGGCCGGGCGGACGCCCCGGGCTGCTGGTGCTGCCGGCGCTGCTGCTGGTGCTGCTGCCGGCGCCGAGGGTGCGGCGGCGGTGCGGGCGGACCGGCCGCGGCGGACCAGGACGGTGGCGGAGGGGTCGGCGAGTCAGGCGGGGGCCGAGGCTGCTGGTGCCGTCGCTCCGGACGCTGCTTCGGCTGCTGGTGAGGCTGCTGCTCCGACCGCTGGTTCGGCCGCTGCTTCGGCCGCTGGCGAGGCGGCGCCCGTGGTGCGGGCGGACCGGCCGCGTCGGGTCAGGTCGGTGTCCGACGGATCGGTCAGTCAGGCTGCGGAGGCGGCGCCCGCCGAGGCTGCCGAGGCCGCTGCGCCTGCCGAGCCGAAGGCCGAGGGCTCGGCGTCGCCGCGGACCCGGTCCTCGGACGCGCCCTGGCACAACCCGGTGCCCGCGCACGACGAGCCCGCGAAGCCCGCCGAGGCGAAGGCACCGGCCGAGGCGCAGACACCGGCCGAGCCCGCGAAGCCTGTGGAGAAGCCTGCGGAGGAGTCTGCCGAGGAGCAGTCGCCCGTCGAGCCGGCGAAGCCCGCCGCGCCCGCGGGTGAGCAGGACGAGACGTCGGCCGGACCGGCCGGCCAGGACGGAGACGGCGCGTGAACCTGCTCGACACGGTGCTGCGCTGCGTCGCCACCCTGGTCGTCTTCCTCACCCTCCCGCTGGTCATCGGCCAGATCGAGCACAAGGTCATGGCGCACATGCAGGGCCGGCTCGGCCCGATGTACGCGGGCGGCTTCCACGGCTGGGCGCAGCTCGTCGCGGACGGCGTGAAGTTCGCGCAGAAGGAGGACATCGTCCCGGCCGGGGCGGACCGCCGGATCTTCCAGCTGGCGCCCGCCGTCTCGCTGCTGCCGTACCTCTTCGTGCTGCTGGCGATCCCGGTCGGCCCGAACGGCTTCGTCGGCCAGGCGATCGACGCCGGCCTGTTCTTCGTGCTGGCCGTGATGGGCGTCGGCGTGATCGGCAAGCTGATGGCCGGCTGGGCCTCGGCGAACAAGTTCTCGCTGCTCGGCGGCCTGCGCACGGCCGCGCAGCTGATGTCGTACGAGCTGCCGATGGTGCTGGCGGCGGCCTCGGTGGCGATGGCCGCCGGCACGCTCTCGCTGCCCGGGATCGTGGACGCCTGGGAGTGGTACTGGCTGCCCTGGCAGCTCATCGGCGCGTTCGTGTTCTTCACGGCCGGTCTGGCCGAGCTCCAGCGCCCGCCGTTCGACATGCCGGTCGCCGATTCGGAGATCATCTTCGGCGCGTACACCGAGTACACGGGCCTGCGCTTCGGGTTCTTCCTGCTGTCGGAGTACGCGGGCATCCTGGTGGTGTCGGCGCTGACCGCGGTGCTCTTCCTGGGCGGCTGGCACGGCCCGCTGGCGGACCAGCTCGGCTGGCTCTGGATGATCCTGAAGACCTTCGCGCTGGCCTTCGTGGTCATCTGGCTGCGGGTCACCTACCCGCGTCTGCGCGAGGACCAGCTGATGCGCTTCGCGTGGACCGTGCTGATTCCGCTCGCCCTCGTCCAGCTGGCCCTGACCGGCGTCATCAAGGTGGCGATCTCATGAGTTTTCCCGGTGCCGGCCTGGCCAAGGGCCTGGCCGTGACCCTGCGGACGATGACGAAGAAGACCGTCACCGCGCAGTACCCCGACGTGCAGCCGGCGCTGCCGCCGCGTTCGCGCGGCGTCATCGCGCTGCTGGAGGAGAACTGCACGGTGTGCATGCTCTGCGCGCGCGAGTGCCCGGACTGGTGCATCTACATCGACTCCCACAAGGAGACGCTGCCGGCCGCCGAGCCGAACGCGCGGGCCCGCACCCGCAACGTGCTGGACCGGTTCGCCATCGACTTCTCGCTCTGCATGTACTGCGGGATCTGTATCGAGGTGTGCCCCTTCGACGCGCTGTTCTGGTCGCCCGAGTTCGAGTACGCCGAGACCGACATCCTGGAGCTGACCCACGAGCGGGACAAGCTCCGCGAGTGGATGTGGACCGTCCCGGCGCCGCCGGCGCTGGACCCGGCGGCCGAGGAGCCCAAGGAGATCACCACCGCGCGCAAGGCGGCGGACAAGCTGGCCGCCGCCGCAGCGGCCGCAGCGGCTGCCTCGGCGGCCTCGGATGAGGGGGAGGCCCAGTGAGCGCCGCCACCCTGCTCGCGGCGACCGGCTCGCTGGAGCCGGCCGCCCGTTCGTTCCTGTCCCCGACCGGGGTGGAGATCGTCTTCCTGCTGGTCGGCATCGCCGTGCTCGGCTCGGCCGTGGTCGCCGTCAGCACCAAGCAACTGGTGCACGCCGCGCTCTGGCTGGTGGTCGCGCTGGGCGGGCTGGCGGTGGAGTTCCTGCTGCTCACCGCCGAGTTCATCGCCTGGGTGCAGGTGCTGATCTACCTCGGCTCGGTGATCGTTCTGGTGCTGTTCGGGCTGATGCTCACCAAGGCGCCGATCGGGCGTTCGCCGGACGCCGACTCCAAGAACCGCTGGGTGGCCCTGGTCGTGGCGCTCGCCTCGGCCGGGACGCTGGTGACGCTGGTCGTCGACGCCTTCCGGACCTCCTGGATCGACCTCGGCGCGGGGGGCGGCTCGGCCGCCGTCACCGGGGCGAGCCTGTTCCGCCACTGGGTGCTGCCCTTCGAGGCCCTCTCCGTGCTGCTGCTGGCGGCGCTGGTCGGCGCGATCGTGCTGTCGCGCGGGTCGACGCGGCGGGTGCCGCCGCCCCGGGCGAGCCGGCTGCGGGCCGGCCGGCCGGTGGGCTCGAACGGGACCGTCGCCGCCACCGTGCCCCGGCCTGCGCCGGAGAACCCGGCGGCCCCTGAGGCCCCTGAGGCCACGGCGGACGCAGAGGCCCCGGCGGCCCCGAAGGCCGCAGAGGCTGCGCCCGCTGCGCCGTCCGCGCCGTCCGCGCCGGAGGAGAGCTGATGCACCTCGCCTACCCCGTCGTCCTCGCCGCGCTGCTGTTCAGCGTCGGCGTGTACGGCGTGCTCGCCCGGCGTAACGCCGTCCTGGTCCTGATGTCCGTCGAGCTGATGCTCAACGCCGTCAACCTCAACCTGGTCGCCTTCGACACCTGGCTGCGCGACTCGCTGCACGCCGGCCAGGCGCTCACCCTGTTCACCATCACCGTCGCCGCCGCCGAGATCGGGCTGGGGCTCGCCATCGTCCTGCTGCTGTTCCGGGCCCGGGGCACCGCGGACATCGACCGGGCCACCGCGCTCGGCGATCCGGCGGAGCCGCTCGCCGAGGAGACGCCGGCCGGAGCCGAGGCGCTGAAGGGCCAGGCCGCCGCATGAACCTCGCCCTGCCCGCCCTCGTCCCCGCGCTGCCCGCACTCGGGGCCGCCGCGACCCTGGCCGTCGGCAAGAAGGCGCCCGGCCTGGCCCGGCCGCTGGCCATCGTGCCGGTCGCCGTCTCGGCCGTGCTCGCCCTGGTCGTCGCCCTCCAGCTCGGCACCGGCCAGGCGCTGGACGCCGCCACCCGGCTCACTCCGACCGGTGGCCCGGACATCGCGCTCGCCCTCTACCTGGACGGCTTCAGCTCGCTGATCTCCGTGCTGGTCGGCCTGGTCGCCACCTGCGTGCAGGTCTACTCGACCGCGTACCTCAGGAAGGACCCGCGCTACCCGTCGTACGCCGCGCTGGTCTCGCTGTTCACCGCGGCGATGTTCCTGGTGGTCTACTCGGGCGACCTGATCGTGCTGCTGGTCGGCTGGGAGGTCATGGGCATCTGCTCGTACTTCCTGATCGGCCACCACTGGGAGACCGAGGACGCCCGTTCGGCCTCGCTGAAGGCCTTCCTGGTCACCAAGCTCGGCGACGTGCCGTTCCTGTTCGGGATCTTCCTGCTCGGCGCGGACGCCGGCAGCTTCCGGATCCCCGACGTGCTGGCCGCCGCGACCGACGGGCGGCTCGGCCACCCGACGCTGATCGCCCTGCTGCTGCTCGCCGGGGTGGCCGGCAAGAGCGCGCAGTTCCCGCTGCACACCTGGCTCCCGGACGCCATGGCCGGCCCGACGCCGGTCTCCGCGCTGATCCACGCCGCCACCATGGTCGCGGCCGGCATCTACCTGGTCGCCCGGCTGCTGCCGGTGTTCCTGCTGTCGGGCGCGGCGCTGGTCGTGCTGGCCGTGATGGCCGCCGTGACGATGATCGGCTCGGCGCTCTGCGCGCTCGCCCAGGACGACCTCAAACGGGTGCTCGCCTACTCCACTGTCGGCCAGCTCGGCTACATGGCCGGGGCGCTGGCCACCGGCGACCGCGAGGCCTCCGTCTTCCACCTGGTCAGCCACGGTGCCTTCAAGGCGCTGCTGTTCCTGGCCGCCGGCGTGGTGATCCACGCCGCGCACACCAACTCGATCTCCGCGATGTCCCGGATCCCCGGGCTGCGCAAGCGCGTCCCGGACGCCTACTGGACGATGGGCATCGCGCTCGTCGCCCTGGTCGGGCTGCCGCCGTTCTCCGGCTTCTTCAGCAAGGAGGCGGTGCTGACCGCCGCCGAGCACGCCGCCAACGGCGAGGCGCTCACCAACGGGCTCGGCCCGGCCTCGGCCGTGCCGGAGGCCGCCGGGTGGATCGTGCTGATCTCCGCC
Source organism: Kitasatospora sp. NPDC058243 (assembly GCF_042882025.1). Classification (NCBI taxonomy): domain Bacteria; kingdom Bacillati; phylum Actinomycetota; class Actinomycetes; order Kitasatosporales; family Streptomycetaceae; genus Kitasatospora; species Kitasatospora sp. NPDC058243. Next base: position 66,380 of record NZ_JBHVWW010000043.1, read on the forward strand.
GGACTCACCGCGCTGCTCACCGCCGCGTACGCGACCCGGCTCTTCCTGGTCAGCTTCCACAGCCCGCAGGCTGCCGGGGCGCAGGCTGGCGGGGCGTCGCAGGCCGTGGCGTCTGCGGCCGGGCACGAGGCGGACGCGCCGTACTCGCCCGAGCTCGACGAGGCCGACCCGGCCACCGCCGAGCCGCCCGCGATGCGCTGGCCGCTCTGGGTGCTGGCGATCCCGACCATGGGCTTCGGCGTCGCCGGCCTGCGCTCGGACTGGCTGCCCGCGCTGCTGGACGGCGGCTCGCTGCGCCCCTCGGCCGTCACCGCCGTCATCGGCACCGGGCTCGCCGTGGTCGGCGTGCTCGCGGCGTACGGCGCCTGGCGCTCGGCGACCGCGCGGCTGGCCACCGGCCGCCCGGCCCCGGCCGACGCCGGCCGGGTGCCCGAGCAGGCCGGAGCCCCGGCCGCCGAGGTGATCGTCGCCGACCCCGGGCGCACCCTGCTCGGCCCGCTGTTCGGTCCGGCCCGGCACGGCTTCGGCGTCGACCGGCTGTACCACGCGCTGTTCGTCCGCCCGGTGACCGCCGCCGCCCGGCTGGTCCGCTTCCTCGACCGCGAGGTCGTCGAGACCTACGTGCGTGGCAGCGGGGCCGGCGCCAACCTGCTCGGCCGGGCCGTCCGGCTCGCGCAGACCGGCAACGCGCAGACCTACCTCAGCGCGTTGCTCGCCGGCGTCGTCCTGCTGGCCGTCCTGGTGGCGGTGTAGCGGATGTCGTACCCCCTCTCCCCGGTTCTCCCGATTCCGACCGCCGCCCGTAGGAGCCCCCGATGAACGCAGTCCTCATCGCCCTCCTGGTGCTGCCGCTGCTCGGCGCCGCGCTCACCCTGGCGCCGGTGTTCGGCCGGGAGCCGGCCGCCGCCGACCGGCGGGCGTTGCGGCTGAACAGCGTCGTCACCGGCGCGGTGCTGCTGCTCACCGTCGCCCTGGCGGCCGGTTTCGACCACGACGAGCCCGCCCGGATGCAGGCCACCACCGACGTGTCCTGGATCCCGGCCCTCAACGTGCGCCTCCACCTCGGCGTGGACGGCATCTCGCTGCCGCTGATCGTGCTGACCGCACTGCTCACCTTCCTCTGCGCGCTGTACTCGGAGAAGCGGCTGCCGGGCGGGGATGGCGTGCCGTCGGCGAAGGCCTTCGTCGGGCTGTTCCTCCTCCTCGAAGTCGGCATGCTCGCCACCTTCGCGGTGCTGGACCTCCTGCTCTTCTTCCTGGCCTTCGAGATCGTGCTGATCCCGATGTACTTCCTGATCGCCCGCTGGGGGAGCGGGGCGAAGGCCCCGGCCGCCAACCGGTTCATCCTGTACACGCTGCTCGGCTCGGCCGTGATGCTGCTCGGTTTCCTGCTGATCGGCAGCAAGGCCGGCACCTTCGACATGCAGGCCCTGGCCGCCGCGCACGGCAACGGCCTGAGCCACACCACCCAGGTGATCGCCGCCCTGGCGATCATGGTCGGGCTCGCGGTCAAGGCCCCCGCCTGGCCGCTGCACAGCTGGCTCCCGGACGCGCACACCGCCGCTCCGACGGTCGGCTCGGTGCTGCTCGCCGGCGTGCTGCTGAAGATGGGCACGTACGGTCTGGTCCGCGTCCTCCTCCCGGTCGTGCCCGACGGCACCGCGACGCTCGCCCCCTACCTGGGCGCGTTCGCCGCCGTCGGCATCGTCTACGGATCACTGGCCTGTCTGGCGCTGGCCCGCCCCGGCGCCAAGGGCGACCTCAAGCGCCTGATCGCGTACTCCTCCGTCGGCCACATGGGCTTCGTGCTGCTGGGCATCGCCTCCCTCACTCCGGTGGGCGTCAACGGCGCGCTGTTCGCCAACATCGCCCACGGTCTGATCACCGGTCTGCTGTTCTTCCTCGTCGGCGCCCTCAAGGACCGCTACGGCACGGCGGACCTCGACACCCTCTCCGGTGCCACCGGCGCCGCCCTGTACGGCCGCGCCCCGCGGATCGGCGCGCTGCTCGCCTTCGCCGCCGTGGCCAGCCTCGGCCTGCCCGGCCTGGCCGGCTTCTGGGGCGAGCTGCTCGCCATGTTCGGCGCGTTCGACCCGGCCGACGGCCTGTCGCGCCCCGCGTTCGTCACCTACATGGTCCTGGCCGGTCTCGGCACCCTCCTCACCGCCGCCTACCTGCTGATCGTGGTCAAGCGCGTCTGCATGGGCGACCCCCAGCAGCCCGCCCCGGTGGACCAGGTCGCCGACCTGCGCCCGTACGAGGCCGTCAGCTGGACGCCGCTGGCCGCCCTCACCCTGCTCGCCGGCCTCTGGCCCGCGCTCCTGCTCGGCCTCTCCGACCCCGCCGTCAAGCACCTCCTCGGGGGTGGCTGACCGTGCTCGGAGCCCAGATCGCCGCACTCGGACCTCACTCCACGGGGCAGCACACTGTGACCTCCCTCGCCGTAGCCAACCCGGGCAGCCTGATCCAGTCCGTGGACTGGGTGGCGATCGCGCCCCCGCTGATCGCCGCGGTGGCCGCCCTCGCCGTCCTGCTCACCGACCTGTTCCTGCCCGAGCGGCACCGGAAGTGGCTCGGCCGCCTCGCCGCGGCCGGACTCGCCCTCGCCCTCATCGCACTCCTCCCCCTCACCGGGGGATCACCCCGGGCGACCTTCTGTGTGCAGAACGTAGCAGGGGGGTCTGACACTCCAGCGACCAGCGTCTCCGCCGCGGGAGGCTGCTCGTACGTCGCCGACCACTTCGCCCTGGTGTTCCAGCTGCTCGCCCTCGGCGGCGCGCTGATCGCCGCCCTGCTCTCCGCGCACACCGTCGAGGAGGAGAAGCTGCCCGGCGGCGAGTACTGGTTCCTGCTGCTCTCCAGCGCCACCGGCGCCGCGCTGCTGCCCGCCTCCCGCGACCTCGCCACCATGGTGATCGCGCTGGAGGTCGCCTCGCTGCCCGCCTTCGCCCTGGTCGCGCTGCGCCGGGACGGCCGGGGCGCCGAGGCCGCGCTCAAGTTCTTCGTCTCCTCCGTCACCGCCACGGCCGTGATGCTGCTCGGCGTCGGCTTCGTCTACGCGGCCAGCGGCAGCCTGCACCTCGGCGCCGTCGCCCAGGGCCTGGAACACGCCCCCGGGCAGCTCAAGCCGCTGGCCGAGGCGGGCGCCGTGCTGACCCTGGTCGGGTTCGCCTTCAAGGTCGCCGCCGTCCCGTTCCACTTCTGGGTGCCCGACACCTACATCGGCGCCCCGCTGCCGGTGGCCGGCTACCTCTCGGTGGTCGGCAAGGCGGCCGGCCTGTCCGGCCTCGCGCTCGCCACCACCATCGCCTTCCGCCCGTACGCGCACACCTGGGGCCTGGCGCTCGCCGTGCTGGCCGCCGTCACCATGACGGTGGGCAACGTCGGCGCGCTGCGCCAGCGCTTCGACACCCGCTACAGCGCGGTGCGGCTGCTCGCCTGGTCGTCCGTCGGCCAGGCCGGCTACCTGCTGGTGCCGCTCGCCGCCGCCGGCTACGCGCCCACCGGGGTCGACCCGCTCGGTGCCACCGCCGCGTACGCGCTGATCTACGGCGTGGTGAACCTCGGCGCGTTCGGCGTGGTCGCGGCGGTCGGCCGCCGGGCCGGGACCAGCGTGGACGACTTCCGCGGCCTGTTCGCCCGGCGCCGCTGGACGGCCCTCGCGCTCGCCTTCTTCCTGCTCTGCCTGGCCGGGCTGCCCCCGGGCGTGATCGGCCTGTTCGGCAAGGTCGTGGTGTTCCGCGCGGCCGTCGACGCGGGGCTGGGCTGGCTGGCCGTCGTGATGGCCGCCAACGTGGTCGTCGCGCTGTACTACTACCTGCTCTGGACGACCCGGCTGTTCGCCCCGGCGCCGGGTGCCGAGGAAGGTGCCGCGCCGGGCGCCGCACCGGTCGGCGAGGCCGGGGCCGAAGGCCGGCTGCCGGCCACCCTGACCGCCACGCTGGGGCTCACCGCCTCGGTGGCCGTGGTCCTCTCCTTCGCTCCGCAGCTGGTCCTCCAGGTCGCTGGCGGAAGCCTGTTCTGAGCGCGCACCCGCCCGGCCGGCCGTCGCGGTCCGGCCCGGCGGGGTGCCGCGGCGGTGTCACGCCGGTCACAAGGGAACAAGGCCCGGGCCCCCACCCGTTGACCGGGCAAGAGGGACGAGGCAGAAAGGGCTTCCCCACCGCACCATTGGAGGGCCTGACGTGCACCGCCGGCACAACGGACTGAGGACCGCCGTCCTGCTCGGAGGCCTCTCGGCGCTCATCTTGGTGATCGGCGGATTCTTCGGCCGAACCGGCTTGGTGATCGCCCTGCTGGTCGCCCTCGGCACCAACGCCTACGCCTACTGGAACAGTGACAAGCTCGCGCTGCGGGCCATGCGGGCCCGGCCGGTCAGCGAGATCGAGGCGCCGCGGCTCTACCGGATCGTCCGCGAGCTCTCCACCGCGGCCCGCCAGCCGATGCCGCGCCTCTACATCTCCCCGACCCCCGCGCCGAACGCCTTCGCCACCGGCCGCAACCCGCGCAACGCGGCCGTCTGCTGCACCGACGGCATCCTGCAGCTGCTGGACGAACGCGAGCTGCGGGGCGTGCTCGGGCACGAGCTGAGCCACGTCTACAACCGGGACATCCTGATCTCCTCGGTCGCCGGGGCGCTCGCCTCGGTGGTGATGTTCCTGGTGAACTTCGCCTGGCTGATCCCCTTCGGCCGCAGCGACGACGACGACGGGCCCGGCCTCTTCGGCATGCTCGCCATCATGATCCTCGGCCCGCTGGCGGCCGGGCTCATCCAGCTGGCCGTCAGCCGCTCCCGCGAGTACCAGGCCGATGCCGACGGCGCCCGGATCACCGGCGACCCGCTCGCCCTGGCCGGTGCCCTGCGCAAGCTCGACGCCGGTACCCGCAGGCTGCCCCTCCCGCCGGAGCCGCAGATCCAGACCGCCAGCCACATGATGATCGCCAGCCCGTTCCGCCCCGGCGAGGCCGGCGCCCGGCTCTTCTCCACCCACCCGCCGATGGCGGAGCGCATCGCCCGGCTGGAGCGGATGGCGGGCTACGGGCGCTGAGGCCTGCTCCGGGCGCTGAGGCCTGCTCCGCGCGGGGCCGGAGGTCAGGCCGGCAGGTCCTCGTAGGCCCGGCGGAGGCGGTGGATCCCCTCGACGGCGTGCGCGGAGCTCTCGGCGGCGGCGTAGCTGAGGCGCAGGTGCGGGGCCGGGGGTTCGGCGGCGTGGTACGGGCGGCCGGGGGTGACCTGGACGCCGGCGCGCAGGGCGGCGGCGGTGAGGGCGGCGTCGTCGACGCCGTCCGGGAGCCGCAGCCACAGGTGGTAGCCGCCGGGCCGGTAGGTGCCGAGCAGGCCGGGGAGTTCGCGGTGCAGGGCGGCGGCGGTGGCGGTGCGGCGGGTCCGCAGTTCCGCCCCGAGGGCGCGCAGGTGGCGGGCCCAGCCGGGGTCGGCGACCAGCTCCAGCGTCGCCTCCTGGAGCGGCCGGGGCACGAAGAAGCTGTCCACCACCTGGGTGGCCCGGAGCCGGGCCAGGGCCGGGCCGCGCGCGGTGAGCGCGCCGACCCGCAGGTTGGGCGAGGCGGCCTTGGTCAGCGACCGCAGGTGCACCACGACCCCGTCCTGGTCGTCGGCGGCGAGCGGGCGCGGCAGCGCGGGGGCGTCCGCGTGGACGAGCAGGCGGGCGAAGTCGTCCTCGACGACGAACGCGCCGGCCGCCCGGGCGATCCGCAGCACCTCGGAGCGCCGGGTGGGTGAGAGCACCGCGCCGGTCGGGTTCTGGAACAGCGGCTGGCAGACGAAGACCCGCGCCCGGGTGGCCTCGAAGGCGTCGGCCAGCAGGTCGGTGCGCACGCCGTCGGCGTCGACCGGGACGGGGACGGGCCGCAGCCCGGCCGCGCGGACGACCGCCAGGATGCCCGAGTAGGTCGGCGACTCCACCAGCACGGGCGCGCCGGGCGCGGCGAGCGAGCGCATGGCCACGGTGAGCCCGCCCTGCCCGCCGGAGGTGATCAGGACGTCCCCGGCGCCGATCGGCCCGCCGGTGCCGCCGATGTCGCGGGCGAACCAGCCGCGCAACTCGGTGAGGCCGTCGGTGGGCGGCCGGTTCCAGGCGCCCGGGCGCCGGCCGGCCCGGGCGAGGGCGGTGGCCAGCAGGCGTTCGGGCAGCAGCGAGGCGTGCGGGTAGCCGCTGTTGAGGTCGATGACGTCGGGCGGGGGCACGCGGAGGGTGGCGAACACCGGGGCGGCCAGCAGGTCGCGGGGGTCGGAGTCGGCGCTGAGCGCGACCTCCTGCCAGGAGAGGTCGCCGGGACGGGCGGCGGGCGCGGCGGTGCCGGCCGGGCGCCCGGCGAAGGCCGCCGCGCGGAACACCCCGGCGCCCGGCCGGGAGACCACCAGGCCCTCGGCCGCGAGGACCGCGATGGCCCGGGAGACCGTCACCGGGCTGACCTGATGGCGCTCCACCAGCACCCGGCTGGAGGGCAGCTTTCGCCCCTCCGGGTAGCGCTCGACCTCCCGCCGCAGCCTGTCGGCGAGTTCGGTCACACTGCTACGCTCGTTCATGACGGCACAAGATAGCGCTACCCACCCGTCGGCGGTAGCACCGCGAAGCCCCGCCTCCGGCACCGCCCTGGCCGCCCTCGGGGTGGCCTCCTTCTCCCTCAGCTTCCCCGCGACCGCGTGGGCCCTGACCGGCTTCGGCCCGTGGACCGCGACCGGGCTGCGCGGCGCCCTGGCGGGAGTGCTGGCCGCGCTCTACCTGGTGGCCGTCGGCGCCCCGCTGCCGAAGCGGCGGCACTGGCCCGCCCTGCTGGTGGTGTCGGGCGGCTGCGTGCTGGGCTTCCCGCTGCTGACCACGCTCGCCCTGCGGACCTCCTCGACGGCCCACTCGGCGGTGGTCATCGGTGTCCTGCCGCTGGCCACCGCGGTGTGCGCGGCGCTGCGCACCGGCCGTCGGCCGTCCCGGGCGTTCTGGGCGGCGGCGGTGGCGGGGGCGGCGGCCGTCCTCGGCTTCACCCTGCTGCAGAGCCACGGTCGGCCGACCGTCGCGGACCTGCTCCTGTTCGTCGGGGTGGCGATCTGCGCGGCCGGGTACGCGGAGGGCGGGCGGCTCTCCCGGGACCTGCCGGGAGCCCAGGTGATCGCCTGGGCGGTGGTGGCCGCGCTGCCGGTGACGCTGCTGACCGCGGCCCTCGCGCTGCCCGCCGAGCCGGTCCACCTCGGGGCGAAGGCGCTGACCGGGCTGGCGTACACGGCGGCGGTGTCGCAGTTCGGCGGGTTCGTGCTCTGGTACCGGGGGATGGCGGAGATCGGGGTGCCGCGGGCCAGCCAACTGCAGCTCGCGCAGCCGCTGTTGACGCTGGTCTGGTCGGTGCTGCTGCTGGGCGAGGACCTGCCGGCGGCCGCACCCGTCACGGCGGTGGTGGTGCTGGTCTGCATCGCGGTCACCCAGCGGGCCCGGACCTGAGGCGGGCCCGGACCTGAGACGGGTCCGGGCGCGCGGGCCACCGGGGCGTCAGAGCGTGGTGCCCTCCTGGGGGCGGTAGACGCAGAGCGCGCAGATGATGAAGACGTCCAGTGCGATCACCACGAGCGACCAGAGCGGGAAGTACGGCAGGACCAGGAAGCTGTCGAGGGCACTCAGCGAGGTGAGGAAGATACCGGCGTAGCGGGCCCAGGCGGCGCCCTTGAGCAGGAACGCGCCGGTCACCGCGACCAGCACGCCGACGACGATGTGGACCCAGCCCCAGCCGGTGAGGTCGAACCGGAAGACGTAGCGGGGGGTGTGGACGAAGAGGTCGTCGTTGGAGACCGCCATGATGCCCCGGAGGGCCTCCATGATGCCGTTGATCAGCATCAGCACACCGGCGAACATCACCAGGCCGGGCGCCCAGTCGCGGAACTCGTTGCCCGGCGTCGGCTGCGGCGTGCCGGGGGTGGTGCGCCAGGTCTGCCCGGGCTGTTCGGGGCCGGTGCGTCGGGGCTGCCCGGGCTGCTCGGGGCCGGTGCGCGGGGGCTGCTCCGGCTGCGCGGGGTCGGGCGACGGGCTGCTCATGGACTCCTCCGTAAGGTGTTAGGTGGCCCGGGAGGGCCGGATGTGGCTGATGGGTTCTTGCCGACCGTGGCTTCCCTGGAGTGGCCGTCCGGCTCTCCG
>NZ_JBHVWW010000044.1:0-47573 GCF_042882025.1 Kitasatospora sp. NPDC058243
GCGGTGGTCTCCAGGCGGGCTGGCGTCGCCGCGGAGATCCGCGGCGCCGGGCGGACCGGTCCGGGCGGCGCCGTGCCCGGGCCGCACACCCTGTTCGAAGTCGGTTCCGTCACCAAGGTGTTCACCTCGCTCGTCCTCGCGCGGCTGGTGCTCGCCGAATCCGGCGGGGCCGCCACCGGGCTCGACGAACCGCTCGCCGACGTGCTCGCCGACGTACGGCCCGGCGGTGTCGCCGTCCCGGCCAGGGGCGGGCAGCCGATCACCCTGCGGCACCTCGCCACCCACACCTCCGGGCTCCCCCGGCTGCCCCGGGGCCTGCTGGCGACGGCACTGCTCAATCCCAACAAGCCCGATCCGTACGCCCGTTGCAGCACCGAGTACGTCCTCGCCGGGCTGGCCAGGACGAGACTGCGGGCCAGACCCGGGCGTGGCTTCCGCTACTCCAACCTCGGCGCCGGGCTGCTCGGCCTGGCCCTCGCCCACCGGGCCGGCACCGGCTACGAGGAGCTGGTGGCGCGTGAGATATGCGAGCCGCTGGGACTGGTGGACACCCACGTGCGCTCGGGCCGGGAGCAGTCCGGGCGGCTGGCGCACGGGCACACCTCCGGCGGGCGGCCCGTGCCGTACTGGGACTTCGCGGACGTCCCCGGTATGGGCGGGCTCCGGTCGACCGCCTCCGACCTGGCGATACTCCTGCGGGCCCAGCTGGCCGCCGACCGCGAGCCGGACGCGCCGCTGGCGCCCGCGATCACCCTCACCCGGGCGGCCCGGCACCGGGTCAACCCGTTCGCCTGGATGCACCTGGGGTGGCTCGGCCACCGCCTGCACACCCAGCAGGGCGGCCACCTGCAGATCTGGCACAACGGCGGCACGGGCGGGTTCCGCTCCTTCGTGGCCTTCGATCCGGAGAAGCAGGTGGGGGTGGCGGTGCTGGTCAACACCCGTCGCTCCGCCGATCCGGCCGGGACGGCCCTGCTGCGCACGCTGCAGAACGAGTACGCGACGACGAGCTGAGGCGGCGGGTCCGATCGAGCGGCAGGCCGGGTCGAGTGGAGGACCGGGTGCGGCCGTCGGCGGAGTGAGGTGGAGGATGGGGTGAGTTCGTTTCAGGGCCAAGAGGTACGAATTGGCCCTGTTCGAGGGCGCGGCGGTCGGTCGATGCTGAGGATCTGACAGTCGTGGTTCCGGTTGTGGTGTTCGCTCAGCGGGAGGTGGCCGAGGTGGCGGTGGTGTGGCCCTTGTCGCGGGCTCGGTCGGTCGCGGGCGGCGACGGGCGGCTCGGCCGGGCGGTGCGGGTGTACCGGCGGTTCCGGCCGCTGCCGTGGCGGACGCGGGCCTGGCTGGACGCGGCGGCGGCCGCCGTCGCCGGGGCGGCCTGGCTGGCGAGCGGGGAGTGGTGGCCCGCGCCCATGGTGGCCGCGGCGGCGATCACGGCCGCGAGCGGGTACGGGCGGCTGCGGCCGGCACCGGGCCTGCGGGCCGTCCGGGTGCACGAGCGCGGGCTGGTGCTGGTCGGGGCGGACGGCGCGGAGCGGCCCCTGCCGTGGAGTGCGGTGGAGGCCACCGAGTACTCCCCCGGCGGGCGGCACGGGGTGGGCGAGCAGGGCCGGATCTGGCTGGTCGGCGCGGACGAACCGCTGGCACTGGCGCAGCTGCGGCGGCTGGACGAGCTGTTCCGGGAGCTCGACGAGCGGCTCCGCCCGACCCTCCGGGCCGCGCTGCACGAGGCGCTGCGCACGGAGGGCGGCGTCCGGTTCGCCCGGGGGCGGCTGACGCTGACGGCCGGCGGGCTGGTGCACCGGCCGCCGCATCCGCTCGCCGCGACGGAGGCGTTCCGGTGGGCGGAGGTGCAGTCCGCGCGGGCCTCGGATCTCGGGGAGCTGGAGATCCGGACGCACTCGGCCGGCCTGCCGCTCACCCTCCCGGTGCCGAACGCCGGTGCGGCGGCGGCCTTCGTCGAGGAGGTCCGGGCCCGGAGCCTCTGACCAGCGAACGGTCCCGGGGGCTGGACTCCCGGACTCGCTGCTCAGCGGCGAGTTCGGCTCCTCAAAGGACCCCCCCCGGTCCGGTCCGGCCGGCGTCCGTCCGGCCGACCCCTAAGGGTCCCCGCCCGCACCTCCCGGAAGGGATCTGTACGCCGCTGAGGGGACGTCAACTTCCGCTCCCCCGGCCTACCGTCCCTCACATGAACCGACTTCGCGCCACCGCCGCCGCGGCGGCCCTGCTGCTCACCCTGCCGCTGTCCGTCGCCGCCGCCGTGCCGGCCCTGGCCGCTCCCGCCTCCCCGACGAACGTCTCCGCCCCCGCCGCCGTCCACGTCGACCTGCCGCGCCCGACCGGCCCGTACGCGGTCGGGCAGGAGATCCTGCACCTGGTGGACCAGGACCGCCCGGATCCGTGGGTCCCCTCCGCCGGTCCGCGCCAGCTGATGGTGTCGATGTACTACCCCGCGAAGGCCGGGACGGGCAGCGCGGCCCCGTACATGACCCCTGCGGCCGCCCGGATGCTGCTGGACGGGAAGCTCCCGGGCAACACCATCCCGACCGAGACGGTCACCGGCACCCGGACCTGGGCGAAGTCCGACGCGCGCCCGCAGGGCGGCCACTTCCCGCTGGTGGTGCTGTCGCCGGGCTTCACCATGCCGCGGGCCTCGCTGAGCGGCCTCGCCGAGGACCTGACCAGCCGCGGGTACGTCGTCGCGCTGATCGACCACACCTACGAGAACACCGGGACGACGTTCCCCGACGGGCAGACCCTCCCGTGCCTGCTGTGCAACAAGCTGACGACCCCGGAGTCCTGGGCGGCCGTGGACAACAGCCGGGCGAAGGACGTCTCCTTCGTCCTCGACCAGCTGACCGCCCGCCCCCACCCGGCGTGGCGCTACGCCCGCATGATCGACCGCGACCGGATCGGGATGGCCGGGCACTCGGCCGGCGGCGCCTCGACCGTCCCGTCCCTGCTCACCGACGACCGGATCCGGGCCGGGGTGGACCTGGACGGCACCATGGACGTCACCGTCCCCGCCTCCGGGATCGGCGGCAAGCCCTTCCTGATGATCGGCCACCCGCTGCCCGACGGCGCCGAGGACAGCAGTTGGACGGAGAGCTGGCCGCACCTCGACGGCTGGAAGCGCTGGTTGACCTTCGCCGGCTCCAACCACGGCACCTTCACCGACTTCCCGCTGTTCTTCGAGAAGCTCAACCTGCCCCAGCCTCCCGGCACCACGATGTCGGGCGAGCGGGGCGTGGAGCTCACCCGCTCGTACGTGGCGGCCTTCTTCGACCTCCAGCTGAAGGGCGTGCAGCAGCCGCTCCTCGACGGGCCGACCGCCGCCAATCCGGAGGTGACGTTCCAGCCGTAACCGGGACGTGGTGGGCGCGGCCGTCGGCAGCCTGCCGGCGGCCGCGCCGCCGTCTGTCGCCAGCCGTTCGCCGTTCGCCTTTTGCCGTTCGCCTTTTGCCTTTTGCCTTTTGCCTTTTGCCGACCGCCGACCGCCGACCGCTACGCGGCCGCCGCCGAGGCGATCGGTTCGAGCAGCCGGTGCGGGCGGACCAGGGAGCGGGAGACCGGGTCGTCCCGGTGCGTGCCGCCGCGGGCGGGGTTGGGGCGCATCGCGATCTCGGCCGGCGGGACGGGTGCGCCGCCGCACCGCGGGCAGACGCCGACGACGTCCAGGTCGGTGCCGCAGACGGCGTGCGCGAACAGGTGGTGCGGGCCGCCCGCGGTCGCGTGGCGGCCGCCCCAGCGGCTCAACTGGTAGAGCGGCCCCCACAGTTCGAGGCCGGTCCCGGTGAGCAGGTAGCCGTGGCGCAGCGGCGCCTGCTGGTACGGCTCCTTGCGCAGCACCCCGGCCGCGACCAGGGCGTTGAGGCGGGCGGTGAGGACGGCGCGGGGGATGCCGAGGTGGGCGAGGAAGTCGTTGAAGCGCTGCACCCCGTAGAAGGCGTCGCGGAGGATCAGCAGGCTCCAGCGTTCGCCGACCACCTCCAGGGCGCGGGCCAGTGCGCAGTCCTGCTGTTCGTAGTCGGTTCCCAGCGCCATGCGGGTCAGCCTAGTCCACCCGGACAGAGGGTTCAATGAACAGACCAATGGTGGTAGCGTGCCGACCGAGACGAAGGTTCATTCACCAGACCTAAGGTCCGCGCTCCGGAGGGAACACCCCATGTCCCCCGCACCACCCGGCTCCTCCCCCGGCTCCTCCCCCGTCACCGTGCCCGTCACCGCGCCCGCCCGGCCCCGCGCCACCCTGGCCGCCACCGCGGCCGCAACCGCGCTGGTCACCGTCGCCTACACCGCCCCCACCGCCTCGCTCGCCGCCACCGCCCAGGCCGCGCACCTCGGGGCCACCGGCCGGACCTGGATCCTCACCGGCACCCTGGTCGGCATCTCCGCCCTGCTGCTCACCGCCGGAAGCGCCGCCGACGACCACGGCCGCAAGCGGGTCTTCACCTTCGGCGTGCTGCTGTTCGCGGCCGCCGAGGCGCTGGCCGCGCTGGCCCCCGGCGGCGCCGTCTACCTGGCCGCCCGGGTGCTGCTCGGCGTCGCCTCGGCCGCCGTCCTGGCACCCGCGCTCGGCCTGATCAGCCACGCCCACCCGCCCGGACCGGGCCGGATCCGGGCCCTCGGGGTCTGGGGCGCCGCCGTCGGCCTCGGCATCGCCGTCGGCCCGGTGTACGGCGCGCTGGTCGGGCAGTGGGCCGGCTGGCGCGCGGTCAGCGGCGGGATCGCGATCGTCTCGGCCGCCGTGGCGGCGTACGCGGCCACCGTCCTCACCGAGTCCCGGGCCGAACGGCCACGCGCCCTCGATCCGTACGGGGTGCTGACGCTGGCCGCCGGGACGTCCTGCCTGATCGCCGGGCTGGCCGAGGGGCGCGGCGGCTGGGGGCGGCCGGTGGTCGTCGCGCTGCTGGCCCTCGGCGTGCTGCTGCTGGCGCTGTTCGGGCTGGTCGAGGCGAAGACCCGGGAGCCGATGCTGGACCTCGCACTGTTCCGCAGCCCCGGCTTCGTCGCCGCCACCGTCGGGGCGCTGTTCACCGGGCTCTCGCTGGTCGGCTTCATGAGCTACCTGCCGACCCTGCTCCAGGGCGTCCTGGGCCTGTCCGGCCTGGCCGCGGGCGGGGTGCTGGCGCTCTGGTCGGGCCTGTCGGTGCTGTCCGCGCTCCAGGCGCGGCGGCTGGCGGCGCACCTGTCGGCCACCGCGCAGGTCGCCGTCGGACTCGCGGTCTGCGGCCTCGGCGAGGCGGGCCTGTACGGGCTGGCGCCCGGCTCCGGCTGGCTGCGGCTGGCGCCGGGTCTGGCGGTGGCGGGCGTCGGCAGCGGGGTGCTCAACGCGGCGCTGGCCCGGCTGGCCGTCAGCAGCGTCCCGGCGCACCGGGCGGCCATGGGCTCGGGTGCCAACAACACCTCCCGGTACCTGGGCTCGGCGCTCGGCGTCGCGGTCACCGTGGCCGTCGCGGGCTCGGCCCGACCGGGCGGCCCCGGCCGGGAGGCCGCCGCCCGCGCCCTGGCGGCGGGCACCGACCGGGCCGTCCTGGTCGCCGCCGCCCTGTGCCTCGTCGGCGCGCTGCTCGCCCTGGCCGCCCGCACCGCCGAAGTCCGAGGCGCCGAAGCCCGGCGAGCCCTTCCCGGAGCGCCCGCTGCCGCACCGGTGAGCCCGCTACGGTGAGCGGCCCGCCGGGGCCGCGTGCGAAGATGGCAGGGCTGGTGGGGACGATCTCCGGACGGTTCTCTGGCCATGGTGAACGACAACGAGCACCACCAGGGCGAGCCGCAACAGGACGCCCTGCTGATGGTGCCGATCGCGACGGCGCTGATCGAGGCCGACGGCCGGATCCTGCACTGGAGCGGCGACGCGGAGGCACTGCTCGGCTACTCCCCGGGGCAGGCGGTCGGGGCCAGGGCCGCCAAGTTGCTGACCTCCGAGGAGCAGCGGCCCGAGGTGCTGGAGCTGTTCCAGCAGATCCTGAACGGCCGGCCCTGGTCCGGCGTGTTCCCGGTCCGGCACCGGGACGGGCACCTGGTGAACCTGGAGTTCCGCACCCATCCGATCACCGGGCCGGACGGCCGCACGCTGGTGCTGGCCGTCGCCTCCGACGTGACCACGCTGCGCCGGATCCAGGCGGACCTGGCGGTGCTCGACGGCTTCTTCACCCAGTCCCCCGTGGGCATGGGCGTCTTCGACCCCGAGCTGCGGTTCGTCCGGCTGAACGAGGCGCTGGCCCGGGCCAACGGCCTGCCCGTCGAGGAGCAGCTCGGCCACCGGCTCACCGAGGTGCTGCCCGGGATCAACGGCGCCGAGGCCGAGGCGGTGATGCGGCGGGTGCTGGAGAGCGGCGAACCGGTGGTGGACACCCGCTCGCACGGCCGCACCCCGGGCGACCCGCAGCGCGACCACGCGTGGTCCGCCTCGTACTTCCGGCTGGAGGAACCCGGCGGCCGGGTGCTCGGCGTGAGTTCCACCGTCATCGACGTCACCGAGCGGTTCCGCGCCGAGGCCCGGGCGGCGCGCGCCCAGGAGCGGCTGGCCCTGCTGGTCGACGCGACCGCCTCCATCGGCACCACGCTCGACCTGCGGCAGACCGCCCGGGAGCTGGCCGACACGATGGTGCCCAGGGTCGCCGACATCAGCGGGGTGTTCGCGCTGGAGGTGCTGGTGGCCGGGCGGAACGTCGAACCGCCCGACCCGGACGCGCCGCAGCTGGTCCGCCGGCTGGCCCTGGCCACCACCGACCCGCTGTACCCGGCCGAGTCACTGCCGGTGGAATCGCTGTACGAGCTGACCCCGGACTCGCCGTACGCCCGGGCGCTGGCCACCGGGCGGACGGTGGTGGTGCCGTCCTGGGAGCTGCCGCTGCTGAGCGAGGCCATCACCGAGAGCCACCGCCGGGCCTACCTCGGCGACCGGCCGCGCTCGGTGCGGATCACCCCGCTGGTCGCGCGCGGCACCACGCTCGGCATGGTGGTGTACTCGCGGCGCGGCGACCGGGAGTCGTTCGCCGAGGCCGACATCACCCTCGGCGACGAGCTGGCCTCGCGGGCCGCCGTCGCGATCGACAACGCCCGGCTGTACCTGCGCCAGCACCAGACCGTCCTGGCCCGGCAGCAGGCGCTGCGCGAGGCGAAGGCCGCCCAGGAGCGGCTGGCGCTGGTCAACGTGGCCTCCGCCCGGATCGGCACCACCCTCGATCTCGCCCAGACCGCACAGGAGTTGGCCGAGGTGGCGACGCCCAGGCTGGCCGACTCCGTGGTGGTGGAGGTGCTGGAGGAACTGGTCCGCGGCGAGCGCGAGGCCCGCGCCCCGGAGGACGGTTCGGCGCTGCTGCGGCGGATGGCCTTCCACTCGGTGCCCGGCTCGACATTGCGGCCGGTCGCCCGGCTCGGCGGGGTGCACCGCTTCGCACCCGGCACGCCGTACGCGTGGAGCCTGGCACACCGCAAGCCGGTCCTGGTGCCGCGGATGGACGCGGAGGGGCTGGCCTGGTTCGCCGACGACCCGGTGCGCGCCGCGGCGGTGCGGGAGCAGAACGTCCACTCCTTCATGGTCGTCCCGCTGATCGCGCGCGGCACCGCGGTCGGCGTCGCGGGCTTCTACCGCACCCTGGTGGAGCGCCCGTACGAGGAGGACGACATGGCGCTGGCCGGCGAGTTGGCGGTGCGGGCCGCCGTGTCGATCGACAACGCACTGCTGTTCACCCGCGAGCGGGACGCGGCCGCCGCCCGGCAGCGGGCGCTGGACGCGGCCCGGGCCGCGCAGCAGCGGCTGTCACTGCTCAACGAGGCCAGCACCCGGATCGGCACCACCCTCGATCTGCACCGCACCGCCCAGGAGTTGGTGGAGGTGGTGATCCCGCGCTTCGCCGACTTCGTCACCGTGGACCTGCGCGACGCGGTGCTCGGCGGTGAGGAGCCCGGCCCCGTCCCGGATAACGAGTCGATACTGATGCGGGCGGTGGCGGTCGGCGAGACGGCTCAGGACGGCACCATGACGGCGGCCTCCGACCAGGTCGGCGAGACCTCGCAGTCCGCCCAGCTGTACGCGCAGAGCCTGCGCACCCGGCGCTCGATCCTGGTCTCCGAGGTGACCGAGGAGGAGATGCGTCGGATCGCCGCCTCACCCGACCGGGTCCAGCCGGGGCTGGCCGCCGGGGTGCACTCGTACCTGATGGTGCCGCTGGTGGCGCGCGGACTCGTACTGGGCGGCGCGGAGTTCGTCCGCACCCGCAACCCGGAGCCGTTCGGCCCGGAGGACCGCTCACTGGCCGAGGAACTCGCCGCGCGCACCGCCCTCGCGATCGACAACGGCCGGCTCTACCGGCGCGAGCGGGACACCGCGCTCACCCTCCAGCGCAGCCTGCTGCCGCAGGAGATCCACCGCACGCTCGGCCTGGACCTCGCCTACCGCTACCTGCCCAGCAGCGTGGTCAGCGAGGTCGGCGGCGACTGGTTCGACGTCGTGCCGCTCTCCTCGGGGCGGGTCGCGCTGATCGTCGGCGACGTGATGGGCCACGGCATCCGGGCCGCCGCCACCATGGGCCAACTGCGCACCGTAGCCCGGACGTTGATCACCCTGGACCTGAGTCCGGAGCGTGTCCTGCACCGGCTGGACGAGGCCTCCAGCGCCCTCGGCGAGGGCCAGTTCGCCACCTGCGTCTGTGTGGTGTACGACCCGGTGGACCGCCACTGCACCGCCGCCTGCGCCGGCCACCTGCCGCCCGTCGTCGCCGATCCGCAGGGGCGGGCGCACCTGGTCGAACTGCCGCCCGGCGCACCGCTCGGCGTCGGCGGAGTCCCGTTCGAGAGCGTGGAGTTCACCCTCCCCGAGGAGGCCATCCTGGTGCTCTACACCGACGGGCTGGTCGAGCGCCGGGGCCACGACATCGACGAGGGACTGCAGTTGCTCTGCCGGACGGTCGCCGACCGGCGCCGCTCGCTGGAGCAGACCTGCGACGCCGTCCTGGCCGAACTCACCGGCCCCACCAGCGAGGACGACATCGCCGTCATCATGGCGCAGGTCCGGCCGGTCGGCGCGGACCGGATCGCCAGCCTGCCGCTCACCGGCGACCGCGCGATGGTCGCCCACTCGCGCCGCTTCACCCGCGAGACGCTGGCCGCCTGGGGCCTCGAAGCGCTCGCCGACTGGGCCGAACTGCTCACCAGCGAGCTGATCACCAACGCCCTGGTGCACGCCGGATCCCCCACCCAGCTGCGGCTGTTCTGCAACCGGGCGCTCACCGTCGAGGTCGCCGACCAGGAGAGCGAGACGCCCCGGATCCGGCGCGCCCGCGCCGAGGACGAGGGCGGGCGCGGCATCCACCTGGTCAACGAGCTCGCGCACCGCTGGGGCAGCCGCCGCACCGGGGACGGCAAGGTGGTCTGGTTCGAGCTGGAACTGCCCCCGGGCAGCCCGTCCGAGTGATCCGGCCCGCGACCGGGCGATCCGGGCCCGCGACCGGGTGGCACGGCCTGCGACCGGGCGGTTCGGCCCGCGACCAGGAGGCACGGCCCGCGGGCTCAGTCCGGCAGGAGCAGGTTCACGTCGCCGAACTCGTGCCAGAGGTAACGGTGCTGGACGGCAGCCCGGTAGCACTCGGCGAGCAGGGGCCGCCCGGCGACGGCGGCCAGCATCAGCAGGTGCGAGGCGCGGGGCTCGTGCCAGCCGGTGAGCAGGCCGTCGACCGCGCGCACCCCGCGCTCCGGGGTGATCACCAACTCCGTCCAGCCGTCCGCCTCCTGGACGGTGCCGTCCGGCGCGGCGGCCGACTCCAGGGCGCGCACCACCGTGGTGCCGACGGCGATCACCCGCCCGCCGCCGGCCCGCACATGGCCGACCAGGCGGGCGGTGGCCGCCGGGACGTGGAACCGCTCGGCGTACGGCGCCTCGTGCGCCTCCGGCGAGGCCACCCCGGTGTGCAGTGTGACCGGCGCGACCAGCACCCCGCGACCCGCCAGCCGGGCCACCACCTCCGCGCTGAACGGCCTTGCGGCGCTGGGCATCTCGCTGCTGCCGGGGGCGGTCGCGAAGACCGTCTGGTAGGCCTCGATCGGCCAGTCGCGGTCCACGTAGCCGTACCGGATCGCCTTGCAGTGCGCCTCCAGGTACGACAACAGCCCTGCTGGAAAGGTCAGTCGGGCGTACCAGAGCCGGGCGGTGAACGGTGCGACCAGCTCGGCCGCGCCGCCGGCGGGCAGCGCCACCCGCAGACCAGGCCGGGCCGGGGAGTCGGCCGGCGGGTAGCAGGCGGCCGCCGCACCCGACACCACCCGCCGCAACTCCACCAGGTAGGAGCCACGTTGGTCGGGCTGGGCGGAGGACAGGTGCAGCGCGACCGCCGTACCGTCGGGCAGCCGGCCGGGCAGTGCGGCCGGCAGGGTGGCCGAGTTGTTGACCACCAGCAGGTCACCCGCGCGCAGCACCCCGGGCAGCTCGGTGAAGCGGTGGTGCTCGACGCTCCCCCGGTCGCGCCGGCCGACCAGCATCCGCACGCCGTCCCGCGCCCCGCCGCGCGCCTCCGCCGGTGCCCGGGCGGAGAGTTCGGGCGGCACGGCGACGTCGAGGCCGAGGTCCGCCAGTCCGGTCATCGCCCACCCCGGGCCGCGGCCCTCAGGTCCTCGGCGCGGTAGCGGCCGGAGGGGGCGCGGTCGTGCAGCAGTCCGAGCAGGACCGGCACCACCTCCTCGGGCAGCGGCTCGCCGGAGATGTCCTCACCGGGGCTGGCCTCCTGCAACATCCCGGTGCGCATGCTTCCCGGGTCCACCGCCCACACCCGCAACTCCGGCTCCTCGCGGGCGAGTACGGCGGTGGCGAGGTCGAGCGCCGCCTTGCTGGCGCCGTAGCCGCCCCAGCCGAGATAGGGCACGACGGCGGCGTCCGAACTGATGTTGAGCACGGCCCCGGCGTGGGCGCGCAGCTGCGGCAGGACGAGCTGGGTGAGGGCGATCGGGGCGAGCACGTTGACCTCGAAGGTCTCCAGCAGGTCCGGCAGCGGGAAGTCGGCCAGCCGGGGCAGCGGTTCGGCGCCGGGCGCGGTGGCGCCGTTGAGCGTACCGGCGTTGTTGACCAGCAGGCTCGCGCCGCCGAGCCCGTCGGCGGCCGCGGTCAGGTGGGCGCGGTGGTCGTCGTCGACGATGGAACCGGGGAGGGCGACGACCTTGGTGACGGCGGCCAGGGCCGCCTCGGCGGCGGCGAGTCCGGCCGCGCCGCGGGCGCTGATCACCAGCTGCCAGCCGTCGGCGGCGAGGGCCCGGGCGAGCGCCAGGCCGAGCCCCCGGGAGGCGCCGGTGACCACGGCGACGGGGGCGGGGGCGGTGTGCTGTGCTGCGTTCATGCCCCCACCCTCGCCCCGCAGGGGGCGGCGGCGGATCGGCCACCGGAACCGGGACCCGGTCGTCCGTTGGGCCTACGGCACCTGGGTCGCCGGACCGGGGCCGGCGGCCCAGGCTTGCGGGTCCGTCCAGGCGGCGAGGGTGCGACGGGTGTCGAAGCGGTGCTCCCGGCCGGTCAGCGGGTCGGTGAACTCGACGACCGAGGCGAGGAGTTGGAGCGGGCGGCGGAAGTCGTCCGGGGCCGGTTCGGGCAGCACCACCGGATACACCGGGTCGCCGAGGATCGGCACGCCGAGGCCGCACATGTGCAGCCGCAGCTGGTGGGTGCGCCCGCTCAGCGGCCGCAGCCGGTAGCGGGCCAGGCCGTCGCGGCGTTCCAGCAGGTCGATCCGGCTCTCGCTGTTCGGCGGCGCGTCGAGCTCCCGGGCCGCGATCACCCCGCGCTCCTTGAGGATGTGGCTGCGCACGGTGCGCGGCAGGTCCAGCGCCGGGTCGTACGGGGCGATCGCCTGGTACTCCTTGCGCACCAGCCGGTCGCTGAACAGCGTCTGGTAGGCACCGCGCTCCTCGGGCCGCACCACGAACATGGCCAGGCCCGCGGTGAGCCGGTCGAGCCGGTGCGCGGGGCTGAGGGCGGGCAGGTCGAGACTGTGCCGCAGCCGGGACAGCGCCGTCTCGACGACGTGCCGGCCGCGCGGGGTGGTGGCCAGGAAGTGCGGCTTGTCGACGACGACCAGGTGTTCGTCGCGGTGCAGCACCTCCAGTTCGAACGGGACGTGGACCTCCTCGGGGAGGTCCCGGTAGAACCACAGGTGCGCGCCGGGCCGGAACGGCTCGTCCGGGGCGACCGGGCCGTGCTCGCCGACGATCTCGCGGCCGCTCAACGCCGCGTCGATCCGCGCGGCGCCCACGGCCGGCAGCCGCTCGACCAGGTAGGCGCGGACGGTCGGCCAGGGGCCCTCGGGCGGCAGCCGCAGGTGCACCGGGTCCACACCGTGGCGCTGCGGAAGGGGGGAGGCCGGGCGGCGGCTCTTGCGTCTCATCTCCCGGCCAGCGTAGTCCGCCCGCTGGGGCGGCCTCGGCCGAGGTCCCCGAGGTGCCGCTCACGGGGAGTGCGGAGCACAGTGGACGGTAGGTCGCCAATCCGCCGGGAGCAGCCGGGAGGACGTGTGAGCGCAGACGGCCCGGGCGGTGTGCCGCCGCTGCACCTGCCGCGGCGCACCCGGATGCTGCTGGTCGGCGCCTTCGGGCTGCTGGTCGCCGCCGTGGTGGCCGACCTGGTGACCGGGCCGGGGACGACCCTCTCCCCCGTACTGGCCGTCGCGCCGGTCCTGGCCGGGGCGACCACCCGCAGCGCCCGGGTGCCGCTGGCCGCCGGGGGCATCGCCGTCGTGGCGGTCGGGCTGCTGGAGACCACCAACACCGAACTGCCGGCCGAGGTGCACATCACCGCGCTGATCACGGTGCTCGCGGCGACCCTGGCCAGCGCCGCCAACGTCGTCCTGGTCTCGGCCCGGGAGCGGGAGCTGTTCCACGTCCGGACGGTCGCCGAGGCGGCGCAGCGGGCCCTGCTGCGACCGCCGCCGGAACGGATCGGGCGGCTGCGCACCGCGGTGCGCTACGTCGCGGCGGCGGCCGAGGCACGCATCGGCGGGGACCTGTACGCGGTGGTCGACACCCGCTACGGCGCCCGGATCCTACTCGGGGACGTGCAGGGGCACGGGCTGCCGGCGGTGGAGACGGCGGCGGACGTGCTGGGGGTGTTCCGCGAGGCGGCCCGGACGGAGCCCGATCTCGGGCGGCTGGCCGAGCGGCTGGACGCGGCGCTCGCCGCCCGACCGGGCGAGGGGCGCTTCGCCACCGCGCTGCTGCTGACCGTGCCCGCGGAGCGGGGGCCGGTCGGCGTGGTCAACTGCGGGCACCCGCCCCCGCTGCTGCGCCGCGCGGGCCGGGTGCACGCGCTGACGCCGCCGTACGCCGCGCCGCCGCTCGGGCTGCTGGGGCTGACCGGTGACGGGTATCCGACGGGCCGCTTCGAGCCGCTGCCGGGGGACCTGCTGCTCCTGTACACCGACGGCATCACCGAGGCCCGCAACGCCGAGGGGCGGTTCTACCCGCTGGAGGAGCGGCTGCCGGAGCTGCCCGCGGGGAGCCCGGCGGACCTGCTGGAGGACCTGCTCGCGGACGTCGACGGCTGGGTCGGCGACGCCGGGCTGACGGACGACGCGGCGCTGCTGGCGCTCCGCTGGGAGCACTGACGGGCGGACGAGCAGGCCGGCGGGCCGGCGGGAACAGTGACGGCCCGGCCGATTGTCAGAGCCGTGTGCAAGGCTTCGCACACGGTCGGTGAGGGGCCGGCCGGGCAACGATCGTCGGGAGGAGAACACCATGGGGTCCAAGGCCAACGGGTCGTTCGAGCTGACCAGCTTCGAACCGGTGGAGACGGAGGAGCGCGAGGGTGCGGCCTTCGGGCGGGTCCGGATCTCCAAGAACTTCACGGGCGGGCTGAGCGGCACCAGCGAGGTGCGGATGCTCTCCGTCGCGGGCCCCTCGGGCGGCCCGGCGTCGTACGTCGCGGTGGAGCACGTGACGGGCGAACTGGACGGGCGGATGGGCTCGTTCGTGCTCCAGCACGCGGCGTGGGACACCGGCGGGACGACCATACGCGTGGTGCCGGGCACCGGGTCGGGCGAGCTGGCCGGGCTCACCGGCGAGTTCCGCCTGGCCGTCGACGAGGCCGGCACTCACACCTACGTCCTGGAGTACGACCTGGGCTGATCACCTGGTCTCCCCCGCGCGCCGCGTGCCGCACGCACCGGGCTGCCGTCCGCGCTGCCACGATGATGCGATCAGTGCACGATCGACATCGGAGGGTGGCGCATGCCCGGTACGACGATGGCGGCGGACGGCACGCCGGTCGCGGTGCTGGCCGCGAATACGGTCACAGCGCCTGTCGCGACTCCTGTCACGGCGCCGGTCACGGCTCACGTCACGGCGCCGGTCACGGTCGAGGAGGTGGTCGGTCGGCTGCGGGAGATCGGGGCGGGTCTGCCCCCGGCGGACGGGGTGGCGGTCTTCAACCGGCTCTACCTCACCGTCACGGAGGCCGTCCGCGACCGGCTCGGCGGCTCGTACTTCGCCGATCCGGCGGCGATGGCCGAACTGGACACGGTGTTCGCCGGGCGCTACCTGCTGGCCGTGGCCGCCGACGCGGCCGGGCAGGAGCCGCCCGCCTGCTGGCGGCCGCTGTTCGCGCTGCGCGCCCACCCGGGGGTGCACCCGCTGCAGTTCGCGCTGGCCGGGATGAACGCCCACATCCAGCACGACCTGCCGCTCGCCGTCGTGGACACCTGCCTGCGGCGGGGCTGCGAGCCGGCCGGGCTCGCGGCGGACTACCACCGGATCAACGGTCTGCTGGCGGAGGTGGAGACGGCCGTCCGGGAGCAGCTGATGCCCGGCCCGGACGTGCTGGAGCGCGCCGAGCCGCTCACCCACCTGCTCGGCGTCTGGTCCGTGGAGGCCGCCCGCGAGGGGGCGTGGTCCGCCGTCCAGGCGCTCTGGGAGCTGCGCGCGGTGCCGGCCGCCGCGCGGGCCTTCGCCGCCGCCCTGGACTGCTCGGCCGGCCTGCTCGGCCACGCCCTGCTGCTCCCGCTCGGCCCGCACCCCGCGCGGGACGCAGCCGGCGGCGCACCGGGCACGGCGGACGCACCAGGCACGGCGGCGGACGCACCGGCCGCACCGGCCGCACCAGGCAAGGCACTGCACGCACCGGGCACGGCGCCCGACGCACCAGGCACGGCGCCGGACGTACCCCGCAAGGCACCGGACGCGCCCCGCACGGCGGCCGGCCGGCTCCCCGAGGCGAGGAACCGGCCGGCCGGTGAAGGAGCGGGCGCTCGGGCCCGGCCCGATCAGGCCCAGCTGGAGTGCAGCGGCTTGCCCTCGGCGTAGCCGGCCGCGCTCTGGATGCCGACGATCGCCTTCTCCTGGAACTCCTCCAGGGTGTTGGCGCCCGCGTAGGTGCAGGAGCTGCGCACACCGGCCACGATCGAGTCGATCAGGTCCTCGACGCCCGGGCGGGCCGGGTCGACGAACATCCGGGAGTGCGAGATGCCCTCCTCGAACAGCGCCTTGCGGGCCCGGTCGTACGAGGAGTCCTGGGAGGTGCGGTTGCTGACCGCACGGGCCGAGGCCATGCCGAAGCTCTCCTTGTACTGGCGGCCGTCGGCGGCGGTCTGCAGGTCGCCCGGGGACTCGTAGGTGCCGGCGAACCAGGAGCCGATCATCACGTTGGAGGCGCCGGCGGCCAGTGCCATCGCGACGTCGCGCGGGTGGCGGACGCCGCCGTCGGCCCACACGTGCTTGCCGAGCCGGCGCGCCTCGGCGGCGCACTCCAGCACGGCGGAGAACTGCGGGCGGCCGACGCCGGTCATCATCCGGGTGGTGCACATGGCGCCGGGGCCGACGCCGACCTTGAGGATGTCGGCGCCCGCCTCGACCAGGTCGCGGACACCGGCGGCGGAGACCACGTTGCCGGCCACGATCGGGATCCGCGGGTCGAGGCCGCGCACCGCGCGCAGCGCGCTGATCATCGATTCCTGGTGGCCGTGCGCGGTGTCCACGACCAGCACGTCGGCGCCGGCGTCGATCAGGGCCTTGGCCTGGCCGGCCACGTCGCCGTTGATGCCGACGGTGGCGGCGATCCGCAGTTTGCCGGCGGCGTCCACGGCCGGGGTGTACAGGGTGGCGCGCAGCGCGCCCTTGCGGGTGAGGATGCCGACGAGCCGGCCCTCGGCGTCGACGACCGGGGCGAGCTTGCGGTGCGCCTCGGTGAGCTTGTCGAAGGCGGTGCGCGGGTCGATGCCCTCGTCCAGGAGCAGCAGGTCGCGGGACATCACGTCGGCGAGGCTGGTGAAGCGGTCCACGCCCTGGCAGTCGGAGTCGGTGACGACGCCGACCGGCTTGCCGTCCTCGACGACCACGAGGGCGCCGTGCGCGCGCTTGGGCAGCAGCGACAGCGCCTCGGCGACGGTGGCGCCGGGGGCGAGGGTGATCGGGGTGTCGTGCACCAGGTGGCGCTGCTTGACCCAGGAGACGACCTCGGCGATGACCTCGGTGGGGATGTCCTGCGGGATGGCGACCAGGCCGCCGCGGCGGGCGACGGTCTCGGCCATCCGGCGGCCCGCGATGGCGGTCATGTTGGCGACGACCAGCGGGATGGTGGTGCCGGTGCCGTCGTCCGAGGAGAGGTCGACCGCCTGCCGGGAGCCCACGGCGGAACGGCTGGGGACCATGAAGACGTCGTCGTACGTGAGGTCGTACGAGGGCTTGAGGTCGTTCAGGAAGCGCATGAAGGGGGCTCTCTGGCTGGGAGAAATTACACCTCGGGTGCGGTTGCGGCACTGCCGCCGGGCGCACTCGGGCGCCCGGCACCCAGCATTCGATTCTCCGGGACGGTGGGATCAAAAGCCAGTTCGAGGCCCATTGCTGGCACTGTGTACAAACCATGATCAATGCTCCGCGCGTAGACTTGGACGATCATCCAAGGCTGGCGGTTTTCGCCCCGGCCTGGGCCGCTCCCGTAGCATTCACGCGGTAACGGCGAGGCGAGCGGGAAGCGGCGACAGGCAATGACGGCGGGCGTGGACATCAAGCAGGACCAGAGCGACACGGACACCGGGGAGGAGATCGACTACGGTCCCGGCCTCGACCCCGAGCGGCTGCGGCTCTGCCTGGACGTGCTCGCCGAGCTCGACCAGCTGCACGTCGACCACCCGGACGCGATCACCGTCCGCCAGGCCGTCGGCGGCATATTCCGGACCCTCAAGCAGCGCCGCCGCCAGGAGACCCGGGCCCGCAAGACCGCCAACGACCGCGAGGTCACCGCGCGCACCGCCACCGGCGCCCCCACCCGGATCGACGACGAGACCGCCGGCGCCTTCGGCCTGACCACCGTCACCAGCACCGAGATCGCCGGCATCCTGGAGCGGCCCCGCTCCTGCTACACGTGCAAGCAGCGGTACGTCGAGGTCGACGCGTTCTACCACAACCTCTGCCAGGACTGCGCCGTCAAGAACCGGTCCCACCGGGACGCCCGCGCCGACCTCACCGGCAAGCGCGCGCTGCTCACCGGCGGCCGGGCCAAGATCGGCATGTACATCGCGCTGATGCTGCTGCGCGACGGCGCCCACACCACCATCACCACGCGCTTCCCCAACGACGCCATCCGCCGCTTCACCGCGATGCCGGACAGCGCCGAGTGGATCCACCGCCTCAAGGTCGTCGGCATCGACCTGCGCGACCCGGCCCAGGTCATGGCGCTCGCCGACGAGGTCGCTGCCGACGGCCCGCTGGACATCCTGATCAACAACGCCGCGCAGACCGTGCGCCGCCCGCCGGAGTCCTACCGCGAGCTGCTCGCCGCCGAGTCCGCGCCGCTGCCGGCCGGCGAGCTGCCGCAGGCCACCACCATCGGCCGCTTCGGCAGCGGCAGCGTCGACCTTCCCGCCCTCCCCCACCAGGCGAGCGGCGACGCGCAGCGGATGGCCGCCGAGGACGTCACCTCGCTCGCGCTCGTCACCGGCTCCGCCACGCCCGCCCGGATCGAGGCCGGCACCGCGATCGACGCCGGCGGACTGGTGCCCGACCTCGCGCCCACCAACAGCTGGGTGCAGACCGTCCAGGAGGTCGGCCCGGTCGAGCTGCTGGAGGTCCAACTCTGCAACTCCACCGCGCCGTTCATCCTGATCAGCCAGCTGCGCCCGGCGATGGCCGCCTCCGCCTCCCGCCGCAAGTACGTGGTCAACGTCTCCGCGATGGAGGGCGTGTTCCAGCGCGGCTACAAGGGCGCCGGCCACCCGCACACCAACATGGCCAAGGCCGCGCTCAACATGCTCACCCGCACCAGCGCGCACGAGATGTTCGAGACCGACGGCATCCTGATGACCGCCGTCGACACCGGCTGGATCACCGACGAGCGGCCGCACCCGGACAAGATGCGGCTGGCCGACGAGGGCTTCCACGCCCCGCTCGACCTGGTCGACGGCGCGGCCCGGGTGTACGACCCGATCGTCCGCGGCGAGCTCGGCGAGGACCTGTACGGCTGCTTCCTGAAGGACTACGAGCGCTCCAACTGGTAACCCCGGTCCCCGCGAGGATCCCCGCGAAGGAGATGGCGAATTGACCACCGCACCGCTGCTCGGCGCAGGAATCATCGTGCCCACCGGGGACGGCCGGGTGCTGATCGGCCGGCGCACCACCGCCGGCGAGCCGCCCACCTGGAGCCTGCCCGGCGGAAAGGTCGATCCCGGTGAGTCCTTCGAGCAGACCGCGGCCCGCGAACTCGCCGAGGAGACCGGCATCGTGCTGCCCGCCGAGCAGATGCGGGTGCTCGCCCTCCTGCTCGACCACGAGCTCGGCCGGCCCCGGCTGACCGCCGCCGTGCTGGCGCCGCCGAGCCTGGCCGAGGCGGTCGTCACCGAGCCGCACGCCTGCGGCGGCTGGGAGCGCGTCGCGCTGGACGCGCTGCCGGAGCCGATGTTCTACCCGTCCTCGCTGGTCCTCGGCAGCTGGCTGCCGGAACGGCCGTCGGCGGTCCGGGCCGGAACGACCGGGTACCCCGTCACCCGCTGAGGGCGACGGGGTACGCCCGGGCGGCGGCGGTCCAGCCCACCCGGGCGCCGACGGTCCAGCTCGCCCGGGCGCCGACGGTCCGGCTCGCCCGAACGGCGACGGGCCGCCGCCCACGCCGGGCGGCGACGGGCCGTCAGCCGTTGCGGGCGGCCTCGGGGCCGGTGATCCGCTTCAGCAGCGGCAGCGTCGAGGCGATGATCCCGACCGAGGCCACCACACCGAGGGCGACGAAGCCGAAGTACACCGCGCCCGGCGACACCAGGTGGTAGTCCATCTGGGAGCTGAGGAACAGGGCCGAGGCGGCGAGGGCCGCGCCGATCGAGATCACCGCCACCGACAGCAGCGGCAGCACGCTCTCCAGCGCGATCACCCGCTGGAGCAGCCGCAGCGGCGAGCCGGTGAGCCGCAGCATCGCGAACGGCCGCCTGCGGTCGGAGAGTCCGGCCACCACGCTGACCGCGAGGCTGCACCCGGCGATCGGGAGCGTGGTCAGCAGCACCACGTTCGCCAACTGCCGCCAGCCGGCGAGCCGTTGCTGGCCTTCGGTGGCCCAGTCGCCGACCGTGTGCGCGTCGTGGTCGGGCCACGCCTCGGTGAACACCGTCCGGACCTGCTCCTTCGCCGCCGTCGATCCGTCGGTCGTGGCGTAGAGCAGTTGGACCGGGAGCTTCGCGACCTCCTCCGCGGAGACCGGGACGGCGGGCCACTCGGCGTCCGGGCGCGAGGTGAGGTTGAGGAACTCGCGCGACGGGACGGCCGCCACGCTCGCCCCGGCCGCACAGTGGCCGACCACCGGGACCTCGGCGAGGTCCGCGCAGGACACCAGGCCGGGGGTGAGGAGCGGGGCGTCCGGGCGCGGGCTCACCGGGATCTTTCCGAGGCCGGCCGGGTTGGTGTGGAGCACCGCGAGACCCCGCAGGCCCGGCACGGCCCGCGCCTGCGCCAGGACCTGCTCCGGCACCGCGTCCGTCAGTTGCCTGCCGTCCCGGTAGTCGCCCTGCACCACGGACGCGCGGGACGACTGGTCGCCATCCAGCGAGCTGCGGTTGGCGTTGATCGTGCCGATGACGCAGACCGTCGACGTGGTGACGAACAGTGCCAGGATCAGGCCGCTGACCGCGCGGAATCCGGCCTTCGGGTCGTCCGCGAGCCGGCGCACCGCGATCAGCGTGGCCGGACGGCTGGTGCGGCGGGCGACCGCACGGGCGGCGACCATGGTCAGCCACGGCCCGGCGATCACCAGGCCGAGCATCACCAGCAGGAACCCGGGCAGGTAGGCCGCCGCCTGTCCGTTCCCGGTGGCCGGACGGCGGCCGAGGAAGTACACCAGCTCCGCGAGCCCGGCCAGCAGCGGGACCAGCCGCCAGGCCCGGGGCGGCCGCGGGGTGACCCGGCGGCTGACGCCCAGCGGGGAGACGGTGACCCGGCGCAGCGCGAACCGGGCCGCCACCGCCGAGGCGAGCGGCACGGCCAGGACGGTGCCCAGCACCTGGAGGCCGGTCAGGCTCAGGTCGTCGAGGTGGAAGCGGCCGCCGGTGAAGGGCACGTCGGCCACCAGCGGGCGCAGCGCCAGGTAGAGGCCGAATCCGGCGGCCGTACCGGCCACCGCGGCGACGGTGGACTCGACCGCGGCGATCACCGAGATCTGCCGCGGGGTGGCACCGACCAGCCGCATCGCGGCGAACCGCTGCTCCCGGGTGGCGGCGGACAGGCGGGTCGCGGTGCCGATGAAGATCAGCACCGGGAAGATCATCGCACCGCCCACCACCGACAGGATGAGCGTCATCGCGTCACCCCGGATGCCCCGGCTCAAGCAGTCGCCGTTCCCGCACTCGGGCCGGGTGGTGGCGATGGCGGTGACGGCGACGGCGCGGGGCGCGGCCTGGACCTCGCCGACCGTCCGGCCGACGACCACGGCCAGCGTGTCCGGAGAGGGCATCGCCGAGTCGTTCAGGGTGCCGGCCATCCGGCCCGGGAAGCGATCGCCCAGCTCGACGGCCGGGACGGTGCGCAGCAGCGCGGCCAGCGCCGGGGAGGCGTAGTACTCGCCGGGGGCCGGCACCCGGTCGAGTCCCGGCGGGACGGGCGAGGTCGGCCCGGTCGCGGCGACGTCGATCTCGCGGATCTCCGAGCCGTCGTAGTAGTCGTTGTGGGGCTGCCACCACAGCGGGTCGACCTGCGCGCTCTCGGTCCGGCTCCGGGCCCCGGAGTCGAGCCAGACCTGGCGCTGGTTGGCGCGGTCGATCGCGTTCATGCTGGCGAGCGTGGACAGCAGCAGCCCGACCCCGATCGCCACCGCCGCCGCGATCATCAGCAGCCGGGCGAGCGCCTCCCGGCCGCCGCTGACCGCCAGCCGGAGCGAGAACCGGATCACGAGGCCACCGACCCGGCTCCGGCCCCGGCCCCGGCGGAGAGCGTGCGGGCCTGGCCGTCGCGGACGATCGCCTCGCGGTCGGCGTAGGCGGCGACCCGCGGCTCGTGGGTGACCAGGATGACGGTGGTGCCCTGCTCCCGGGCCGAGCCGACCATCAGTTCCATCACCTGCTCGCCGGTCAGCGAGTCCAGCGCGCCGGTCGGCTCGTCGGCGAACAGCACCTGCGGCCGGGCCACCAGGCCCCGGGCCAGCGCCACGCGCTGCGCCTGACCACCGGACAGTTCGCCGGAGCGGCGCCGCTCCATGCCGTCCAGGCCGAGCCGGGCGAACCACGGCCGGGCCTGCGCGAGAGCGTCCGCGCGGCGCACGCCGTTCAGCAGCAGCGGCAGCGCCACGTTCTCCTCCGCCGTCAACTCCGGGACGAGCTGGCCGAACTGGAACACGAAGCCGAACTTGTCGCGGCGCAGGGCGCTGCGCCCCGCCTCGTTCAGGGTGTCCAGGCGCTGCCCGTTGAACAGCACCTCGCCCGCGTCGGGCACCAGGATGCCGGCCAGGCAGTGCAGTAACGTCGACTTTCCCGAGCCGCTCGGGCCCATGATGGCGAGCACCTCGCCGGCCTCGACGGACAGGCTCGCCCCGCGCAGGGCGGGGGTTTCACCGAAGGACAGGGCGACGTCGCGGGCCTCGATCACGGCGGTCATGAGCGCACCGCCTCGGCCAGCGCGTCCAGGCGGGCGGTGGTGAGGTCGATCCAGCGCAGGTCGGCGTCCAGGTGGAACAGGCCGTGGTCGGCGAGCAGGGCGTCCACCAGGGCGCCGGTGCGGCGCAGTTCGGTGAGTTCGCGCATCCGGCGCAGGTGGGCGGCGCGCTGGGTGTCCAGGTACTCCTCGGCGTCGCGGCCCAGCATCAGGGCCAGCACCACCTTGGTGAACAGCACGCTCTGCAGGTTGGGTTCGGGCGCGACCGGATCCCGGAGCCAGGTCTCGAACTCCGTCACCCCCGCGTCGGTGATCACGTAGCGCTTGCGTTCGGGTCCGTCGCCGGGCTCCGCCTCGCCCGCGACCACCTTGCCGTCCCGGGCCAGCCGGCCGAGGGTCGCGTACACCTGTCCGTACGGGAGGGGTTTGCCGCGGCCGAAGAGGGAGTCGTAGTCGCGCTTGAGGTCGTAGCCATGGCTCGGCTCCCGCTCCAGCAGCCCCAGCAGGGTCAAAGGAACACTCATGGGGGAGACCATACCCCACGCGTATACTCTGAGTGTATAGCTGGCGAGAATACGGCCCATGCCTGCGGAAACCCCGTCAGAACCCGGGTGAGACCCGGGCGGAAGCCGGTCAGAACGCGGCCAGAGCGCGGTCGGGACCCGGGCGGAAACACCGTCACCCGGGTGCGGGCGGGCAGGAGGCAGCCCCACGCTCACCCCCTGCACCGCACCACGGCCCGGCACCCCCACGGTCAACCGGGCCAAGCCGTCCCCTGACACGAAGGATGCGGCCGGACCCCAGCCTGCCCGCCCACCCGGCCGCTGCCGAGGGCCGAACGTCCCGGGTGCGCGAAGGGGCGCCGGGAGGCCGCGCACCCGGGCGCGACCCGGAACGCGACCGGCGCGCGGCGGCGCCGTCCGCAGGTCCCGGTGGTACGAGCCCGCACGACTCTTGTGCGCGGGCGGCCACCGGGTGGAAATTGGGTGACGAAGCCTCACGACCTCACCACCGCGCCGCCCCAACCCCCCTGAGGAGCCGTCGACGTGTCCAGCACACCCCGCCCCGCCCGGCCCTCGTCGCGCCCGCCGCGAACCGGCCGCCGGCTGCGGCGGGCCTTCGGTGCCCGGCACGAACCGCTGGTCCGGCCCGTCGACCGGGCCCGCGCCCGCGCCTGGCTGCTGAGCGCCTTCGGGGCCCTGCTCGCCCTCGCCTTCGCCACCGGCAGCTCCCTGCTCGCCTACCACGCCACCGCACCCCAGGCCGACAGCGACCGCCTGCGCCTCCACAAGGTCGACGCCGTGGTGCTCACCCTCCCCGACCACGGCTCCGGCACGGACACCGGCGCCGGAGGACGCTTCGGCGCCGGCTACAGCACCCGCGTCGACGCCGAGGCCTCCTGGACCTACCCCGACGGCCAGCCGCACACCGGCACCGTCCAGGCCCCCCGTACGGCCGTCACCGGCACCGTCGTCCCCGTCTGGGTCGACCCCGCCGGCGCCCTCTCCTCGCCCCCGACCAACCGCGCCGCCGTCGCCGTCTCCGCCGTCTGCACCGGCGCCGGCGCCCTCCTCGCCCTCCTGGCCCTGCTCACCCTCGCCCTGCGCCTTCGCCTGCACGTCCTCGACCGCCGCGCCGACGAGGCCTGGACCCAGGGCTGGGCCCGCCTCGAACCCCTCTGGAGCGGCCGCGCCGGCCACCGCCAGGACGACTGACCCCTGTGGACGAGCGGGAACCGGCGAGCAGCGGGACGCGGCGCCGGGTCAGAGCGGGTGGGTCCAGTCCGGGGCGGGGTGGGCTCCGGCGGCCCGGTGGGTGAGGGCCGCGACCGCGACGAGGAGGGCCAGGGCGAGGGTCAGGGCGATGGGGACGTCGGCCTGGCGGATGAGGAGGGCGCCGACGAGGGCGCCGACGAACATCCAGACGGCGGAGGCCAGCCGGCGGGGGCCGGTGCGGTCGGCGGCGAGGGCCGTGATGGTCATGGTGAGCACCGTGGTGGTCAGGTCGGGGACCTTGAGGGAGCGGACCACCGCGTTCTGGCCGCCCATGGCGAAGGCCAGCAGCCCGATGAGGCCGTAGCGGGCCGGGTCGGAGGTGTAGCCGGCCACGGTGGCCAGGGCGATGCTCGCGGCGACGAACACCGTCTGGGCGACCACCGCCGTGGTCAGCAGCCGCCCGCGGTGGTCGGGCAGCCGTCGGGCGAGGTGGCCCCCGACCAGCGCGCCGAGTACGAAGGCGGCGAGGGCGCTCAGCGAGGCGGTGGCGGAGAGTCCGGCGGCACCGGCCAGGGCGAAGCCGAGGAAGACCACGTTGCCGGTCATGTTGGCGACGAAGACGTGGCCGAGCCGGAGGTAGCTGACGGCGTCCACCAGTCCGGTGACGACGGTGAGCACCAGCAGCATCGGCACCAGCGGCCCGTGCCTGGGGTCGGGGGTGAACATCGGGACCTCCTGGTCGGCCTCGTGACGGTGCCTCCGTTCTACCTCCCCCGGGCCGCGCCCTAGGCGAGCGCCGGGCGGCTCGGGTCGTCGGGTTCGTCGTCGAGGTGCCAGTGCAGGTCGCGGACGCCGGGTTCGAGGGAGAGCCGGCTGACGACCTGTTCGAGGGCCGGGGCGACCTGCCCGGTGATGGCCACGGTGGCGCGCAGGCTGGTGGCGTCGCCGCTGTCGGTGCGGCGGGCGCGCAGGCCGGTGGGGGCGAGGCCGGAGGCGGACAGGGCCTGGAGCAGCAGGGCCCGGATGTGGGTCTCGGCCTTGCGCTCGCATTCCAGGTGGACGGTGGCGCGGACGGTGGAGTCGGGGTCGCTGCCGGACTGCGGGGCCCGGTCGAGCATCCGGCCGGCCGGGCGCAGGATCAGGTGGACGGCGAGGACGCCGAGCGTGCCGAGGACGGCGAATTCGAGCTTCCCGGCGGCGGCGAGCACCCCGACGGCGGCCGAACACCACAGCGTGGCGGCGGTGTTGAGGCCGCGGACGCCGGCGCCGTCGCGCAGAATGACGCCACCGCCGAGGAAGCCGATGCCGGAGACGACGTAGGAGGCGACCCGGGTGGGGCTGGCGGCGTCGCCGACGGCCTCGCTGTACAGCACGAACAGGGTGGCGCCGGCGGCGACCAGGGCGTTGGTGCGCAGGCCGGCCATCCTGGCCCGCCACTGGCGTTCGACGCCGATGAGCGCGCCGCAGGCGACCCCGGTGGCGAGCCGGACGAGGAAGTCGGCGGTGGTCAGGGTGTGCACGACGGCACCTCCTTCACTGGGAGAGCTGGGAGAGCGGGGAGAGCTGGAAGAGCAGGGAGACGGACGGACGGGTGGCGGGCCGCTGCCCACCACCCGTCCGTCCGGGCTGCGGTCTGCGGCTCAGTGGTTGAGCGCGGTCTGGACGATCTTGATGATGACCATCACCATCGCGACCAGCAGGTAGGCGCGCAGGGCGCCCATGCCGACCTTGCGGGCGGTGGACATGACCGGCTTGCCGAGGGTCTCCAGCGGGGGCATCCGCCATTCCTCGCGGCCGGTGCGGTCGACGGGGTCCTCCTTGGTGGCGGTGCGGCCGAAGGTGAAGAAGTACCCGGCGACCAGCACGCCCGCCACGCCGCAGCCGGCCATGATCCACAGGATCGCCTGCGAGCTGATGTCGGGCCAGACCACGGCGGCGGTCAGGATCAGCGACAGCATCACCAGCACGCCGACCACGGCGGAGGTGAAGGCGTTGGTCTTGGGCCCGTTGACCCACGGCCCCAGGACGGCCTTGTCGTTGCACAGCAGCAGCAGGAACACCGTCGCCGAGGGCAGCAGCACACCGGCCAGCACCTGGACGAACTGCGTCATCAGGCCCTGGGTGTAGCCGGTGGACAGCAGCGTGATCGCGGCCGCCGCGACCACCAGGCCGGCGTAGATCGCGTAGAAGCCCTTGGCGCCCTTGACGCCCCGGTGCAGCGAGTGCCTGATGCCGAACACGTCGCCGATCGCGTAGGCGGTGGAGAGGGAGACAGCGAAGGCGCCGATGATCGAGGCGTCCAGCAGCGCGATGGCGAACAGCACACCCACCACGTGCCCGGCCTTGTCCTCAAGGCCCTTGGCGACGGCGCCCGCATCGGAGAACTGGCCGAAGCCGTCGGTGCCGGCGAAGGCCGCGGCGGTGAAGCCCATCATCGCGGCGGCGCCGATGATGACGATGGCGATCCCGATCCACAGGTCGACCTTCTCGTACTTCATGAACCGAGGCGTGATCCGCTTGTCGATGACGTACGACTGCTGGAAGAACAGCTGCCACGGGGCGACGGTGGTGCCCACGATGGAGACGATCACCAGCATCACGGCCGCCAGCTGGCCCGAGCCGCCCGGCATGCTCGGCACCGTGAAGTCGTGCGCCATCTGCGAGGTCTTCGGGTGGACCATGAAGTAGATCGGCACCAGCAGCAGCGAACCCACGCACAGCGTGACCGCGACGCGCTCGAAACGCCGGAACGAGCCGGTGAACGCCGAGGCGATGATGATCACGGCGGCCAGCACCACCGAGGCGACCTTCGGCAGGCCCAGGTACCCGGCGGCCAGGGTGACGCCGATGAACTCGGTGACCAGCGTCAGCGCGTTCAGCAGGAACAGGTCGATGACACTGAACGCGCCCCAGAACTTCCCGAAGCGCTCCAGGATGAGCCGGGCGTGGCCGACACCGGTGACGGCGCCCAGGCGCAGCACCATCTCCTGGTTCACGTACAGCACCGGGACCAGCATCAGCAGCGTCCACAGCAGCTGCGTGCCGTAGTTCTGCCCCGCCTGCCCGTACGTCGAGAAGGCGCCCGCGTCGTTGTCGCCGACCATCACGATCAGGCCGGGGCCCACGATCGCCAGCAGGGTCTTGAGCCGCGCGGACAGGCCGTGGCGCGGCGTGGTGTCGTCGAGCCGGATGGTGCCGAGCGCACCCCTGATGTCGCCGACGTGGGCGTCGTCGAGCACGGCGGTACGGGTGGTGGTGGGGACCTTCGGGTCCAGCATCACGTTGGTCATGGCAGGGCCTCCCTGCCCCCTTCCTTGAGGGGGCGACAGGGGGCACGCAGCAGCGATCCTCCCTGCGAGCGCACGCCGCCGGACCGCACGGCGGCGCTGAGCGGCGGCGGCCGTGAGGGCATGACGGAGCGTCAGACGTCGTGCGTCGGGGCGCGGTTGAGCGCATGACGCAGCGTCAGGTGAACGAGCGCAGGGAAGGTTGTTACCGCGTGCCAGAGGTGATCGAGAGCATGCGGGGGCAGGGGCGACTATGGCCCGGACTATCGCAGTCCATGTCTCTCGCCTCCTCCCGGTCGGGGGTGCACCGTCTGTGCACCGCATCGCGACACGGCAAGGAGCGGACCGGCCCCACGGGACCGGCACACCCCAACTCGTCAGAGCTTTGGCACTCCACGGCGTGTCCAGCCCGGTCGGGCCGGAAGCCACTTGGGGTCAACCCTTAACTCGGGAAGACCTGTCCTGAACCTGGGCGTCTCTCGACGTCGTCGGGTCAGTGGCCTGTGTCCGTGAAGACGCCTCACCGAACGAGGTGCCTTGCAAACCTCGTCAAGCATAGACCCTCCCCTTCACCCGGATAGCGGCGTTTCGACCGAACTTCGACAGCTTTGTAGAAGCTTGACCAAACCCACCCCTCGACGTGCACCCCCATCCGGCATATATAGTTCACCGACATATGCAGCTCAACAGCTCACGAGGGGGAAGTGTGTCCCACAGCGATCCGACCCGATCCGCACCCGTCCTGCACCTGGCCAACGTCACCCGGGTGCACGGGCGGGGCGCCGCCGAGGTACACGCCCTGCGCGGCGTCGAACTGGCCGTCCACCCCGGCGAGTTCGTCGCCGTCATGGGCCCGTCCGGCTCCGGGAAGTCCACCCTGCTGACCCTGGCCGGCGGACTCGACACGCCCAGCGAGGGCGAGATCCTGGTCGAGGGCGTGGCCCTCGGCGGCCTCAGCCGCGGCCGGCTCGCCGACCTTCGGCGGCGCTCCATCGGGTACGTCTTCCAGGACTACAACCTGATCCCCGCCCTCACCGCCGCCGAGAACATCTCGCTGCCCCGCGAACTCGACGGAGTCTCCGGACGCGCCGCCCGCCGCGAGGCGCTCGCCGCCCTGGAGGAACTCGGCATCGGGGAACTCGCCGACCGCTTCCCCGACGACATGTCCGGCGGCCAGCAGCAGCGCGTCGCCATCGCCCGCGCGCTGATCGGCGAGCGCCGGCTCGTCCTCGCCGACGAACCGACCGGCGCCCTCGACTCCGCCACCGGCGAGGCCGTGCTCGCCGTGCTGCGCGCCCGCTGCGACGCCGGGGCCGCCGCGATGATGGTCACCCACGAGGCGGCGCACGCCAGTTGGGCGGACCGGGTGGTCCACCTGAAGGACGGCGCGGTCGCCTCCGAGAGCCACGGGCGGCGCACCGGCAAGCGCCGACTGACCACCGAGCCGCTCAGTGCTCCGGCCGACGGAGCCGGGCACGCGTCCGGCGACTACGGCCACACGTCCGGCGACTTCGGCCACGCGGCCGGCGGCTTCGGCGAGGTGACCCGATGAGACTCGGCGCCTGGAAGGTCGCCCTGCGCATCGCCCGCCGCGACGCGCTGCGCGCCAAGGGCCGCAGCGCCCTGATCGTCGCCATGATCGCGCTGCCCGTCCTCGGCGTCACCGGCGCCGACGTCGTCCACCGCAGCGGGCAGCTCACCCCGGCCGAACGGGTCGAACGGGTGCTGGGCGGGGCGGACGCCCTGGTCACGTCGCTCGCCCCCGGCCGGACCGTCGAGCAGGCCCCGGTCGCCGAGGACGGCGCCTTCGCGGTCCAGCCCCGCCCCGGGCAGCCGCCCACGGCCGAGCAGCAGAAGGCCGCCGGCACCGACCCCGTCGCCCTGGTCACCGGACTCCTGCCGCCGGGCAGCGTGCTCACCTCCGCCCGGCAGGGCCCGGAGACCGGCGCCACCTCCCCCGAAGGCCTGGTCCGCACCCTCACCACCGAGGCCGACCTCGCCGACCCGCTCTGGCACGGCCGGCTCGACCTGGTCGACGGCCACGCCCCGGGCGGCCCGCGCGAACTGGCCGCCACCCGGGCCTTCCTCGACAACTCCGGACTGGCCGTCGGCGGCACCACCACCTTTCCCGGCCTGGAGCGGACCACCTTCACCATCACCGGCGTCGTCGAGCACCCGGACGACCTCCGCCGGGTCGAACTCGTCGCCCAGCCGGGCGCGTTGCTGAGCCAGCTCGCCGCCGCCACGCCTCCCGGCAGCCCGGCCGCGGCAGCGCCGGAGCCCGAACGCGGCGCCTGGCTGGTCCGGCTCCCCGCCGGGGCCGCCCTCGACTGGGCCAAGGTCCAGGAGTTCAACGCCCACGGCTACACCCTCACCGCCCGCTCGGTCGCGCTCGCCCCGCCGCCGCGCGCTGCCGTCCCCTACTACCGGGACGCCTACCGCTCCTTCGGCCCCTCCGCCGACGACAACACCAAGGTCGTGGTGGCCACCGTCACCGGCATGGGCCTGCTGGAGGTCGCCCTGCTCGCCGGCCCCGCCTTCGCGGTCGGCGCCCGCCGCTCCCGCCGCCAGCTCGCGCTGCTCGGCGCCGCCGGCGGCCGGCGGACGCACGTCGGCGCGGTGGTGCTCGGCGGCGCCCTCGTCCTCGGCACGGCCGGGGCCGTGGTCGGCGTGGTCCTCGGCGGCGGCCTCGTCGCCGGGCTGCGCCCGTGGATCGAACGGGCCGGCGGCGCCCGCTTCGGGCACTTCGCCCTGCCGCCACTGGACCTGCTCGCGATCGGCGGGATCGGCCTGCTCACGGCGCTCCTCGCGGCCGCACTGCCCGCCCGGCAGGCCGCCCGCAGCAGCGTCACCGCCGGACTCACCGGCCGGGACACCGTCCAGGCCCCGAACCGCTGGGTCACCGTGCTCGGTGTGCTGCTGCTCGCCGCCGGCGCCGCCCTGGCCCTGTACGGCGCGAGCGCAGTGCAACACGGCGGCGTGCCCGTCGTCAGCACCTACGACACCCGCACGCTGACCGTGCTCGGCGGCTCCGTCATCGCCGAACTCGGCCTGCTCGCCTGCACCCCCGCACTCGTCGCCCTGCTCGGCCGGCTCGCCAAGCGGCTGCCGCTCGGCCCCCGACTCGCCCTGCGCGACTCCGCCCGGCACCGCTCGCGCACCGCGCCGGCCGTCGCCGCCGTGATGGCCGCCGTGGCCGGGGCCGTCGCCATCGGCGTCTACAGCACCAGCACCGACGCCGAGAACCGCCGCGACTACCGGCCGCAGGCCCCGTACGGCGCCGTGCAGCTCCTCTCCACCGCCGACGGACCGCAACTCGACGGCCTGCGCGCCGAGGTGGGCAAGCAGCTGACCGACCTGGGGCCGCGCGCCGACCTCGGCGAAGCGGTGTACCAGTTCTGTGCCAACTGCTCCAGCACCGTCCAGCTCAAGGGCACCGTGAACTGGCGCACCGCGTCCGGCCCGCCGCACCTGGCCGCCGGGGACGCCGCCATGCTCCGCACCCAGTTCGGCATCCACGACCCGGCCGCCGAACAGGCCCTGGCCGCCGGGAAGATCCTGGTCTTCGACCGCGCCTTCCTCGCCGGCGACGGCCGGGCGGTGCTCCAACTGCGCGGCAGCTCCGGCGCGCCGCTCCAGCCCGGCGAGATCCCCAAGCCCGACCTCCAGGAAATCCCGGCCGACGCCGTCCTGGTCGAGAACCCGAACGCCGCCCGCTTCGCCCAGGGCCTGATCCTGCCCTCGGCGCTGCCCAAGCTCCTGCCCGGGCTCGCCGCGAGGCCCACCGGCGCGATCTGGGTGCCCGCCACCCCGCCCGACCGCAAGGCCCAGCAGCGCGCCGAGGCCGCCGTCGTCCGGCTCGACCGGGCCGCCCAGCTGGAGGTCGAGCGCGGCTTCCAGCCCCGCGGCGACGCCCTCACCCTGGCGCTCAGCGGCTTCGCCGGGCTGGTCGTCCTCGGCGCCGCCGGCATCGCCACCGGTCTGGCCGCCGCCGACTCCCGCCAGGACCAGGCCACCCTGGCCGCCGTCGGCGCACCGCCGCGGATCCGCCGCACCATGGCGGGGCTGCAGTGCGCGATGATCGCCCTGCTCGGGGCGCTGCTCGGGGCGGTCAACGGCTTCGTCCCCGCGGTGGGCCTGCTGAAGTCCCGGGCTAGCGGGTTCGGCGGCCACCCGGCCCTGATCACCGCCCCCTGGGGCCAGCTGCTGCTGGTCGTCCTGGTGCTCCCGGTGCTGGCGGGGCTGCTCGCCGCCCTGCTGACCCGCTCCCGCATCCCGATGGGGCGGTGGTTTTCCTGCCCCCCGCCACACGCCGAAGCCCGCCCTCCGAAGTGGGGGGCGGGCTTCGGCGTGCGCGGGCGACCCACGCGCGAGAGGGCCGTACCATGGGCGGGTTCTAGCGGGCGAAGGGCGCCGGCGGGTCGGCGAGGGAGAGAACGGCGGTGCTGCGCGGGTTCGGCGACCTGGAGGCCGAGATCATGGACCGGCTGTGGTCCTGGGGCCGGCCCGCCACCGTACGCGAGGTGGTGGACGACCTCCAGCGTCAGCGGCCGGTCGCGTACACCACCGTCACCACGGTGGCCGACATCCTGCACACCAAGGGCTGGCTGCGCCGGGACAAGGTGGGCCGGGCCTGGGCGTACGAGCCGACCTGCACCCGGGAGGCGTACACCGCGCAGCTGATGCGCCAGGCGCTGGAGACCACGCCGGACCGGGCGGGTGCGCTGCTGCACTTCGTCGACGGGATGAGCAGCGACGAGGCGTCCGCGCTGCTGGCGGCGCTGGAGCAGGTGAAGGCCCGGGACGCCGAGTGACCCTCGCGCTGCTCGGCCTCCACCTGGCCGTGACCGGGGTCCTGCTGCCGCGCCGGCTGGCCGGCTCGGCCCGGTTGCAGGCGCGCCCGGCGGCGGGCGCCGCGCTCTGGCTGGCCCTGATGGCCTCCTTCCTGGTCGCTCTGCTGCTGGCGGCGCACCACGCGGTGGAACCGTTCGCCCACGAGCCGGCCGGGCTGGTCGGGCTGTTCCCGCACCCGGAGCCGGTCGGGCCCACCGCCCCGCACACCCACGACTGGTGGCTGCTGGCCGCCGCCGGGGCCGCGATCGCCACGGTGGTGACGGCCGTCGGCGTCCGGGCCGGACGGGCGCGCCGGCGGCACCGGGCGATGCTGGACCTGGTCGCCGTCCGGGACGGGCGCTGGGGCGCCCTGATCCTGGAGCACGCCCACCCGACCGTCTACTGCCTGCCCGGCCGCAGCTCCCGGGTGGTCCTGTCGCGCGGGGCGCTGCGGCTGCTGGACGAACGGCAGTTGGCCGCGGCGGTGGCGCACGAGCACGGACACATCCGCGGCCGCCACCACCTGTTCCGGCTGCCGGCGGACACCTTCGCCCTGCTGTTCGGCCCGCTGCCGCTGGCCCGGCGAGGGCGGGCGGAGGTGGGGCTGCTGCTGGAGATGGCGGCCGACGACGCCGCGCTGGCGCGGGTTTCGCGCAGCGAACTCGCCTCCGCGCTCTGCGCCCTGGCGACGTCCGGGGCCCCGACGGGCGCCGCGCCCGGCATCGTGCCGGGCGGGGCGCACGGCATCCCGCCGGGCGGGTCACTGGGCCCCGCGTCGGGCGGGGCGCTGGCGGTGGCCGCCACCGGGGTGCTGGCCCGGGTCCGCCGACTGGCCCGCCCGGGGCACGGTCGGCGCGGGCGCCAACTGGCCTTCTGGATGGCGGTGTCGGCGCTCCCGCTGCTGCCGTACCTGCTGGCCTGCGCGCCGCACCCGTAGGGCGCCCGCCGCCCCCCGGTCACGATCCCGGACCGACCCTACCGGTGCCGCAGGTACGCCTCGGCGGTCTCGCGCAGGCGGTCGTGCAGGCCGTCGTAGGCGCGGACCCGCCCGAGCAGGCTCTTCGGCAGCTTGG
Organism: Kitasatospora sp. NPDC058243; assembly: GCF_042882025.1. NCBI lineage: Bacteria > Bacillati > Actinomycetota > Actinomycetes > Kitasatosporales > Streptomycetaceae > Kitasatospora > Kitasatospora sp. NPDC058243. The sequence continues at coordinate 32,935 of NZ_JBHVWW010000044.1, forward strand.
CGACCATCGTGTAGTTGGTGTCGCAGACGTTGGCGGCCGGCGCCAGCCCGGCCTGGCTGACCAGTTGGTAGGCGTCGAGCTGGTCCAGGCCGAGCAGGTGCCCGGTCCAGCCGACCAGGTCGTGCTGGCTGATCCGGAACGCGTCCTCCAGGGGGCGGGCGGAGCCGGTGCTGATCAGGAAGCGGTCGTCCTCCAGCCGGGGCCAGGCCGGTCCGCCGCCCTTGACCAGGTCGACGATCACGGTGGTGCGCATGGCCGCCTCCACCGCCGTCCCGCACACCTCCCCCTCCCCCTGGCGCGCGTGGCCGTCGCCGATGGCGAGCAGCCCGCCCGGGACGTTGACCCCGAAGTAGGCGGTGGTGCCGGCCCTCATCTCGGGGGTGTCCAGGTTGCCGCCGTGCGCGCCCGGCGTGATCGAGGCCAGCACCTCGCCGGCCGCCGGGGCGACCCCGACGGTGCCGTGCATCGGGTCGAGCGGGAGGTCCACCGTGAAGTCGCTGTTGCGGGCCCGGAATCGGCAGACGCCCGCCTTGAGGTCCAGGTCGTAGACCCAGACCCGCTCCTCCAGCGGCGGGTGCAGCATCGCCGTGCTGTGGGTCGCGGTCAGCGCGCCGAAGTGCGGGAAGGTGCTGGAGACGCCGTAGTCGCGGGCCGGGGTGATCTCCACGAAGTGCACCGCGAGGACGTCGCCGGGCTCCGCGCCCGCCACCGCGATCGGCCCGGTGACCGGGTTGAGGTAGGGGAAGACGCACACCTGGCTGGGCAGGTCGCCGGTGCCGCGCACCTTGCCGCCGAAGCAGTCCTCGGTGGTCAGTTCGACGATGGTGCCGGGCTGCACGGTGACGAGCGGTGCGCGCCCGCCGAAGGTGTAGGCGTAGTCGGCCGAAGCGGGGGCCAGCTGGACGGTCTCGGGCAGGCTCACGGGTTCTCCTCGCGGGTGGTGGGCGCGGGCGTGTCAACCATGGTGCTCTCTCTCCGTGACGACCCTGCAGGTGTGGGGAGACTGCGGAGGCAAGTATGTCCAGATGGCGGCCCCGGAGAACGCGAAGGCCCGCCCCCGCCGAGGCGGGAGCGGGCTGCCGGACTGCCGGACTGCCGGACTGCCGGGCACAGCACACAGCTGCAGCCACGGCCTACGGCTACGGCTACGGCTACGGGCGGACGGCGCCCACGTACGGCATGGCACTGATCGGGAGGACCTCGACGTTCTTGCCGGTGCGCGGGGCGTGGATCATCTTGCCGTCGCCGATGTAGATGCCCACGTGGTGGATGTCGGGGTAGAAGAAGACCAGGTCGCCGGGCTGGAGGTCGGCGCGCTGGACGCGGGAGCCGGTGTTCCACTGGTCCTGGGACATCCGGGGCAGCTTGACGTTGCCCGCGCGGTAGGCGCCGCCGGTGAGGCCGGAGCAGTCGAAGCTGTTGGGGCCGGTCGCGCCCCAGCCGTAGGGCTTGCCGAGCTGGGCGTAGGCGAACTGGAGGACGGCGGCGGCGCGACCGCTGGCGGGCGGCGCCGGGGTGTTCATGTTCGGGCGCTCCGAGGAGCGGGAGGCCCGGTCGGCGGCGGCCGCCGCCTGGGCCTCGGCCTTGGCCTTCTCGGCGTTCTGCTGGGCGTTGATCTTGGCGCGGTCCTCGGCGCTCAGCTTGTTGAGCATGCCCTGCGCCTGGGCGAGCTTGACCTGGATCTGCTTCTTCTTCTCCCCCAGCTCGGTGCCGACGGAGTCGAGCTGGGCCAGGGTGGCGGTGGCCTCGGCGCGGTCCTGGTCGAGCTTGCGCTGCTCGTTCTGGGCCTGCTTGAGCAGGGATATCTGGGAGTCGGCGAGGTGGTTCTGGACCGAGGCGCGCTCCAGGTAGGCGGCCGGGTCGGAGTCGAGCATCAGCTGGAAGGACGGGTCGATGCCGTTGGTGCGGTACTGGTCGGCGGCCACCGCGCCGAGCTGGGAGCGCAGTTCGTTCATCGCCTCCTGCCCGCGGGCGACCTTCTCCTGGATCTTGCTGGCGTCGCCCTGGAGCTTCTGCTGCTTCTCCTGGAAGCCGTTGAACTGCTCGACGGCCTGCTCGGCCTCCTCGTTGAGCTTGTCCACCTGCTCCTTGACGGAGGCCAGGTTGGGGGCGGGCTCGGCGTGGGCGGTGCCGGAGGCGAGGACGGCGCCGCCGGCCATGGCCGTGGTGAGGACCGCCATGCGGGCCCGGCTCGGGGGGCTGGGCTTGCGACGCTTTCCCATGGCGGGGGGCTCTCCTTCGGGGGACGGCAGGGGACGGCGAAGGCGGGCGAGGACCTACGGGGGTTCGGTCCCCGCCCACCTTCTTCGAAGTAACTTAATAGATGAGTGGAGGGGTTCCGCAATCCCCCTGTTCCGGGCCGTTCCGGGCGATCGATCGTGGCCCCCGGCACCGGCGTTGACCTCGGGTGCCACCGTCCGCGGCACTCCTCGCCGCCCGGAGTGCTGAGAACGTGCCAAATCGAGGGAAAGGTCACACGGGCCGCCCCTCCTGCGGGCCTGCGAACGAGCGCTAACCTGCGGTCATGAACGTCCTGCCCGAAGGGCTCCCCCTCGCCGCCGAATTCCCGGCCGCACACCGCGAGCAGTGGCAGCAGCTCGTCGAGGGCGTGCTGCGCAAGTCCGGCGCGCAGCCCGCGGACGGCGCCGCCGCCGAGCGGGCGCTCACCACCGAACTCCCGGACGGGCTGCGCGCCCGCCCGCTGTACACCGCCGAGGACGCCCCGGCCGAAGCCGGCTACCCCGGCTTCCCCCCGTTCGTCCGCGGCGGCCGGCCGCAGGGCGCGGCCGTCGCCGGCTGGGACGTCCGCCAGCGGCACGCCGACCCGGACCGCCGGCGCACCAACGAGGCGGTCCTGGCCGACCTGGAGAACGGCGTCGGCTCGCTCTGGCTGGAGCTCGGCGGCGCGGGCCTGCCCGTCACGGCCCTGCCCGAGACGCTGACCGGCGTGTACCTCGACCTGGCCGCCGTGGCACTCGACGCCGGGCCCGAATTCACCGCCGCCGCCGAGCAGTTGTTCGCCCTGTACGAGGAGCGCGAGGTCTCCCCCGGCGCCGCCGCCGGCAACCTCGGCGCCGACCCGCTGGGCCTCCAGGCCCGCACCGGCGAGACCGGACGCACCACCGCGCTGCTCGCCGAGGCCACCGCGCTGGCCGCCCGCTGCGCCGCCGAGTACCCCGGCGTCCGGGCGCTGACCGTGGACGCCCTGCCCTACCACGAGGCCGGCGCCTCGCCCGCCCAGGAGCTGGGCTGCTCGCTCGCCACCGGCGTCGCCTACCTGCGGGCGCTCACCGCCGCCGGGCTGTCGGTGGACGCCGCGCTCGGCCAGCTGGAATTCCGCTACGCGGCCGACGCCGACCAGTTCCTCACCATCGCCAAGTTCCGTGCCGCGCGCCGCCTCTGGTCCCGCGTCGCCGAGGTGTCGGGGGCCTCCGCGGCGGCCTCGGCGCAGCGCCAGCACGCGGTCACCTCCCGGGTGATGATGACCGCCCGCGACCCGTGGGTGAACATGCTGCGCACCACCGTCGCCTGCCTCGCCGCCGGCGTGGGCGGCGCCGACGCCGTCACCGTGCTGCCCTTCGACAGCGCCCTCGGCCTGCCGGACGCCTTCGCCCGCCGGATCGCCCGCAACACCCAGTCGATCCTGCTGGAGGAGTCCCACCTCGCCCGGGTGATCGACCCGGCCGGCGGCTCCTGGTACGTCGAGCAGCTGGGCGAGGAGCTGGCGGCGGCCGCCTGGGCCTGGTTCCAGGAGATCGAGCGGGCCGGCGGCCAGCAGACGGCGCTCACCGACGGGACGGTCCGCGAGCGGATCGCCGCGACCTGGGCGGAGCGCTCCGTCAAGCTCGCCAAGCGGCGCGAACCCGTCACCGGTGTCAGCGAGTTCCCGCACCTGGACGAGCAGCCGCTGGTCCGCGAACCGGCCCCGGCCGCACCGGGCGGCGGGCTGCCGCAGGTGCGCCGCGCCGAGGCGTACGAGGCGCTGCGCGACCGCTCGGACGCGCAGCTCGCGGCCACCGGCGAGCGGCCGAAGCTGTTCCTGGCCTCGATCGGCACCGCCTCCGCGCACACCGCGCGCACCACCTTCGCCGCCAACCTGTTCCAGGCCGGCGGCATCGCGACGACCTCGCTGGAGTCCGTCGACCCGGCCGCCTTCGCCGAGGCCTTCACCGCCTCCGGCGCCACCGCCGCCTGCCTGTGCTCCAGCGACGCGCAGTACGGCGAGCACGCCGAGGCCGTCGCCGGCGCGCTGAAGGCGGCCGGAGCCCGACGGGTGCTGCTGGCCGGTCGACTCGGCGAAGTCCCGGCAGGAGTAGACGAGTTCATCCACGCGGGCGGGGACGCCATCGCCGTCCTCACCTCCCTGCTCGACCAGATCGGAGTGGCACGATGATCCCCGACTTCACCGGAATCGGGCTGAACGGGGATCCCTCCGGGGACGTCACCGACGGCCAGTGGCGGGCCGCCTGGCGGCAGTCCACCGGCAAGGACGTCGACGAGCTGGTCTGGGACACCCCCGAGGGCATCGGCGTCAAGCCGCTGTACACCACGGCGGACCTGGCCGGCCTGGACTTCCTGGAGACCTACCCGGGCATCGCCCCGTACCTGCGCGGGCCGTACCCGACCATGTACGTCAACCAGCCGTGGACCGTCCGCCAGTACGCGGGCTTCTCCACCGCCGAGGAGTCCAACGCCTTCTACCGCCGCAACCTGGCAGCCGGCCAGAAGGGCCTCTCGGTCGCCTTCGACCTGCCGACCCACCGCGGCTACGACAGCGACCACCCGCGCGTCACCGGCGACGTCGGCATGGCGGGCGTGGCGATCGACTCGATCTACGACATGCGCCAACTCTTCGACGGCATCCCGCTGGACAAGATGTCGGTGTCGATGACCATGAACGGCGCCGTCCTGCCCGTCCTGGCCCTGTACATCGTGGCCGCCGAGGAGCAGGGGGTGGCGCCCGAGAAGCTGGCGGGGACCATCCAGAACGACATCCTCAAGGAGTTCATGGTCCGCAACACCTACATCTACCCGCCGCAGCCGTCGATGCGGATCATCTCGGACATCTTCGCGTACACCTCGCAGAAGATGCCCCGGTACAACTCCATCTCCATCTCCGGCTACCACATCCAGGAGGCCGGGGCCACCGCCGACCTGGAGCTGGCCTACACCCTGGCCGACGGGGTGGAGTACCTGCGCGCGGGCCTGGACGTGGGCCTGGACGTGGACGCCTTCGCGCCGCGGCTGTCGTTCTTCTGGGCGATCGGCATGAACTTCTTCATGGAGGTCGCCAAGCTGCGCGCGGCCCGGCTGCTGTGGGCCAAGCTGGTCAAGCAGTTCGACCCGAAGAACGCCAAGTCGCTGTCGCTGCGCACCCATTCGCAGACCTCCGGCTGGTCGCTCACCGCCCAGGACGTGTTCAACAACGTGACCCGTACCTGCGTGGAGGCGATGGCCGCCACCCAGGGCCACACCCAGTCGCTGCACACCAACGCGCTCGACGAGGCGCTGGCGCTGCCCACCGACTTCTCCGCCCGGATCGCCCGCAACACCCAGCTGCTGCTCCAGCAGGAGTCCGGCACCTGCCGGGTCATCGACCCGTGGGGCGGCTCCGCCTACGTCGAGAAGCTCACCCACGACCTGGCGCGCCGCGCCTGGCAGCACATCCAGGAGGTCGAGGCGGCCGGCGGCATGGCCAAGGCCATCGACGCGGGCATCCCGAAGATGCGCGTCGAGGAGGCCGCCGCCCGCACCCAGGCCCGGATCGACTCCGGCCGCCAGCCGGTCATCGGCGTCAACAAGTACCGGGTGGACAGCGACGAGCAGATCGACGTGCTCAAGGTCGACAACTCCTCGGTGCGCGCCCGCCAGCTCGAAAAGCTGCGCCGGCTCCGGGAGGAGCGCGACGAGGCGGCCTGCCAGGACGCGCTGAACGCGCTCACCCGGGCCGCCGAGGCCGGCCCGCAGCGCGGCGGCTCGCTCGACGGCAACCTGCTGCACCTGGCCGTCAACGCGGCCCGGGCGAAGGCCACCGTCGGCGAGATCTCGGACGCCCTGGAGAAGGTGTACGGCCGGCACAGCGGCCAGATCCGTACCATCTCCGGTGTGTACCGAGACGAAGCGGGCCCCTCGGCCTCCCTCCAGCGCACCCGCGACCTGGTCGAGCGGTTCGAACGGGCCGAAGGCCGGCGCCCGCGCATCCTGGTCGCCAAGATGGGCCAGGACGGCCACGACCGCGGCCAGAAGGTGATCGCCACCGCCTTCGCCGACCTCGGCTTCACCGTGGACGTCGGCCCGCTCTTCCAGACCCCCGACGAGGTCGCCCGCCAGGCCGTCGAGGCGGACGTGCACATCGTCGGCGTCTCCTCGCTCGCCGCCGGGCACCTCACCCTGGTCCCCGCGCTGCGCACCGCACTCGCCGAGGCCGGCCGGGAGGACATCACCATCGTGGTCGGCGGGGTGATCCCCCCGCAGGACTTCGACGCGCTGTACGAGGCGGGGGCGGCGGCGGTCTTCCCGCCGGGCACCGTCATCCCGGACGCCGCCTACGACCTGCTCACCTCCCTGGCGGCCGACCTCGGCCACGAGCTGTGAGATTTTGATCGTATGCCTCCGCGGACGATCGACCTCGACAGCTATGTGACGGGTGTCCTCGACGGCTCGCGCGCCTGGATCGCGCGCGCCGTCACCCTCGTCGAGTCCACCCGGCCCGACCACCGCGCGCTCGCGCAGCAGTTGCTCCAACGGCTGCTGCCGCACGCGGGCGGCGCGGTCCGGGTGGGCATCACCGGCGTGCCCGGTGTCGGCAAGTCGACCTTCATCGACTCCTTCGGCACCATGCTCACGGGGCTCGGCCACCGGGTCGCCGTACTCGCCGTCGACCCCACGTCCAGCCGCACCGGCGGCTCCATCCTCGGCGACAAGACCCGGATGGAACGCCTCGCCGTCGACCCGCACGCCTTCGTCCGCCCCTCGCCCACCTCCGGGACACTGGGCGGCGTCGCCAAGGCCACCCGGGAGTCCATGGTGGTGATGGAGGCCGCCGGCTACGACGTGGTCCTGATCGAGACGGTGGGAGTCGGCCAGTCCGAGACCGCCGTCGCCGGGATGGTCGACACCTTCCTGCTGCTCAGCCTCGCCCGCACCGGCGACCAGTTGCAGGGCATCAAGAAGGGCGTCCTGGAGCTGGCCGACGTCATCGCCGTCAACAAGGCCGACGGCCCGCACGAACCCGACGCCCGCGCCGCCGCCCGCGAACTCGCCGGCGCCCTACGGCTGTTGCAGGCCCCCGACGCGGCGTGGACGCCGCCCGTGCTGACCTGCAGCGGCCGCGACGGCGCCGGACTCGACGTGCTGTGGGAACGGCTCCAGCAACACCGCAAGGTCCTCGACGCCACCGGCGCACTGGCCGCGAAACGGCGGGAACAGCAGGTCGAATGGACCTGGACGATGGTCCACGACCAGCTCTACGCGCGGCTGCACGAACACCCCGAAGTGCTGCGGCTCTCGGTCGAGTTGGAGGCCCAGGTCCGCGCCGGCACCATGCCGGCGGGGCTGGCCGCGCAGCAGATCCTGGACGCCTTCTTCGGCTTCTTCGGTGCGCCCTGACGGGAGGCGCTTCTTGAGCGGCCCCGGGGTGGAAAAGGTGCGAGGGCCGTGCTGGTGTGCACGGCCCTCGCACCGGGTGTGGGGCGCCCCGTTCCCGCCCTCGTCGCCCGGATCTGCACGTGGTGGTGAGCTGTACAGTGTGCTCTGTCACCTGTACGCGATGCTGAGCTGCATTGTTTGATGAGGAATCGAACCCCCTGCGTTGCTCTTCACGCGCCAAGGGCCGGATGAACCGCCGGCCCGCGGTGTGTGCACGCCTCCGTGGCGACTACCTGCTTCCCACACCCAGCTGGTGGGGTCAGTCCTCGATCAGGTCGATCTCCCAGTTGGTGCGCTGGATCAGGGTGTCCACCTCGCGGATCTCCTTCGCCAGGGCGTCCGCCTGGGCGCGGAGCTCGGCGACCGGCAGGGCGGCGAGGATCCTGAGTTCGGACCGCAACTGCCGTACGACTCCGCGCTGGTCGCGCCCGGAGGCGGCGTCGGCGGCCGCGGTGATCACCGAGTGGCGCAGCCGCAGGACGTCCCGGCGGGCGAGGGCATCGGTCAGCGTGCCGCCGCCCTCGATGAGCGCGGTGGAGTTGGTCCGGTTGATCTGACGGATCAGCCGCTCCAGCTCGTCCAGCACCTCTCCGGCCTGGGCCAGGACCTCCGCCGCGCTCTCGGCCGGCTCCTCGCCCTCCTGGTAGCGGGCACTGCCGACGACGCGCGCCCGCAACTGCTCCACCCGCCGCACCGCAGCCGCGCGCTGCGCGAGCGCTTCAGCCAGTTTCACCGCGTCATCACCTCTACGTCCTACTGATCGTCCGGCAAGTATGCACGTCAGTGCCTGCCGGCACGGTTCGCGGGGTGGGGTCGGCCAGGCCGACCCGGCGGGCGCCGGGCGGGTTCATGCCTCTCGACGGCGTTCGGCCGCGGCCCGTACGTCCGCCAGCGCCCTCGCCCGGTCGACCGGCGGCGGCGAGAAACGTCCGGGCGCCGCGAGTACATGCTCCTCCCAGCGGTCCTGCCAGAACTCCACCGTCCAACCAGGCCACCGCTGCGGCATCTCGTACGCCTCCGCCGACGCCCCGAGCACCCACCAGCCCACCCGCCGACGCAGCGGATCGACGTGGATGCCGGCATCGGCCGACGCCTCGCAGACCCCGTGCTCGGGGCCGCCCGCCAGTCGGTCGAGCAGCGCAGCCCCCTCCCGGACCGGATGGTCGTTGACGTTCGCCAGCACGTAGCAGTGCTCCGCCCCGACCGCCCCGACCGTCACCACCGCAACCATCGACTCGGGGTCAGCCAGCTCCTCGTCGCCCGGTTCGAGCAGCGGCCCCACCGCATGCCCGCGCCCACGAGCGCGGACGTGTTCGGGGTCCAGCCCCAGGTACGTCCGCAGCTCGGCAGGGCCGTCGTACATCCACCGGACGTCCCACCCCACCCATGCCTCCCGCAACAGTTCCAGAGTGGCCGCCCTGTGACGCATCTCGGCGCTCGGCCCTTCCCAGGCGAACAGCATCAGCACCTTCCGGCCGAGGTCGATCAGTGCCGCACCCTGGCAGTGCACATCATCCAGCCACCAGTCGACCGCCCTCAGGTGCCGGACCATCGAAAGCGCCTCCGCCGGCCCGGCCAGGAGGTCGAGGTCGATTCCTATCGCCCCGAACCGCGACAGGTACAGCTCGAACTCACCGCTCTCGCGGACAACGACAAAATTCGCACGATCACCCATCCACCCAGAATGACCACCCCCGGCACCGGGCCGCCACCACATTTGACGCACCCACACGGGCACGACCCCAGGACCGCCACTCGATCCACCGGCATCACCTGACAACCGATCAAAATCAGTTGCCGAGGATGCTCGGGCGGCTCACCCCACCCCGACGCATTTCTCAGTCGACTGACCACCACCGACACCCTCTGAGCCAGTCGGGCACAACTGCCAGGACAGGGCCTGACGTCGGTGTCTCTGAGCCGGGACACGGTAGGTGAAACTGACACGGTGTGGTGACCTGGCCGTTTCGACCCGGTGGGACAGGTTTGTTGGAACCAGTTCCGAACTACCCGGGCTCGCGGCGTCCGTGGCCGCTCCGCTGAGGGGCTTGGAACCGAGCGAGCGCGTACGCAGGACAACTGGAGCGGCGGGGACGACAGCGGTTCAGCCGTTGTAGTCACACCGCGCCGCTTGGGACCTATCCTGAGCCAATGCTTCACGAGCTGTGGGACGAAGGCGAGGAGGGAAAGATGTTCTGCCTGGCCGGACCGCGCGGAGACGGGGCTCGTGCGCTCTTGTCCGAAGGTGCCCGGCTCGTGTGGACCGTTGAGGCCGCGAGCTACTTCGACGCGATGACGTTGTACTACCAGCGCATGGGCTGGGGCACCTACACCACAGAGCACCCGGAGTGGGACAACCGGACCTACGCCGAGCACGGCTGGGAATGATCAACCCATTTCACGCCTTCAGTCACACACGCCTCACGAACTACAGCTGGAGTAGTAGCCCCAAGAGCGATTCCAGCGCTGGGGCACTCCGGTTCCAACAACCGTGACCAAGTCCCAGCCAACGTGTCCTGGCTCAGTCTCGGCAGCAGCCGAGACACCGACGCACAAGCCAATTCCTTACTGTCAGTCAACAATCCGTCACAGTCGCGAGGCGCCCGACGGTCGCCACTACGCCACCTCTCGCAGAGCGTGAAGGTCCAGCGCCGTGCCCCATCCATGCGTGGGGCACGGCACTTCGGCGACTTCCAGGTACTCGAACCAGACCACCTTGCCCACCCCCGCCGGGCGCCAGCCCCATGCGTGCGCCAGCGCTTCGACGAGCAGGAGGCCACGCCCGCTGGTCGATCCGGCGTCACGCTCGCGCTTCGGGAGCTCCGGGCACCGATCGGCGACCTCCACCCGCACCCGCCCGGCACCCACCGGACGGTCACGGCGCAGCGCTCCCTGGTGTGCACGAGCGCATTGGCGATCACCTCGCTGGCGCACAGCTCCACCTCCTGAAGCCCGTCCGCCGACAGCGGCACACCCCACTCCCGCACGATCGCCCCCACCAACCGCCGGGCCGCCGGCACGGCGTCGGCCCCCGGCGGCACGCCCCACTCCAGCGGAACCGGGAATCGAGCGGTGTTGAGCGGACTGACGATCACTGGGAATCCATTCGGTCACATAGCGACAATTCTGCAGCCATGCCGGATCGTTCGGGTCCACACCCACCGTCCAAATGGCTGACGCCAAGTCAACGCGGGTACACAAGAAGGGAGAACAGGCGAAGCTGGTCCAGGCGTTGAACCGGTTGAACAGAGGACGGGATCGCGATGACCCACCGACCGCGCACACCCAACACCGCGCTCGCGACACTCATGCAGCAGGCGGGGTGGGGCAACGGCCAGCTCGCCCGAGCCGTGAATCGCGTCGGAGCCGAGGCGGGGCACCAGCTGACCTATGACAAGTCGGCGATCTCGCACTGGCTCTCGGGCACTCAGCCCCGGGCAGACGCACAGGAGATTGTCCGCGAGACGTTCTCACGTCGGCTCGGACGACCGGTGACACCCGAGGAGACGGGCTTCGGGCGCGGCGCCGAGCAGGCGGGCAGCCAGGGGGTCCTGTCCGATCTGATGTCGATCGGCAAAGCCGACATGGATCCCTCACGCCGTGGTGTACTCGCCTCCGGGCTCTACTCGCTCGCCCTGACACTGCCGGTCTTCGACGACACCGCTGACCGGATGAACCATGCCGCTGCGGGCCGTACCGTGCGGGTCGGCCAGGGCGAGGTCGAGACCGTTCGGAGAATGACGGACCGGATCGCCGATATCCTCGACGAGCTCGGCGCCGCCCACGCCCGCCCGATGGCGGCGGCCTTCCTGGTCAACTCGGTCGGACCCTGGCTCCAGGCATCCGGCACCACGGAAGTGAAGGCCGGGCTGCTGTCGGCCGCCGCCGATCTCACCTACCTCACCGGGTGGATGGCGATGTACGAGACTGCCCACGGTCTCGGCCAGAAGTACTACGTCCAGGCCCTCAAGCTCGCACGCGAGGCCCAGGACCACGTGACGTACTGCCGCACCCTACGGGGCATGGCGCTCCAGGCGTCCAATCTCGGATACGGCCCGAAGGCGCTGGAACTGGCCGACTCGGCCGCCGAAGCGGCTCCGGCCTCCGGCCCGCGACTGCGGGCCTTCCTCGCCGGCCAACAGGCGCACGGCGCCGCCATGGTGAAGGACCAGCGGCAGGCATTCGCGCGGCTTGCCGAGACCGAAACCGCGCTGACCCAGGCCGAGGGCCGCAACGACTCCGTCGGCGGCTACGACCAGGCCGCCTACCACTTCCACGTCTCGCACGTGCTGTACGAACTCGGCGACCTCTCAGGGGCAATCAAGGAACTTCAACTCTCCAACCGAGCCCGCCCCGCCAACGAGAAACAGGGCCGCGTACACGGCAACGGCCTGCTGGCCCGCCGCCAGATGGAACTCGGGCACGTCGAGGCCGCCTGCGCCACCTGGAACGCGTTCCTGGACGACTACGTCACGATCAGCTCCGTCCGTGGCGACGAGCACTTCCAGGCTCTGGGCAAGGGCCTCCCGGCACGAGCCACCAACCGTACGGTCCGCCAGCTCCACCAGCGCACCCGCGAGGTCGCCGGCCAGAAGGCCGCGTGACCCGTGGGATTCGGTCTGGTCGTCCGCTTCATCACCCACGACGCCACAGCAGCCCGCGCCTTCGACCAGCTGGCAGCTGCGGCCCTCGAAGAAATCCGCGCCCAGGAACCGGGCACACTCCTCTACGTCACTCACACCGTGCCGGGCGAGCCACACGTCCGGGTCTTCTATGAGTTGTACGCGGACCGTACGGCCTTCGAGGAGCACGAACGGCAACCTCACGTCCGCCGATTCCTGGCCGAACGCGCGCAGCACCTCGAATCGTTCGAGGTGACGTTCCTGGATGAAACCTCCGGCAAGGGCACTACGCCGTGAAGGCCGACCGGAGCGGTCTGCGGATCGGAATCACGGGGCACCGGGGGCTGGCGGCCGGAGTGGAGGAGCAGGTTCGACGGCTACTCGAAGACGCTCTCGCGGGCGAGGACCCGACTGGGCTCACGGTCGTGTCCTGCATCGCGGACGGGCCGGACGCGTGGCTGGCGGAGATCGCGCTCGAACGGGGGGCCCGGCTGGAGGCCGTCATTCCGGCGGATCAATACCGGGACGGGCTGCCGGACTGGCATCACCCCGTCTACGACCGGCTGTTGAGCAGTGCCAACGCCGTTCACCGAACAGGCCGGGTGGAGTCCGACGAAGCCGCCCACATGGCGGGGAGCGAGGTCCTGGTAGCCCAGGTCGACAAACTCCTAGCCGTCTGGGACGGCCTGCCGGCCCGCGGCTACGGCGGGACGGCGGACGTGGTCGCCTACGCCCGCCGGCGCGGCGTGCCGGTTGAGGTGCTGTGGCCGCAGGGAGCGCGCCGGTGAATGCGGAATGAGGCCTACCAGTCAGGCCGGTCGCGCCGCCGCGACCGCGTCGGTGTACAGCTCAGTGGTCAAGTCGACTTCCCTGATGCCGAGTTCGGCCAGCACCGCACGGACAAGGGCGAGGGCCGGCGTGAGGTCGGCCTCCGTGGCGGCCGTCGTCTCGACCTCGATGAACGTGGCGTCGTCCAACTCGGGAACGCGAACGAGTGTGGCGAGCAGGTGCCTTCCGTCGCGCTGGAAGCCGTAGTTGCGGCACCGCTTCTCGAACGTGATGCGAGGGGTGAAGCCCAGGCCCCGGATGATCTCGTGCGCGGCGTCGTCCACCATCACATCGAACTGCCGCTTTGAGACCGACACCGGCAAGGTGCCGCCTTCAAGGCGCGATCCACGACCCGCGTCAGCTCGGCCTCTCGCCGAGGGCAGCACGGAGCCAGTCGAGGGAGTCGGTTGCCAGGACGGCGTCGGCGAGTGCGTTGGCGGTCTTCGTGGTGAGACGGCCACGGCTGTTGTCGATCCAGCGCTGAGCGTTCGCGTAGCCCTGCGCCTTGTACTCGACTCCCTGGATCAGGCACTCCAGCTTGTCGGCATCCCGCGCGCAGACCGCCTCCGGAGAGTCCTTCGCTTCGTACTCCGCGACGAGATCCCGGATGGTCGAGGCGAGGATCTCCGGCATGCCGCCGACCTGGTCGGCCGTCACCGCCGCCGGATCGGCGCCGGGCGCGTACTTCTTCCCCAGATGGTTGACGTCCCCGGTGCGCGTCTCCTGGGAGTCGTGCCAGACCGCGAGGAAGGCGGCCTGCGCCGGGTCCGCGCCTTCGAGCTTGGCAATGATCGAAGCGATCAACGCGGTTCGCCAGGAGTGTTCGGCGACCGATTCGGGATCGCGGACGCCGGCCATCCACCAGCCCGTGCGCTTGGTCTGCTTGAGCGTCCCGGCTTCGAACAGGAACCTCGCCACCGGCGTCAGGTCGTCTGTCACTGTCTGGCTCCTCTCACGCCTCGACAAGGCGGATCGCGTAGCGGATGCTGTCGAGTTCGCGTCGCCCGCGCCGCGACAGCTCCCGACCATCCAACAGCACCGGGAGCCGTTCGCGCAGGGCGCGGGCCGCAGTTCCGGAGCGCAGCAGATCCGGCCGGACCTGGAGCAGTGACCACACACTGTGGATGTTCAACTCGGCGTACCCGCACTGCGGGCCGAGCCCCTGAACGAGGTGCGCGAGGAGCTTGTCGCCGGGCCACGGACCCGGCGACCGGGCGGCGATGAAGTCGTCGGAGAGTTCGAGGTACGGGACCTCGCCGACCCAGTACGCCCAGTAGTTGAGGTTCGCCAGCGCACCCGCCTCATCCGCGAGGCCTTCTCCAACACCTCTCCCCAACGATCACAACCAGCCGCGAACCCTGCCACCACGGCGGCCGAGAAGAGCGCCCACCACACCAGGCGCGCGAAGGTTGCCACTACGCCACCTCTCGCAGAGCATGGAGGTCCAGCGGCGGGGCCCCCCCCCGCCTTGGGGGAGGGGGCTTTGGGGGTTTTCGGGGACCCAACCAAAACACCCCTCCCCCCCCCCCCAGGTACCAACCC
>NZ_JBHVWW010000044.1:47583-65824 GCF_042882025.1 Kitasatospora sp. NPDC058243
CCTTATTGTGGAGAGTTTTCCACCACCCCCCCCCACCGAGGAAAGGGCTCTCCCCCCCCCCCCCCCCCCCGCGGAGCGTCCCCCCCCGCTTCGGCGGCTTCCAGGTACTCGAACCAGACCACCTTGCCTACCCCTGCCGGGTACCAGCCCCATGCGTGCGCCAGGGCTTCGACGAGCAAGAGGCCACGCCCGCCCGTCGATTCGTCGCCGCGTTCCCGCCGGGGAAGCCCCGAGCACCCGTCTGCAACCTCAACCCGCAAGCGCCCGGCGCACCACCGAACGGTCACGGCGCAGCGCTCCTTTGTATGCACGAGCGCATTGGCAATTACCTCGCTCGCGCACAACTCCACTTCCTGAAGCGCGCCTTCCGAGAGTGGAACCCCCCATTCCCGCACGATGTCCACCACCAACCGCCGCGCCCCCGGCACGGCGTCGACCCCTGGCGGCACGCCCCACTCCAGCGGAACCGGAAAGCGAGTACTCCTCAGCGAACTGACCACCACGAACACCCTCCACCCGAGCCGGGGAACAAGAAGGCCGAGCCGATAGCGGGCCGGCGATGATACTGGCCCGACATCAGGCTGCCTTCCTGGCCGCGTCAAGAGCCGCAGCCCATTCCAGAGCGTTCATGACGTGTTGGCTCTGGATGCCGACGCGTGGGTCGGGCTGGATCAGCAGGGTCGGGTTGCCGAAGGAGGTTCGGTCGGCGGCCCACTGGTGATCGAGCGGGGTGAAGTCGTCGTCGATCCACACGGCAGGGGCGCCTGAGAGCCAGTCGGCGACATGGTTGCGCTTCCACAGGTAGCCGTCGGGGTGGCTGGTGGTGATCGGCAGGTTGGGCAGCTCGATGTGGTCGAAGTCGGGCAGGTCCAACAGCGGTGCGATGATGCGGCGGGCGTCGAGGCGCCAGCTCGTGCACCACACCGGCTGCACGAGGCCGGTGTTGATGGCGTCCGTGATCAGTGTGCCGTGCTCCGGGTTGAGCCAGACCCAGAACGGCTCGGCAACGGCACCGGTGCGGACCTGGTGACGAATGTGGGTGGCCGGGATGCTGAGGTCGGCGGCAGGGAACGGGACGAAGACGCCGTCGATGTCCAGCAGCAGGAACAGGCGGTTGTCCATTGGTGACTCCTGTTGTGGGCGGATGTCAGGGCTTCCGTGCGGCGATCAAGAGGGTGGTCGGCCAGCGGACGTCGGTCGGCGCGAAGAGGTCGTGCACGCTGGTGACCAGCAGGCCTGCGCGGTTGAGAGCCCGAACCCAGGCAGCCGGGTCAATGTCCCAGCGCTCCACCACGGCCTGGGCGCCACCGGGCAGGATCACTCTGTCTCGGGTGCGGGGGTCGGCCGGGACGACGCCGGTCCGCTGCGGGTGTGGGACGGAGAAGGCGAGTACGCCATTGCAGTCGAGGCGGCGGGAGCACGCATAGAGGAGCTTGGACGGCTCGGTCAGGCCGATTGCGCCGAAGACGGACGCGATGGCGTACGGCTTGTCGCGTTCACGGCTCAGGTAGGCGCTCGCGGTGGAGCAGACGAACTCGGCACCGGTGTGACCGTAGTGGGCCGTTGCCCGGTGGATCTGGCCACGCGAGCTGTCGATCCCGATGGCGTGGGCCCCGTTGTGGGCCAGATGGGCGGTGTTGCGGCCTGGGCCGCAACCCAGTTCAACGATCCGACGCCCGGCCAGGTTCTCGCCCAGGAGTTCGGCGCCCGGGCCGATCCCCGGCCGTTGGGTCCACTCCATCCGGCGAGGTGGCGCCAGCGGCCCCGCCGGTTCGTCGGCAAAACGCTGGGCCGCGTGGGCGTCCCAGACGTCCACCGTCACGCCTCCAGAAGTCGGATCGCGGTGGCCAGGTGTCGGCGTACGACCTCGGTGTACAGCGGATCACTCGACGGGTCGTTGATCCACTTGATGGCCTGCTCCATGAACCACTCCACGGCCCAAACGCGGTGCCAACCAAGTGCCCAATGCTCGGCGGTCAGACCGCCGCGTTCGGCGAGTGCGTCCTTCGCACCGCCGGTAGCGACGTAGGCCTCGATGAAGTTCCGAAGCCGGACGGGGTCCGAGTCATCGAGTGTGCCGTGCCAGGAGGCGAGGTCAAGCAGGCCGGGGCCGGTGAACGCGCGGGCGAAGTCGAGCAGGCACCAGCCGTCTTCTCCCAGATGGAGGCTGGTCGGGTGGAACTCCGAATGCACCCAGCCGAACGGGGCAATCTCGGCACCGCTCGCACGCTTGCTCGCCGACGCCGCGAGGGCTTCCAGCATCGCGGCGATGTCCGCGGTGTCCGCGGTCCAGCGGCCCGCCTCGCGCAGGCGGCTGAGGTGGCCCAGCATCAGTTCCGGGAGGGCGGCGAGCGCGGCCTCATCCATCACCGGCAATGACCCGGCGGTGGGAGTGGCGTGCAAGGCGACGGCAGCGACAACACCATCTGTGTCGCCCGCTTCACGGATCGGTTCGCCCAGGTCCTCGATCATCATGCCGAGCGTGCCCTCACGGACGATGGAGCCGATGACCTGCGGCACCGGGATACCGGCGCGGCTGGCCGCGCGGAGGATTTGGGCCTCGCCATCGAATGGCTCGACCGCGTACTTGTAGATCGCGGTGCAGCCGTTGTCGAAGCGCAGACGTTCGACGCCGGACATGCCCCACACCCTCACCTTCTCGCGGACGGGTTGGGTGTGGCCGGTGCTGGAGCAGATGTCGGCCAGGATGGCGGTGACGAGCATGGTGTTCACGGGAAACTGTTCCGTTCGTTCGGGCTGCTCGGGCAGGGTGGGGGGCCGGGGGGGGGGGGGGGGTTTTCCCCCCCCCCCCCCGCGGCGTGGAATTCCGACCGGCTCCGGTCGGCCGGTGCCCGGGCCTGGGCGCGTGCCCGGATATCGCGCGCCCGGCCGGAATGGTTGAGACTCGCCCGGACCGGGCCTAGCGCTGCGCGACGTCCACGTTCTCCAGGACGCCGACCGCGTCCGGGACCAGAATCGCGGCGGAGTAATAGGCGCTGACCAGGTAGGAAATGACGGCCTTGTCGTCGATTCCCATGAACCGCACCGAAAGGCTCGGCTGGTACTCGTCCGGAATTCCGGTCTGGTGCAGGCCGACGACGCCCTGGTTGTCCTCGCCGACGCGCAGCGCCATGATCGAGCTGGTGTGTCCGCCGATGACCGGGATCTTGTTGCACGGGAAGACCGGCACCCCGCGCCAGGCCGTGACGTGCTTGCCCTCGACCTCGACCGTGCCGGGGACGAGGCCGCGCTTGTTGCACTCGCGACCGAAGGCGGCGATGGCCTTGGGGTGGGCGAGGAACATCTTGGTGCCGCGGCGGCGGCTGAGCAGCTCGTCCATGTCGTCCGGGGTGGGCGGGCCGGAGTGGGTCTGGATCCGCTGGTCGTACGCGGCGTTCTCCAGCAGGCCGAACTCGGGGTTGTTGACGAGCTCGTGTTCCTGGCGCTCGCGCAGCGCCTCGATGGTCAGCCGGAGCTGGTGCTCGGTCTGGTTCATCGGCTGGTTGTAGAGGTCGGCGACGCGGGAGTGCACCTTGAGGATGGTCTGCGCGACGCTCAGCTCGTACTCGCGGGGCTTGAGCTCGTAGTCCACGAAGGCGCCGGGCAGCTCGTACTCGCCCCGGTGCCCGGCGGAGAGGTCGATCGCGGCCTCGCCGTGCTTGTTCTGCGCCTGCTGGAAGCCGTTCAGGTACTCGATGACCTGCAGTTGCAGGGCCTCGGAGCGGTCGTGGAGCTCCTGGAAGGCGGGCCAGGAGAGCGCCATCACGGTGCCGGAGGTGGCGGCCCGGACGGTGTACGGCCAGGTGCCCTCCTCCTGCTGGAGGGCCTCGTCGCCGAGGTGGTCGCCGTCGGCGAGGGTGCCGATCACCGTCTCCTCGCCGTACTTGCCGGTGCCGAGCCGTTCGAGCTTGCCGTGCGCGATGAGGAAGACCTCGTTGATCGCTGTACCGGCGGAGACCAGTACGTCGCCGGCGGCGAACTCCCGCTGCACGAAGCGCCCGGCCAGCTCCGTCAGGACGGCCTCGTCCTGGAAGCCGTGCAGCACCGGCACCTCGGCCAGCGTCGGCGGGACGATCCGCACCTCGGAGCCGGTCTTGACGAAGCTCACCCGACCGCGGCCGACCGAGTGGCGCAGGCGGCGGTTGACCCGGTAGGTACCGCCGGACACCTGCACCCAGGGCAGCGTCTTGAGCAGCCAGCGCGGGCTGACGCCCTGCATCTGCGGCGCGGACTTGGTGGTCGTGGCGAGGTTCCGCGCACCCGCCGTGCTCAGACTCTGCTGCTGCCGGATCTCCGGTTGCGCGCTGGGCGCGGGAACACCGGCATTGGTTTCGGTCGACATAAGGGGAGCCCTTCGCATGCCCGATGAAGTGTCGCCTTGCACATTCATGTTGCAGCTTCATGGTGGGCCCATTCGGGTGCATGCCGCAATCACTCATTCGAGTGGTTCGGGATAACCGAACAAATAGTACGACTGGATCACCCGATCGATATCTGTTCGATTAATTATTCGAACTTATCGGGAATACCGGCCCCCATCTTCCCCCATCGACACCCCCTCCGCCGCCACCCCTTGACGCCCGCACGCCCGGCACCCCTCCCGTCCGGGCCCGGGGAGCCGGCCGCTAAGGTGCCACCTCACAGGGCCACCAGGCCAGTTGACGAGCACGGCCGACCACGAGCCCTGACCCTTCGTCACCCCATGCCCTGGGAGGCAGTCTTGACAGCCCCCGTCCGTGTCTGGCTCAACCGCACCTACGCCGAGAACGTCTTCTTCATCGAACAACTCCGCACCGCCCCTCGCCCGGTGGCGGTCCACGCGACCCACGCCGACCCCGACTCCCCGGTGCTCGCCGCCGCCGACCACGGCACCCTGGAACCCGCCGACCTGCCCGCCGACGCCTACGTCGGCTACGCGCTCGACTACTGCGCCCGGCACTCCATAACCGTCTTCCTCCCGCAGCTGCACCAGCTCGCCATCGCCCTCGCCCGGCCGGAGTTCGAGGCGATCGGCACCACCCTGCTCTGCCCGCCGGCCACCGCCATCGCCACCTACACCAGCAAGGCCGACGGCTACCGGGCGATCGCCGCCGCCGGACTGCCCACCCCGCCCTGGTGGCGGGTGCGCACCGCCGACGAACTGCTCGACGCCGTCGGCCGGATCGAGGCCGCCGGGCACACCGCCTGCCTCAAACCCACCACCGGCGCGGGCGGCACGGGCTTCCGGGTGCTCACCCGGGAGCCGTACGGGCCACGGCGGCTTCACGGCTGGGACCACCGGGTCCAGGTCGAGCAGGTGGCCGCCGCCCTGTCCGCCGGACCGGGCGCGGGGGACGAGGGGGACGAGCCCGTCGACCTGCTGGTGATGCCCTACCTGGACGGGCCAGAGGTCTCGGTGGACTGCCTCGCCGACCGGGCCGGCCACCCGCTCACCGTGGTCGGCCGCACCAAGGAGGGCCGCCGCCGCGGCTTCACCGCCGACCCGCGGTACCTGGAGCCGGTCCGGCGCCTGGTCGGGGCGAGCCGGATGGCGTACCTGTCCAACATCCAGTTCCGCGAACTGGCCGGGCGACCGGTGGTGATCGACGTCAACACCCGGCCCGCCGCCGGGCTCCACCAGCTGCGGCTGTGCGGCCTCAACCTGCCCTGGGACGCCGTCCGGCTGGCGCTCGGCGAACGGCCGGAACCCACCGGGGTGGATCCGGACGTGCACGGCGTCGAGTACACGCTGGTCTCCGGCATCCAGCCGGTGCGGCCGCGCCGGGCGCCGGCCCCGGTCTCCCTCGTCCGGCAGCGGTAGCCCGGACCCGACGGCGGGCTCGTGCGGGGCTCATGCGGGGCTCACACGTGGCTCTTGCGGGGCTCGGTGCGACCGCGCCGACGGCAACCCCGGTGCTACAGCGGGCCGTTCCAGTCGAGCGTCGGCTCCAGCACGCCCTCCAGGGTGAGCAGCCAGCGCTTCACGTCGATCCCCACCCGGCCGCCGCCGAAGCCGCCGATCCCGTCCGCCGCCACCACCCGGTGGCAGGGCACCAGCAGGGCGACGGGATTGGCGGCCATCATCTGGCCGACCGTCCGCGCCGCCAGGCCGGGCTCGGCCACGTCCTCGAACACCCCGCTGAGGGAGGCCAGTTCGCCGTAGGTGATGGTCCGGCCGTACGGCACCTCCTGCCAGAGCGTGCGCAGCACGGTGCGGTGCGGGCCGGAGCTCAGGCTCCAGTCGATCGGCAGGCCCAACTCACGGCTGCAGCCCGCCAGATAGGCGCCGATCCGGTCCCGGACGGCGGCGGTCTTCGACGCGTCGGTGCACGGCGGCAGTTCGCCGTCCCGCCCGCCGTACCCGGCCGCCGCCACGCCCAGCGGCGTCACGGCGATGTGCATCGGGCCGCTGGGCAGCGGCGTCTCCACGGTCAGCCAGGACATCGACCAGGACTGCGGCACGCTCGGGCCCCCACCCTCCGCCGGACCGGCCGCCGGCCACTCCGGCGCCCGCGGGGCGCACGACCTCCGCCCGCCCCGCACGCCATCGTACGGCGGGCGGGGCGGCGCGCCTGCGGCGTCGGCGGGCACCGGGGCCGTCGGCTGCGGCGGGCAGCGGGGCCGTCAGCGCCGCCCCTTCAGCTCGGCCGCGAGCGCCCGGGACCAGTGCGACAGCTCGGCGCGGTCCGGCGCCCGGCCCTCGCACAGCAGGGTGAGCTGCGCGTCGTTGATCCGGTTCGGCCCCGGGATCTCCAGCAGGTACGCCAGCTCCGCCAGTACGGTGGCGAGCCGCTCGGCGTCCGTGCGGTCCAGGGTGGCCGCGGACTCGTGGTGGCTGATGGTGA
Source organism: Kitasatospora sp. NPDC058243 (assembly GCF_042882025.1). Lineage (NCBI taxonomy): Bacteria > Bacillati > Actinomycetota > Actinomycetes > Kitasatosporales > Streptomycetaceae > Kitasatospora > Kitasatospora sp. NPDC058243. The sequence goes on from NZ_JBHVWW010000044.1 coordinate 54,408, forward strand.
GCGAACCGGGCATGGTCAAACCTCCTCCGTCCACCCCCGCTCCCTCCACGGTACGACCGGTCCGGCCGCGGCGCCCGCCGCGGGCGGCGGGGGTGCGGCGGCCGGACCTGGTCGCGCTCCGGGGCCGGCCGGGTACGGTGCGCGGTGGGCCGCACCGGGGCCGGGGGTGCGCCCCGGAGCCGTTCGGGGGCGGGTGGTCGACAGATCCTGGAAAGGTCGGACCAGCACGGGTCAGGGCGCGCTTTCCCGGTCGCCGTGGCGCCCGTCCTCGCCGTGCCGGCTCCCTTCCCAGCGGCGGTTCCGAACCGCCGGCACCGCCAACACCACCGTACCGGCCACGAGTTGCCAGACCGCACCGAGCAGCAGCACCTTGTCCACGCCGATCCGGTCCGCCGCCGGTCCGGCCGCCGCCAGCCCGAGCGGCCCCAGCACGAACGCGCCGAGCGCCCCGAAGGAGTTGACCCGGCCGAGCACCTCCGGCGGCACCCAGCTCTGCATCGTCGTGCTGACCAGCGTCCCGCTGACCGCCGAGCCGACCCCCGCCACCAGCGCGCCCGCCACCACCCACGGCAACGGCGCACCGGCCGCGAGCGCGGCGGAGGGCAGCGCCCAGGCCAGCGTGGCCACGGTGGCCACCGCGAGCGGCCGCTCGGGCCGGCGCCCGAGCATCACCAGCCCGCCCAGCACCGCGCCGACGCCGTACACCCCCATCACCAGGCCCCAGGCCCGGGCGCCGCCGAGGTCCCGCTGCGCGGTGAGCGGGCCGAGCACCAGGAACGGCGCCCAGACCAGCAGGTTGAACAGGCCCATCTGGACGGTGGTGATCCAGAACCACGGCCGGGAGGCGAACTCCGACCAGCCGGCCCGCAGTTCGGCGAGCATCGGCTGCTCGCCGCCGGCCGCGTTCGCCGCCCGGTCGGGCAGCCGGAGCCTGGCCAGGGCGAACGCGCCGACGCCGTACGTCACCGCGTCGGCCAGCAGGACCACCGCCGGTCCCTGCGTCGCCGTCACCAGGCCGGCCGTCGCGGGCCCGGCCACCGTGGCCACCGAACGGGCCAGCCCCAGCAGGGTGTTCGCGTCGGCCAGGAGCTCCTTCAGGCGCACCAGGCCGGGCACGATCGCCCCGAGGGCCGGCAGGAACAGCCCCTCCCCGATCCCCCACACCGCCACCAGCGCGACCATCGCCCAGACCGGCGCCCGCCCGGCCGTCAGCAGCGCGGCGAACACCGCCTGGACGAGCCCGCGCAGGACGTCCGAACCCAGCATCACCCGGCGGCTGCCGAACCGGTCCGCGATCACCCCGCCGGCCAGCAGCACCAGCACCACCGGCAGGATCCGGGCCGCCATCACCCACCCCAGGTCGGTTCCGCCGCCGCCGCCGTCGAGCACCGCGAAGGCCACCGCCACCGGCGCCATCGAGGAGCCGAGGAGGGAGGTCGAGTAGCCGACGAAGAACCACGCGAAATCGCGCTCGCCCAGCACGGCGAGCCGGTCTCCCAGCCGCCGGCGGCGGGCCGGGATCCGTTCCGCATCCACTGCCATGGGCGGCAGTCTGCCCCCGGACGGGAACGGCGTTCAAGGGTTTCCGGGGAAAAGTTGAGTCTTTTGGCCTCAATATTTCGCGCCCTGCCGACCGCCGCAGTAAACGGCCTCAGAAATGGCTGTTCACCTGCGATTTACTGCGCTTCATGGGTAGCCTTCAGGAGTCCGGCCCGAGTTGATTTACTGCGGAAGAAGCCCCGACATGGCAGAGCTCCCCCCGGTCGAGTACGCCGTCGCCGTCGAGCGCTACCTGGCCGCCTCCGGGCTCGCCGAAGGCTCCCGGCGGATCTACCGGATCGCCCTGAACACCTGGGCCTGGGCCCTCGCCGACCGCCCCGCCCCCACCGGCCCCGAACGGCGGCGCGCCCGGCCGCCCGTCCTCCCGCTCGCCCTGCTCGACCACCCGGACGCCGCCCGCCGCCTGCGCACCGCCGCCGACCGCCGCCGCGCCGACACCGACCCGCGCACGCTCAACCGCGAACTCTCCACCCTGCGCGCCGCCGTGGCCTGGTGGCGGGCCCAGCACTGGCTCGACGACGACCCCACCACCGACCTGCACCCCGGCCCGCGGCCCGGACCGACCGTCGCTCCCCTGACCCCCGACGACCTGCGCGCCCTCTTCGCCCTCCGCGCGCCCCTGCGCGAACAGTCGCTCTGGCACCTGCTCCACGAGTCCGGCGCCGCCATCGACACCGTCCTCGCCCTCGACACCGACCACCTCGACCTGCCCCGGCACCGCACCCTCCACCGGCCCGGCCGCACCCCCGTCCACTGGCAGAGCGGCACCGCCCGACTGCTCCCCCTCCTCGTCGCCGGCCGCACCACCGGCCCGCTCTTCCTCACCGACCGCCGCGCCCCCGCCGGCACCCCCGCCTCCGACCGCTGCCCCCACACCGGCCGCGCCCGCCTCTCCTACCGCCGCGCCGCCGAACTCCTCACCGCCCACACCGCCCCCTTGACCCCCGGCGCCCACGGCTGGACCCTGCGTCAACTACGCCCCGGTGCACCTCCGTCACTGGATTCCGACGGCCGGGCACGACACCCTGGCACCCCCGATCGAAGGGACCCCGCGTGATCCCCGACAACGAGACCCGGCGGCGCCGGGAGGCCGTCAGCCGACTCGCCACGGAACAGGCGGTACTGATCGAGACCGCGGAGAGCTCCGGCACCGGCTTCCTGGTCGCCCCCGACACCGTGCTGACCTGCGCCCACGTCGTCCGCTCCGACCCGCACCCGGCGGTGACGGTGCACGGGCGCACGCTCCGGGCCGAGGTGGTGGCCCGGGAGCCGCGGCAGGACCCGGACGGCGGCATCTACGCGTACCCGGACCTCGCGGTGCTCCGCCTCCCCGAACCGCTGGACACCGCGGGCGTCTGGCTCGCCGATCAGGTGCCCCCCGGCGGCTCGGACGTGATCGTCCACGGATTCAGCGACGCGACCCTGGACGCCGGCACCCACCGGGACACCCTGTACCTCTCCGTCGTCGGCCGCTCCGGCGAATCGGGCCACTTCGTCCGGCTCAAGAGCGACCAGGTCGTCCAGGGGTTCAGCGGCAGCCTCGTACTCGACCCCGCCACCGGACGGGTGTGCGGAGTGCTCAAGACCTCCCGCGACGAGACGGCCGTCCTGGGCGGCTGGATGGTCCCCGTCGACGCGGTGCGGACCTGCTTCCCCGAACTGGCCCGGCGCAACGGACTGGGCCACCGGCCCGGCACGGCCTGGTACGACCTGGCGATGGACCGGGCCGGGCGCCAGGTCCGGCTCTTCGGGGCGTACGGGCACCACCGCCCCCGCCAGACGCCCCGGCCGACCCCCGCCCAGCTGCTGACGCAGGGCGCGATGCCCTTCGTGGACCGCCCGGAACTCGCCGAACTGCGGGCCTGGTGCGCCGACGAGACCCCACTGCTGCTGCGCCTGCTCCACGCGCCCGGCGGCTCCGGCAAGACCAGGCTCGCCGCCGAGCTGTGCCGGCTGATGGCCGAGGACGGCTGGCTCGCGGGCTTCGTGCAGCGCAGCAGCCTCGCGGGACCGGGGTGGCTGGACGAGCTGACCACCGCCCTCGACGACGGTCTGGCGGTCCTCGCCGTCTTCGACTACGCCCAGGCCCGGCTGGAGGACATCCGCACCCTGGTGGACCACGTCTCGCGGTTCGGACCCGAGCAGCCCCGGCTGCGCCTCCTGCTGCTCGCCCGCACGGCCGAGCCCTTCTGGCGGGCGCTGCAGAGCGGCGTCGACGACTGGGCGCTGGCCGACGCCAGCGTCGTGGAACTCCCCAGGACGATCCCCTCCGTCCCTTCCGCTACTTCCGCTACTTCCGCTGCTTCCGCCGGTGACGCCTCGCCCGCCGCGCTGGTCGTCTCGGCCTTCGAGGTCTTCGCCCGACGACTCGGCCACGACCGCCTGCCCGTACCGAGGAGCCTTCCGTCGCGCGCCGGGCGGGAGGACTCGCTGCTAGGCGTGCTGGCACTCGCGCTGGACGCCGTCCTCACCCTCGCCCGGGGAAGCAGCTGGTCCGGGCACGGCGATCCGCTGGAACGGCTCTGCGACCACGAGGTCCGGGTCTGGCACGCGCAGCTCACGGCGTGGCTGCCCGCGGAGCCGGCCCTGGCCGGCGAGGCCGGCCGGCTCCTGGCGGAAGGGCTCCTCCTCGTCCCGGTCCTCGCCCCCGGGCGGCGCTCGGACCGGCTGATCGCCCTGCTGGAACGGGTCCGGGCCGAGGCGTTCCCCCACCAGCCGCCCCTCAACATGAACGTCGTCAACGCCCTCCTGCGCATGCTCTACCCGGCCGAGGACGGCCTGGTCGCCCCCGTCGGCCCGAGCCGGATCGGCGAGATCCTGGTCCGCCGGGTGCTGAGTACGCCGGAGAGTTCGGGACGCTCCGAGGAGTACCTGCTCGCCCTGCTGGACCCGCCGCACCCCGCCTCGCCGCAGGAGCGGATCGCGGCGGCCACCGAGACCGTGGAGATCCTCGCCCGCGCCCGCGGCTGCACCGGGGTGGGGCGGGTCGTGGACCACCCCGCCCACCCGGCCCTGGACGCCGCACTGGCCCGGAGCATCACCGAGCGGCCCGACGCGCTCCTGCCGGCCCTGGCCGTCAACGGCGCCGTACTGCCGCACGCCGAACCGCTGGCGGCCCTCATGCTGCCCGCCGTGCAGGCGTGCGAACCGGACGTCCTCACCGCCGTCGAGAGCCGGCTGCCCGGCTACCCCTCCAGCATGTCGCCGGTGGCGGCGCTGGTCCTGAAGCGCCTGCTGGACCAGCCGGACCCCGAATTCGGCGAGGAGGACCAGCTGCGCAGGCTGCGCCGCCTCATCAGCTACAGCCTCCGGCTCGACGAAACCGCCCCGGGCGTACCCGGTGTGGACGGACTGACCCCGAACGGACTGACCCCGAACGGACTCGGTGCGGACGGACTGGCCCCGGGCGTACTCGCCGCGGACGGACTCACCCCTCGCGTACCCACCCCTCGCGTACTCGCCGCGGACGGCGTCCGCCCCGGCGACGGCGACTCGGCGCTGACCGCCGCCCAGCAGGCCGTACGCCTCAGCCGGGACCTCGTCCGGCAGACCGGCCGCCACCTCCCCGAGTACGCGAGGGCGCTCCACAACGTGAGCCTCCTGCTGCACCGCGCCCACCGGACCGAACCGGCACTCGAACACGCCAGGTCGGCCGTCGCCCGCTACGAGGAACTCCTCGCCGGGGCGGACGGGGACGACACCCTGCGCCAGACGTACCTCCTGGACACCGCGACGGCGCTGAGCACCCTGGCCCTGGTGCGGATGGAGGACGGCCAGGTGAGCGCGGCCCTCGACGCGGCCGCGCACGGCGTCGAGCTGTGCGAGGAGGCCGAACCGGGGTCCCGGCAGGACGACACCCTGCTGACCTGCCTCCAACTCCTCGCCCGGTGCGGGCAACTGGCCGGCCGGCCCGTCGAGGCGGTGGCGGCCGGCTACCGGGCGCTCGCGCTGCTGCGCGAGCTGGCCGACCAGCAGCCCGGCCGCTACCTGGCCAGGCTCCCGGAGGCGTTGCACCGGCAGGCGATCGGCCTCGTCCGGGCCGGACGGGACGACGAGGCGTACCGCGCGCTGCGGGAGGCCGCACAGCTGCGGGCCGCCCTTCCGCCCGGCGACCGGCAACGGCTCGCCGCACAACGGTCCTCGCTGCGGATGCTGGTCCAACTCTCCTCGGAGATAACCGAGTTCACCGACGAGCGCGCACACTGGGTGGAGCAGCTGGCGACCATGGGCAATCATGACAGGTGAGGCCGCCGCCACCTGCGGCCCTACGACGGCAGGTAGGAGCATGATGCCCACGGACTCTCAGGACCTCGCCTCGCCCGCACCGATCCGACGCCGCCAGGCCGTCGAGGTCTTCGGGAACCGCTTCGGCCGGCTCTACAACGACGAGGTCGTCGCCCCGGGCGGCACGGCCGGCAACTACCTCCGGTGGCAGTGGTCGCAGACCGGCGTCGTCGTGGTGGCGACCGGCCCCGACGGCATCGCGCTGGTGCCCTCCTACCGCTACCCGGTCGGCGCCGCCTCGCTGGAGTTCCCGCGCGGCGGCTGCGAACCCGGCGAACCCCCGGAGGAGGCCGCCGCGCGCGAGCTCAGGGAGGAGACCGGCCTCATCGCCTCCACCGTGGAGAGCCTCGGCCTGATCCACGCGGACACCGGCCTGATCGAGAACGGCATCCACGTCTGCCGCGCCACCGTGCTCCCCGGAGGCACCGCCACCGCCCGGCCGGAGGCCATGGAATCGGTGACCGACCCGGTCTGGGTCTCCCCCGACCTGATGGCACGCTGGCTGCGGCAGGGCCGGATCACCTGCGGCGTCACCCTGGCCGCCTTCGCCCTCCTCCAGGCCCACCCCGACCCGCAGACGGCGGCCGTCAGAGGGTGACCACCCGCTCGAAGGGGTCGAGCTCGCGCAACGGCCGCGGCTGTGCCCGGCGCTGCGGGTCCGGGACAGCCGCACCCGGGCCGTTCACCACGTGGAGCGACAGGTCGCGAACGCCGTCGGCCGCCGGGGAGACCACCTCCAGGCCGGCCCCCAGCCGACCGGCGACCGGGTCCTCGTCCAGCCCGAAGCGCATCAGCCGGACCTCGCCCCGCAGGTGCTCCCACGCCAGGCCCCCGACGCGGCGGAAGGTGCGCTCGAACGCCTCCAGCGTCCACGAGCTGAACTCGTCGACCGCCGAACGCAGCACCGCCGTGTCCGGCTGGATCCCCCGGCGCAGCCGCCCCAACTCCGCCACCAGGGCCACCCGGGAGGGCTGCTCGATCGCCTCGAACACCACCTCCACCGGGAGTTGGGACAGCAGCAGGTTGTCGAGCAGCACCGCCGGGAACCCCGCGTACTCGACGAGTCGCCGGCTCCGGAAGACCGGAATGGTGCCCTCGCCGTCGCGCGGACCGGCCATGCCGACGCCCAGGGCCTGCGGCAGCGCCCGCCGGTAGGACTCACCGGCCCAGTCGTCCACCGACTGGAGCACGAGGACGAGTTCGGCGCTGCCCCCGGGGCGGGCGCTCCGGTAGGCGGCCAGCCAGTCCCGGAGTTGCTTGTAGAGCAGCGGATCCTGCTCGGCGACCCAGGCGCGCGCGGCTTCGAGGGCCTCCCGCGCGCTCCCGGCGAAGTCCCGCTCGGCGGCCTCGATCCGCGCCAGGACACCGGACTTGAACGCGGCGGCGACGGCCGACCCGTCGTACGGCTCCGTGTGCGCGGACGACACCTCGGTCAGCCGCTCCACGTAGGGGACATCGGGCGCGTTCTCCACGCCCTCGGCCCGGTGGACGTCGCTGATCCGGTGCAGGGTCCCGCCCGCCCGCAGCGCGACCCGCAGCCGGCCCGCCTCCAGGAGAGCGCCGAAGTCCGAGAGCGCCGCCGTCCCCGGGGACCAGCGGACCTTCCGCGCCTCCTCGGCGTCGACGAGCGCCCGGAAGTACCTGTTGTTGAGGCCCTGCGAGTCGCCGATCAGCAGGGTGTCGGCGAAGAGGACGTGCAGCAGGACCCGTGACCGCAGGTCCGAGGCCCGGTCGATCGGCGCCGCCGCGTGCGGCTCCACATCGGAGAGGTAGATGTGTTCGGTACCCGCCGCCCGCTGTCCCATATCCATGGCCTGCCACCCTTCGGCGCCCGATACAGTTCCCCTCGCGAAGAAGAAGGATAGGCCCACGGCCCGGGCCGGCCACCGGTTTTCCGGCAATTCGACCCCGGCAACGGCACCCCTTGGAGGAGAAATGTCGGAGCTTGTCCAAGTAGTGACGCCCGAGGGGACATTCTGGGCCCGCATCGAGGAGCAGCGCGGCCCCAGGGACGTCGCACTGCGCCGCCCCAGCTACCAGCTGGACGACCTGGCGGGCACGCTCCAGACCGTGGTCGGCAACGTGCGGTCCGGCCTGCGGGCGGCCGCCCCCGACGAGTTCACGCTCGAATTCGGAATCGAGCTCTCCGTCAAGACGGGAGTCCTCGTGAGCGCGGTGACGGGAGTCGACGGAAAGGCCAGCCTGAAGGTGACGGCGACCTGGCGGAAAAACGGCGAGACCGCCCTTTCCGGCCCGCCGAACGAATCCGAGGAATCGGAGGAGTCCGACGACTCGAACGAATCCACCGAACCCGGCGAACCGGCCGAATCCGCACCCGAAACCGGCTGACCGACCGCCACTCACCACCCGACGGCCCGCGACACACCCCGGCAACGACGAAGGGCCAGCTCCTCCGGATCACTCCGGTGAGCTGGCCCTTCGGGCGCCGGTCGCATCGCTTCCTACGCGAGCCCCCTGTCGGGTTCGAACCGACGACCCCCGCTTTACAAGAGCGGTGCTCTGGCCAGCTGAGCTAAGGAGGCACGGTGACCGTCCGCGAGGGATCACGGCGGCACCGGGGGCAGTCTACCGGGCCCGGTAGGTGGGGTGGGGGGATATCCGGGGGTTGGCGGGGTGGGGTGGGCGTGATGGAACCGATGCCGAAATCGGGCGGGCTGGGGGCTGACAAGCGGCGGAGGCGCAGGTAGCGTCGCCCGGAGTCGGTTCGTGAGGTGGTTCAGACCACTGGGCGGGCTGACGGAGACGAACGAACGCCCCTTTACTCGGATCGTCCGGCACGTTCCTGCCGGTGAAGGAGAGAACAATCATGGCTTCTGTCACGTACGAGCAGGCGACCCGCGTCTACCCCGGGGCGGACAAGCCCTCGGTGGACGCGCTGGACCTGGAGATCGCGGATGGCGAGTTCCTCGTGCTGGTCGGCCCCTCGGGCTGCGGCAAGTCGACCAGCCTGCGCATGCTGGCCGGTCTGGAGGACGTCAACAGCGGCTCCATCCGGATCGGTGACCGGGACGTCACGCACCTGCCGCCGAAGGACCGGGACATCGCCATGGTGTTCCAGAACTACGCGCTGTACCCGCACATGACCGTCGCCGAGAACATGGGCTTCGCGCTCAAGATCGCCGGCGTGAACAAGGCGGAGATCCGCACCAAGGTCGAGGAGGCCGCGAAGATCCTCGACCTGACGGAGTACCTGGACCGCAAGCCGAAGGCGCTGTCGGGTGGTCAGCGGCAACGTGTCGCGATGGGCCGCGCGATCGTGCGCCAGCCGCAGGTCTTCCTGATGGACGAGCCGCTGTCGAACCTGGACGCGAAGCTGCGTGTCTCGACCCGTACCCAGATCGCCGGCCTCCAGCGCCGCCTGGGCATCACGACGGTGTACGTCACCCACGACCAGACCGAGGCGCTCACCATGGGCGACCGGGTCGCGGTGCTCAAGGGCGGCGTGCTCCAGCAGGTCGACACCCCGCGCAACATGTACGACCGGCCCTCCAACCTGTTCGTGGCCGGCTTCATCGGCTCGCCCGCGATGAACCTGGTCGAGGTGCCGCTGGTGGACGGCGGTGTGAAGTTCGGCGGCTCGGTGGTCAACGTCTCGCGCGACGACCTGGCCGGCGCCGGCACCGACAAGTCGGTGACGGTCGGCATCCGCCCGGAGCACTTCGAGATCGTCCCGGCGGGCGGCATCGAGGGTGTCGCGGTGACGGTGAACGTCGTCGAGGAGCTCGGCTCCGACGGCTTCGTGTACGGCACCACCAAGATCGGCGGCGAGGACAAGGAGCTGGTCGTCCGCGTGCACGGCCGGCAGATCCCGGCCCGCGGCGAGACGATCCACGTCGTGCCGATCGCCAACGAGACCCACGTGTTCTCGACCAGCTCGGGTGCCCGCCTGAGCAGCTGAGCACGGCGCGCCCTGCCGGTCGGTCGACCGGCGGGGAAAGCCGGCACGACGGAGCCCGTCGGACCATTCCTGGTCCGGCGGGCTCCGTCCGTACACCCCCACGTCAACACGGTGTGGGGACGAACCCGGACACGGTGTCACTCGATGGTGTCACGGAGGGCGATCCGGCCCGTACCCACCGCTACTCTCCTGAGGGTGAAGCAGCTTGTACGCCGTATCGGCCAGACCGTCGCCCTGACCCTGCCGGTCCTCCTGGTGACCACCGGCACCCTCGCCGTGACCCGGGTGCCATGGGCCCCGCCGACCAACCTCGACCAGCAGGTCGTGGCGGCGTCCAGTGGTGACGGCGCCGGGATCGGGCGTTCCGCCACCGCGGGCACGTCCCCGGACGGGCTCACCCCGCAGGAGTCGCTGCGGGTGGTGCTGCTGGACGAGCTGCGGGCGAAGAACCCGTCCGCCGCGCTGGACCTGCTGGAGCGCTCGATGCGCGAGCAGCCGTCGCTGACGCCGTACTGCACCTCGCTCGCCGGCGAGCTGGGCAAGGCGGCGGTGCGCAAGTACCAGGGCGACGTCCAGCGGGCCCGGTCCTTCGCCCGCCCGGTCTGCGACGGGTCGTTCGCGGCGGGCATCGCCGGCTGACCCGGCAGCTGACCTGTAGGCCGGCCCGACGGCCGCGGGCCGACGACGCCCGCGGGCTCGGGCTCCCGGCCCCGGTGGGCGTCCTATTGTTCAGGCATGACCGCTGACTCCGGCCCCACCGCCGATCCCGCGTCCCCGCCGACCCACCCGTCCCGGCCGACCACGACGCCCGTCACCCAGGCCGTGATCCTGGCCGGCGGCCAGGGCTCGCGGCTGCGGCCCTACACGGACGACCGGCCGAAGCCGCTGGTCGAGATCCCCGGGACGGGCACGCCGATCCTCGGCCACCAGCTGGCCTGGCTGGCCTCCGAGGGCGTCACCGACGCGGTGGTCTCCTGCGGGCACCTGGCCGCCGTACTGGAGGAGTGGCTCGACAAGGCGGACCTGCCGCTGCGCGTGCGCACGGTGGTCGAGGAGGAGCCGCTCGGGCGCGGCGGCGGCCTCAAGTACGCGGCCAAGGCTCTGCCCCGCCCGGACGAGCCCTGGTACGCCACCAACGGCGACATCTGGACCCGGTTCAGCCTGCGTGACATGGCCGCCTTCCACCACGAGCGGGACGCCGTCGCGACGCTCGCGCTGGCCCGGCCGCGGATCCCGTGGGGGGCGGTGGAGACCGACCAGTTCGGCAACGTGCTGGACTTCATCGAGGCGCCGCCCTCGCCGTTCCTGATCAACGCCGGGCTGTACGTGTTCAGCCCGGAGTTCGCCGAGCTGCTGCCGGATGTGGGCGACCACGAGCGCACCACGTTCCCGCAGCTGGCGCGCAGCAAGCGACTGGCGGGCTACCAGCTGCCGCAGGGCGTGTACTGGCGTGCCATCGACACCGCGAAGGACCTCACCGAGGCGGCCAAGGAGCTCGCCTCCGGGGCCGGCCGCTCACCGCGGTAACCGCCGCACCCCCGGCGCCCCCGCCTCCCCCGCACCCCCGCCCCCCCCCCCCCGGGGGGGGGGGGTGTCCCTGTGGGGGGAGGGGGGGAGGGGGGTGGCGCTTGGTGGGGGCCGGCAAGGGGGGGTC
>NZ_JBHVWW010000044.1:65834-74228 GCF_042882025.1 Kitasatospora sp. NPDC058243
GCTCCCCCGCCCCCCCCGCCCCACGACGATCGACCGGTTCCTCCCTCCTCGGAGCCCCCGTCCGCTCGCGTCCGCGGGCCGTCAGGTGGACGTGGGCGCCCCCGGACGGGAGGAGCGGGCGCCGCCGGACAGGTCGGCGAGCGGGCCGCTGCCCAGCACCCCGCCGAGCAGCCCGGGGCTCGCCCCGGAGCTCGGGCTGGGCTTGGACGCCGCCCCCGTTCCGGCGGGGGCCGGGGTGCTGCGCTGGGCGGGCGAGGAACCGGCCGACGGCGCGGCGGCGGACGGCGCGGCGGGGGACGGGGTCGTGCCGGCCCCGGTCTCCGCCTTGGCGGAGTGCCCCTTGCCGCTCGGCGTCGGGCTGCCCGGGCGGGTGGCCGGGGCGGAGGAGGGCGGGGTGGTCGGGCCCGGTGTGGGGGTGGCCGGGCGCGGGGCGGGCGAGGGCGAGGTGGACGAGCCCTGGCCGCCCGGGGTGCCGGTCGGGGCGCCGCTGGGCCAGACCGGCGTGCCGTAGTCGGTGGCCGGACGGGCCGGCGCCTGGTGCGTCCGGGCCCCGGTGCGCACCGCCGCGCCGAGCATCGAGCCGAGCAGCAGGGTCGCCCCGACCACGACCGTGGTGACCACCGTGCCGCGGCGCAGCACCCGGCGGCGCAGCGCGGCGGGCGCGTCGGCGCCGTAGCGCCGCCAGGCCTCCAGGTTGAGCCGCCCGTCCAGGGAGGCGAACGGCGCTCCGGCGATCAGCAGCGGGCTCCAGGCCGCCAGGAAGATCAGGTCGGGGGTGTCGTAGACCGGTACGGCCCGCCAGCTGACGGTGAACAGCAGCGCGGCGGAGAGGAGCATCGCCGCTCCGGCCGCGAGCCGCTGCCAGAGGCCGAGGACGGTCAGCACGCCGACCACGACCTGGGTGAACGACACCACCAGGCCGGCACCGACCGGGTGCGCCATGGCGAAGGCCAGCAGCGGTTCGGCGACCTTCCAGGGGTGCAGCGAGGCGAGCCAGCGCATCATCGAGCCGCGCTCGCCGCCGTCGAAGTAGACCGGGTCGCAGAGCTTGCTGAACCCGGCGTAGACGGACAGCGAGCCGAGGACGGCGCGCAGCGGCAGCAGGACCAGGCCGAGGTCGACCCGGCGGCCGGGGTACCAGGGCGGCTTGCCCTCGGCGGCCGTCGCGGAGACCTCGGGCAGCTCGCCGCTCGGGGTCCAGCCCTGCGGTGCGCCGACCGGGCCGATGCCCGCGTCGGTGGCGGTGCCGGCGCCCTCCCGCGGCTGGCGCGGGACGGTCCGGGCGCCCGAGTAGGACGGGATCACCCGGGTGTCCGACATGCCCGGGCCGCCGCCGTCGGGCCCGGAGCCGGTGAGCCGGACGGCGTCCAGCAGCTGGGTGGCCGCGAGGTCCCCGGGGGGCGCCTGCCCGGTCCAGGTGACGGCGGTGACCCGGCCCTTGCGGCGCGGCGCACCGCCCCCGGCGGCCCCCGCGAGCGCCGGGACGGCGGAGGCGGGCACGACGACCTGCGGGGTGACCAGCGGACGGCGGATCAGGCCCTGGTTGGCGTACGGGTCGCCGAACGCGGCGCCGGTGGACAGCAGTCCGGCCGGGGCCTCGATCAGCGGCGCCACCGGGGCGCCGAGCCGGAGCCGGAAGCTCGCCTGGGTGATGCTGAGGCGCGCGGGGTCGGACGGCACCTTGACCGTGTCAAGGCCGGGGCCCGCGTCTATCCCGGTGCTGCCGCCGCCGAACAGGGGGCGCCGAGGTGTTCTGGTGTCCACGCCCGTCTAACCGGGTGACCACCGCTTAGGACACTCTCCCGAGTGGATGTCCGGCGCATACTTGAAATGATCATGAGAAAAGCGATCGGGCCTGGTCGGGCCCGATCGCTTTTCACTCGGATTGCGGAGAATTCAGAAGTTCCCCTGCGCCCCGCACACCGGCTGTGCTCAGCGCTTGGCGCGCAGTCGCGCGGCCTCGTAGAGCACGATGCCCGCCGCGACACCGGCGTTCAGCGACTCGGTCAGCCCGGACATCGGGATCCGCACCCGCATGTCGCAGGTCTCCGAGACCAGCCGGGACAGGCCCTTGCCCTCGCTGCCCGCGACGATCACCACCGGGCCGGTCAGCAGCTCCAGGTCGCCCAGCTCGGCCTCGCCGTCGGCGGCCAGGCCGACCACCATGAGGCCGGCCTTCTGGTAGGCCTCCAGGGTGCGGGTGAGGTTGGTGGCCCGGGCGACGGGCAGGCGGGCGGCCGCACCGGAGGAGGTCTTCCAGGCACCGGCGGTCATGCCGGCCGCGCGGCGCTCGGGGATGACCACGCCGTGCGCGCCGAAGGCGGCGGCGGAGCGGACCACGGCGCCGAGGTTGCGCGAGTCGGTGACGCCGTCCAGCGCGATGATCAGCGCGTCCTGGCCCGAGTCGGAGGCCGCGACCAGCAGGTCGTCGGGGTGCGCGTACTCGTACGGCGGCACCTGGAGCACGAGGCCCTGGTGGTTGAGCCCGCCGGTCATCTGGTCCAGCTGCGGGCGCGGGGCCTCCATCAGCGGGATGCCGCGGTCGTTGGCGGCCTGGAAGGCGTCGCGGACGCGGTCGTCGGTGTCGACGAACTGCTGGACGTACAGCGCGGTGGCCGGGACGCCGCCCTGAAGGGCCTCGACGACCGAGTTGCGGCCGAAGACGAGCTCGGCGCTGCCCGCACCGCCCCGGCCGCCGCGACCGGCGCCGCCGGCGCGGCGCATGCCGGCGCGGGCCTTGGCGTCCCGCTCGCGCTTGACCGCGGCGTTGGCGGCGCGCTGCTTCGGGTGGCCCTTGCGCTCCGCTCCGGGCGGGGTCGGGCCCTTGCCCTGGAGCGCCTTCCGGCTGTGGCCGCCGGTACCGACAGACGCGCCCTTCTTCGATCCGGGGTTGCGGCGGTTCCTGCGCTGGCTGTTGCCGGCCATGGCTGTACTTCCTGTCTGTCCGGCATGCCCGGCCGCCCCGTTCTGTCCGGCGGCGGCCGACTGCATGCGCTACGTCATGCGGGAGGGCCGCACCGGTCCGGTACGGCCCACCCTCACCCCGATCGTCAGATGGGGTTACTGGCTGTTGATCGTCCAGCGCGGGCCGGACGGGGTGTCCTCGATCACCAGCCCGGCCAGGCCGAGCTGGTCGCGGATGGCGTCCGCGGTGGCGAAGTCCTTGCGCTGACGCGCCGCCTGCCGCTGGTCCAGGACCAGGCGGACCAGCGAGTCGACCACACCGTGCATGCTCTTCATTGTCCCAGGCTCGCCGCGCTCCGCCCCGACCCACTGCGGGTCGAGCGGGTCGAGACCCAGCACTCCGAGCATCGCACGGACCTCGGCCAGACGCGCCACCGCGTTCTCCTTGTCGTCCGCGTTCAGGGCGCTGTTGCCCTGGCGGACGGCGGTGTGCACGACGGCGAGCGCCTGCGGAACGCCCAGGTCGTCGTCCATCGCCTCGGCGAAGGCCGGCGGCACCTCGGGGGCGGCGTCGACCGCCCCGCAGCGCTCGACGGTGCGCTGGATGAAGCCCTCGATCCGGCCGAACCCGGCCTCGGCCTCGCGCAGGGCGTCCTCGCTGTACTCGATCATCGAGCGGTAGTGCGGGGTGCCCAGGTAGTAGCGGAGCACGATCGGACGCCAGCGCTGGACCATCTCGGAGACCAGCACCGAGTTGCCCAGCGACTTGCTCATCTTCTCGCCGGCCATGGTGACCCACGCGTTGTGCACCCAGAAGCTGGCGAAGGCGTCGCCGTAGGCCTTGGACTGGGCGATCTCGTTCTCGTGGTGCGGGAAGATCAGGTCCAGCCCGCCGCCGTGGATGTCGAAGGCCGGGCCGAGGTACTTGTGGACCATCGCCGAGCACTCCAGGTGCCAGCCCGGCCGGCCGCGGCCCCACGGGGTCTCCCAGCTCGGCTCGCCCGGCTTGGCGGCCTTCCACATCGCGAAGTCGCGCTGGTCCCGCTTGCCGGTCTCGCCCTCGCCCTCGGGCTGGCGCAGGTCGTCGAGCTTCTGGTTGGAGAGCGCGAGGTACTCCGGGTACGACTTCACGTCGAAGTAGACGTTGCCGTCGGCCGCGTAGGCGTGGCCCTTCTCGATGAGCCCCCGCATCATCTCGACCATCTCGGGGATGTGTCCGGTGGCCCGCGGCTCGACGGTCGGCGGCAGGCAACCGAGCGCGGTGTAGCCGTCGTTGAACGCCCGCTCGTTCTCGTAGGCGATCTGCCACCACGGGATGCCGAACTCGCGCTCCTTGGCGATCACCTTGTCGTCGATGTCGGTGACGTTCCGGGCGAAGGTGATCTGGTAGCCGCGGTAGGCGAACCACCGCTGCATGATGTCGAAGTTGAGCCCGGACCGGATGTGCCCGATATGAGGCGCCGACTGGACGGTAGCGCCGCACAGGTAGATCGAGACACAACCCGGTACAAGCGGGACGAAGTCGCGTACCTGGCGGGTGCTGGTGTCGTACAGGCGAATGCTCACAGCGTCAAGCGTAGTGGGCAGGAGGGGGTGCCCCGCGACATTCCCCGGGAATGATATGCAGCACTCCCGGGGAACCACGGGCCGCGCGGGCCGGTCAGATGTTGCCGACCACCTTGCGCGGGCTGAGCCGGACGACCACCCGGACGTCGTCCGGGCCGTCGAACCCGTACTCCTCGCCGCGGTACTTGCGGGACAGTTCGTTGATCAGCTCCCGGCCGCCCTCGGTGGTCATCGTCGCCGAGCCGCGCACCTCGACGTACTCGTACGGGTTCTCCGGCGGGTTGACCACGAGCGAGATGCGCGGGTCCCGCACCAGGTTGAGGTGCTTGCGGCGGCCCTGGACGGTGGAGAACAGGATGTCGTCGCCGTCCCGCGTGACCCAGACGACCGAGGACTGGGGGCTGCCGTCGGGCTGGATCGTGGACACCACGGCAAAGCTCTTGCGGTCGAGCAATTCCTTGGCGGGGCCTGAGAGTTCGACGCCCATCGAGAACCTCTTCTCATCGTCGGCGGTACGGCCCGAGGGGAAGCCCCGCCCGGGCCCGAAACCGCACACTACCGACCGATCCACCGCCACGCCGGGTGAACACTCGTCAGGGCCCGCCCATTCCGGCCCTGCCGACCGCGCCCGGCTCAACGCCGTTCGTACACCAGGGCCGTGGCGATCGCGGCCAGTCCCTCGGCCCGACCGGTCAGGCCCAGGCCGTCCGTGGTGGTGCCGGACACCGACACCGGCGCGCCGGCCGCGGCCGACAGCGCGGCCTGCGCCTCGGCCCGCCGCTTGCCGATCTTCGGCCGGACGCCGACCACCTGGACCGCGATGTTGCCGATCTCGAAGCCCTCCGCGCGCACCAGCCGGGCCGCCTCACCGAGCAGCTTCACCCCGGACGCGCCGGCCCACTCCGGCCGGTCGGTGCCGAAGTGCGCGCCCAGGTCGCCGATCCCGGCGGCCGAGAACAGCGCGTCGCAGGCCGCGTGCGCGGCGACGTCGGCGTCCGAGTGCCCGGAGAGCCCGACCCCGGCGTCCGGCCACTCCAGTCCGGCCACCCAGAGCGGGCGGCCGGCCTCGAAGGCGTGCACGTCGGTGCCGATGCCCACGCGCGGCAGCACGGGGGCCGGGGCCCGGTCGGCGGGCGTCAGCGGGTCAGTAGGCATCGGCGGCCCTCCGGCGGGCGAGTACGGCCTCGGCGAGCACGAGGTCCAGTGGACGGGTGACCTTGAACGCCTCCTCGTGGCCGGGCACCACGACGACCTGGCCGCCGTAGCGCTCCACCAGGCCCGCGTCGTCGGTGACCGGCGGCGCGTCGGCGGCGCCCGCGGCCTCCTCGGCCAGCGCCTTGGCGTGCACCCCGACCAGGGTGGCCCGGTCGAAGCCCTGCGGGGTCTGGACCGCGCGCAGGGTGGCCCGGTCGGGCGTGTCGAGCACCGGCTCGGGGCGGCCCGGGTTCGGCTCGACCCGCTTCACCGTGTCGGCCAGCGGCACCGCGGGCACCACCGCCCCGGCCCCGGCCCGGACGGCGGCCGCCACCGCGTCCACCACCTCGACCGGGACGAGCGGGCGGGCCGCGTCGTGCACCAGGACGATCTCCACCTCGGCCGGGATCGCGGCCAGGCCGAGCCGGACCGACTCCTGGCGGGTGGCGCCACCGGCGACCACCCGGATGTCCTTGCCGTCCAGCCCGTGGCTGTCCAGCAGGGCGACCACCTCGGCCACCCCGTCGGCGGGCGCGGCGACCACGACCAGGCCGACCGCCCGGCTGCGGGCCAGCGCCCGCACGGCGTGCACCAGGAGCGGCACGCCGCCCAGTTCCCGCAGGGCCTTCGGGGCACCGGGCCCCAGCCGCTCACCGCGTCCGGCGGCGGGCACCACTGCTGCTGCGACTGCTGCTGAGGCGTTCAGGTTTCACTCCTTCGGAGAAGTGGGTATGGCCTTGGCGTGCCCGGCGGGCGCTACGGGCCCCTTCCGAAGAATTACGGTCCAACCGTCCGCCGCACAATCCCGCAGAATCGGTCTTGCAGGACGGAAAACGGTCTTGCCGGGCCTGGACCGGCTCGGGGCGGGGGCGTCGTCCGGACACGCCTCAGCGCCCGAAGTGCCACTGCACCACCCCGGGACGCTTCGTCCTGGGAGCGGCGCGCCGACACCGGGCGCTGTGAGCGGTGGGCGGCAGCCCGACTGCGCTACGAGGCCAGCACCTCGTCGAGCAGCGTCTCCGCCTTGTCCTCGTTGGTGTTCTCCGCCAGCGCGAGCTCGCTGACGAGGATCTGGCGCGCCTTCGCGAGCATCCGCTTCTCGCCGGCCGAGAGGCCGCGCTCGCGCTCACGGCGCCAGAGGTCGCGCACAACCTCGGCGACCTTGATAACGTCGCCAGAGGCGAGCTTCTCCAGGTTCGCCTTGTAGCGACGGGACCAGTTGGTCGGCTCTTCGGTGTACGGTGCGCGCAGCACCTCGAAGACCCGGTCCAGACCCTCCTGGCCGACTACATCGCGCACGCCGACGAACTCCGCGTTCTCAGCGGGCACGCGGAGCGTCAGGTCTCCCTGCTGCACCTTGAGCACCAGGTAGGTCTTGTCCACACCTTTGATCTGGCGAATTTCGATGGCCTCGATCAGCGCGGCCCCGTGATGGGGGTAGACCACCGTGTCGCCAACCTTGAACGTCATGTGACAGGACCCCTTCCGTGGCTTTCCAGAATAACACGCTTTTCAGCGCACCCGAAGGGCGTTTTCGCAGGTCAGGGCCGGTCTCGGGGCTTGACAAGGACCCCCATGACGTGCTGCGACCGGTGTTCGAGGAGGGCTTCCCGCAGGTCGGAGGCGGTTCCAGCGTTCGGCGAAACCTTGCGCAACACCCTGGAAACCATGATTGGATCTTGGGTTTTCACCGTTTATCGGGCCGTATCCACATCGTTATTCGATCTTGGTCGAAGCTTGTCCCGAGAGTGACCCGGACACGCCACAAGTGCGGCCGGACGGCCGCCCCGCGAACCCCGGGAGTGCGACACGGGGACCACCCCGTGAGGAGCGCATAAGTGAGGTCGATAATCTGAGACCTGACCTATCGACACGTTGACTTAGGAGAAGCCGCCGCCGTGAGCCGCAGCCTTCGACGCGGCAGCATCGCCGCCATCGCCGCCATCGCCATCGCCTCGCTGTCGTCCTGCGCCGCCGGCAACACGCCGGACACGCTGCAGGTCAAGCCCGACAACGCGGCGGCAACCCTCGGAACGAACCTTCGGCTGAACAACATCGTGGTCGTCACCGGGGACGAGTCCTCGGGCGAGCACAACGGTCCCGCCAACGTGACCGTCAACATCGCCAACACGGGCAGCACCCCGGCGGAGCTGCAGTCCATCACCGTCGGCAACGGTGCCACCGCCGCGTTCTCCGACGCCGCGGGCGCCCCGCTGTCCACCATCGTCGTCCCGGCCGGCGGCGCCGTGGCGATCGGTGGCACCGGCAACCCGTCCGCCAAGGTCGCCTCGGTCGGCGTCCAGGTCGGCGGCTTCACCCCCACCTCGTTCACCTTCAAGGACGGCCAGAAGGTCGACGCCCAGGCCGGCGTGAGCCCGAACGCGGGCCTCTACAAGGGCTTCGGCCCGACGCCGGCCCCGGCGGCCGCGCCCACCAAGGGCGCCACCGCCGCGACCACCCCGGCCGCCGGCACCACCACCCCGGCCGCCCCGGCCACCACCGGTACGCCCGCACCGTCCGGTTCCGCCACCCCGGGTGCCACCCAGTCCGCCGGCGCCCACTGACGCACCACCCGGCGTCCGGAGGGCCCTCCCGGGCCTGCCGGACACCAACGCGAAGGCCCCCTCCGGCGACTGCTTAGGTTCTAGTGGTTGTCGCAACACCCCAGTTCAGGGGATGCGATGGACTTCAAGATCCGCAAGGACCGGACGGCTCAGGGGCCGCGGAAGC
>NZ_JBHVWW010000045.1:0-73944 GCF_042882025.1 Kitasatospora sp. NPDC058243
TTGCCCCCGCTCTCTCGCGGCGACTCCGGAACTGTACGGGGACAGGCCCGCCACATGCAAATCGCCCCCGCCCGGGGTCCCGGGCAGGGGCGATCAGTGCGACACGGACCAGGTCAGCGGACCTCGGTGATCTCCGGACCGCGGGCGAACGGGTCGAGGGCCGCGCCGCCGAAACGGTTGTCGCCCTCGCCGGCCGCAGCCGCAGCCGCACCGCCGCCGTCGGCGACCATCTGGGCGTCCTCGGGGAGCTTCAGCACGATCGGGTCGCGGGGCGCCATCGGGCTCTCGCCCCGGACGACGACCGTCTGCTGGAAGACCTGCTCCAGGATCCCGGCCATTTCCGGCTGCACGGCGGCCTGGCCCGAGATCACACCGCGCAGGAACCAGCGCGGGCCGTCGCAACCGACGAAGCGCACCAGCTGTACGCCCTGGGTGCCGTCCGGCAGCTGCACCGGAACCTGCGCGCGGAGGTGCCAGCCGAGCGGGCCCTCCTCCTCCTCGATGAGGCCGCCCTGCGCGGTGATGCCGTTGGCGATCTCCTCGCGGACCTCCCCCCAGATGCCCTCCGACTTGGGAGCGGCGAAGGCCTGCAGCTGGATGGCGCTGTTGCCGAGGACCAGGGTCGCGGCGACGATCGCGTCACCGGCGACCTCCACCCGCAGCTCCATGCCCTCGACACCGGGGACCAGCAGACCCCCGAGGTCCACCCGCCCCTCCTCGGGGTTCTCCAGCTCGGAGTGGTCCCACGGACCGTCCGGCCGCGGGGCCGGCGGCAGGCCGACCTTGTCGGACGGGTCCAGCTCGGTCACGTTCTCGCTCTCGGCGGAACCTTCGACGTCATCGGCCGTCTCGTCGGCGCTGATGGCGTCGTCGGCGAGCTGCTCGACAGCGTCCTCGCTCTTCTGGCGACGACGGAACACGGTCACTGTCCTTCCCGGTCCAAGACCGATGCGAATACCTGCTCGGCTTCCTGCGAGGCCGCGGGAATGCTAGACCGCGGCGTGGCCGCCGGTCGACCCGAACCCGCCCTCGGCACGTGCCGACCCAGGCAGCTCGGCCACCTCGTGGAAACGGGCCTTCTCGACCTGCTGGATCACCAGCTGGGCGATCCGGTCCCCTCGGCGGAAGCTGACCCCCTCGCGCGGGTCCAGATTGACGACGATCACCTTGATCTCTCCACGGTACCCGGCATCGACCGTCCCCGGGGCGTTCACGAGGGCAACTCCGCAACGAGCTGCCAGCCCGGACCGGGGGTGGACGAAGGCCGCGTAGCCGTCCGGGAGGGCGATCGCGATGCCGGTGGGCAGGACGGCCCGCTCACCGGGGGCCAGCTCGGCGTCCACGGCGGTGCGCAGATCGGCTCCCGCGTCGCCGGGCTGCGCGTAGGCGGGCAGCGGCAACTCGGGGTCGATGCGCCTGATCAGGACGTCCAGCGGCGGGCGGGGGGTGTTGCTCAAGGGTTCACCTCAAAGGCTCGTGCGCGCTTCATCAGATCCGGGTCGTCGAGGACCTTCTCGATGTCCTCGGGACGACCGTGCGTGGTGAAGTGTTCCAGCTTCACCTGGATGAAGAGCGCCTGCGCCCGCACCGCGACCGGTCCGTCGGGGCCGCCGATGCGCGCCTCGGCGGCGCTGTAGATCTTGCGGCCGTGGACGCCGGTGACCCAGGCGCGCAGGTGCAGCACCGAGTCGACCGGGACGGGGCAGAGGAAGTCGGTCTCCAGCCGGCCGGTGACGGCGGGGGCGTGCAGCAGCCAGTTGAGCGTGCCGAGGGTCTCGTCCATGGCGGTGGTCAGCACTCCGCCGTGGGCCAGGCCCGGGCCGCCCTGGTGGACGTCCCGGACGGCGAACTCGGCGGTGACGTCGAGTCCCTCGCCGGCGACCGCGTCGATCCGCAGCCCGCCGGGGTGTTGCGGTCCGCAGCCGAAGCAGTGCTCGTAGTGGGAGCCGAGCCGGGTGCCGGGGGCGGGCGCCTCGGGGGCGCGCGGCGGCAGTACGGCGTCCGGCGGCGGGGTGGTCGGGGACGGCGGCAGCGCGGGCGCCGGCCGGTCGGCGGGGGCGGTGGGGGTGGTCGAACCGGTCACGGGGCCCCAGCCTACCCAGGGGTAGGCGCGCGGCCGGTGGGGGTGGCGTCCCGGTGCCGGCGTCAGGGCGCCCACAATGGGGGCATGTACGACGAACGCCTCACGGTGCCGCGCTCCTGGTGGCTGCTCCCGGTCGCGACCGGGCTCACGCTCGCCCTGATCCTGCTGCGGGTCGGCGGTCTGGCCGCGCTGGTCGGGCTGGTGGTCGGCATCGCCGCCGGCGCGGTCGCGATCAGCAGCTACGGCTCGGTCCGGATCCGCGTGGTGCAGGGCTCACTGGTGGCCGGGCCGGCCCGGATCCCGGTGGACGCCCTGGGCACCGCGCACCCGCTGAGCCCCGCCGAGGCGGTGGCCTGGCGCGGGCCGAAGGCCAACCCGCGCGCCTTCATGCTGCTGCGCAGCTACGTCCCGACGGCGCTGCGGATCGAGGTGACCGACCCGTCCGACCCGACGCCCTACCTCTACCTGTCGACCCGCTCGCCGATGAAGCTGGCGGAGGCGCTGGAGGAGGCCCGTCGCGGCGCCCGCACCTAGGGGCTCTCCGGCCGATCCTGCCGGACAGCACCTGGCGGAGGGACCCGCGCACGCCCGGGGGCAGCCCCGGACGCGCACAGGCCCGAAAAACGGAGAGGGACGGTTCCGCTGATGCGGGACCGTCCCTACGACTTTGTGCCGGCCGACGTGCTCATGGCCGACTCCGTCCTCCCGGTGCCGTCCGTCAGGACGACTCCCGGACCTGCCGTCCGGCCCCGCTGCCCGGGGCCGGAAGGGGCGCTGTGCCGGCCCCGCGGAAGCCGCGGGTGCCGGGCCCTGTCCGCCGCGGTGCTCAGGCGCCGCAGTCCCGGCAGATCGGGTTGCCGTTCTTCTCGCTGTACAGCTGACTGCGGTGGTGCACCAGGAAGCAGCTCATGCAGGTGAACTCGTCGGCCTGCTTCGGCAGCACCCGGACCGCGAGCTCCTCGTTCGAGAGGTCTGCGCCCGGGAGCTCCATGCCCTCGGCCGCGTCGAACTCGTCGACGTCGACAGAGCCGCCGCCCTTGTCGTTCCGCCGAGCCTTGAGTTCCTCGATGCTGTCTTCGTTGAGCTCGTCGTCGGTCTTGCGTGGGGTGTCGTAGTCCGTTGCCATTGTTCGCTCTCCCCCTCCGGGTTTGTGCGGTGTGTGCGGTATCTCCAGCGCACGTAACGCATGGGGGGTCGGTCTTGTGCCCGACCCGAGGCGGAGATTTTGCCTTACTTCAAGCCCTGTTACTCAATCGACACTCAGCCAGGGGTCCGTTGGGGTGATCCACCAGGCTGCGGGAGGCCTCACGCTGGGCCATCGCCAGCCTCCTCCAGCATCCGCTCGGCGGCCACTCACAGTGAGCACGGGCCGCGCTGACGCTCGTCCATTCCCTTGCCCACCTGGGGTGCCGACCAATCATCCGGCCGGGTACTGACCCGAAATCCGGTCACGGACTGCGATCGGCACCCCAGCTCGGACGATCACTCTCCGAGGTCGAGTGAAGTCACGGAGCGACACGATGTGAGCTTGGTCACGTTCAGAATCTTCCAGGGCAAACCACGGAAAATCCACCCACTTCGACTGCTCCGCCGAACACCCTAGTCTGCGCTCCTGCGCGCTGCCCGGCGGGCCAGGATCGCGGCCTGGCGCTCCTCGAACTTGCGCGCCTGGCCGTCCAGCCCGTCCAGGAAGACGCCGAGCTCGTTCTGCGCCAGCTGGCCCTCCGGGCCGAGGCCGCCGATCTCCATCACGCGCAGGTGGCGCAGCACCGGCTGCAGCACGTCGTCGTGGTGGATGCGCAGGTTGTAGACCCCGCCGAGGGCGATCTGCGCGGCGGCCCGCTCGAAGCCGGGGATGCCGTGGCCGGGCATCCGGAAGTCGGTGACCACGTCGGCCACGGCCCGCATGGCCTGGTCGGGGGCGATCTCCAGGGCGGCCTTCAGCAGGTTCCGGTAGAAGACCATGTGGAGGTTCTCGTCGTTGGCGATCTTCGCCAGCAGCTGGTCGCAGAGCGGGTCGCCGGCGTACTTGCCGGTGTTGCGGTGCGAGATGCGGGTGGCGAGCTCCTGGAAGGCCACGTACGCGACGGACTGCAGCATGCTGTGCGCGTTGTCGGACTCGAAGCCCTCGGACATGTGGCTCATCCGGGCCCGCTCCAGCTCCACCGGGTCGACGGCCCGGGTGGCGAGCAGGAAGTCGCGAATGGCTATCCCGTGCCGGCCCTCCTCGGCGGTCCAGCGGTGCACCCAGGTGCCCCAGGCGCCCTCGCGGCCGAACATGCTGGCGATCTCGTGGTGGTAGCTGGGGAGGTTGTCCTCGGTCAGCAGGTTCACCACCAGCGACACCCGTCCGAGCGGCGTCACGTGGGACTGCTCGACGGCCCAGGCGTCGCCGCCCAGCACGCCGTCGAAGTCGCGGCCCTGGCTCCACGGCACGAACTCGTGCGGCATCCACTCCTTGGCCACGGCGAGGTGGCGGTTGAGCTCCTTCTCCACGACCTCTTCGAGGGCCAGGATCAGCCGGGCGTCGGTCCAGCCGGTCGATCCGAGGGAGGCGCTGCTCTGCACAGGGGCGATGGTCACGGTCTTGCTCCTGGGGGACGGCACGCGCGGGACGGGCGCGTTGGGCGGGCACGTCTGCGGACGCACTTACGGTTCCGTAGGTTACGACACCGTAAGTTGCTCGGGCAGGAAATGACAAGCCGCCCCCGCCAGGCCTTATGTCGTCTTGACGGGCCTGACGGGGGCGGCGGTGAACGGTCGCTTACGGAGCGCGGCGGCGGGGAGGGCACGGCGGGGCCGGGAGGGGCCCGGCGGGCGGGGTCAGGGGTTGGGGATCCGGACCCGCATGGTGAGGCCGCCACCGGCGCGCGCAGTGGCCTCGATGGTGCCACCGTGGGCGCGCACCACCGAGCGGACGATGGACAGGCCGAGCCCGACCCCCTTGTCGCTGCGGGTGCGGTCGGCGCCCTTGACCCGGCGGAACGGCTCGAAGATGTGCTCCAGCTCGTAGCCGGGCACCACCGGGCCGGTGTTGGACACCACCAGCTCGCCGCCGCCGGGCACCTCGGCGGTGGCCAGCTCGACCCAGCCGCCGGGGGTGTTGTACCGGACGGCGTTCTGCAGCAGGTTGAGCGCCAGCCGCTCCAGCAGCACGCCGTTGCCCGCGACCACGGCCGGAGCGAGCTTGGAGCGCAGCTCGACCTCGCGCCGGTCCGCCTCGGCCCTGGTCTGCTCCAGGGCGCGGGTGGCCACCTCGGAGAGCTCCACCGGGCGGCGGTCGGTCAGCTCGTTCTCGCTGCGGGCGAGCAGCAGCAGGCCCTCCACCAGCTGTTCGCTGCGCTCGTTGGTGGCCAGCAGGGTCTTGCCGAGCTGCTGGAGGTCGGGCGAGGCGGCCGGGTCGGAGAGCTGGACCTCCAGCAGGGTGCGGTTGATCGCCAGCGGGGTGCGCAGTTCGTGCGAGGCGTTGGCGACGAAGCGGCGCTGGGAGTCGAAGGACCGGTCCAGCCGGTCCAGCATGTCGTCGAAGGTGTCGGCGAGTTCCTTGAGCTCGTCGTCCGGCCCGTCCAGCTCGATCCGCCGGTGCAGGTCGGAGGAGGCGACGTCGCGGGCGGTGCGGGTGATCCGGCCGAGCGGGCGCAGCACCCGGCCGGCCAGCGCGTAGCCGGCCGCGAAGGCGATCACGGCGAGGCAGACCAGCATCGTGAGCGACTTGCGCAGCAGGGTGTTGAGCGCCGAGTTGGAGCGCAGCAGGTAGTCGCCGGCCTGCTCCTGGTTGAACTGCGCGCTGTTCATCGGGACGCCGTTGACCCGCAGGCTGCCGTCGAACTGGAACGTGCGCGGCGCCAGGTTGTTCACGGCGTCCTGGAAGAACACGTACATCAGCAGCAGCAGGACCACGCCGGCCATCAGGAACATGCCGCCGTAGAGCAGGGTGAGCCGCATCCGGATGGTCGGCCGGAAGGGCAGCCAGGCGAGCATGCCGTCGCCGGGGGTGTAGCGACCGGGCTGGGGCGCGCGCGGGGGGTGCTGGGGCTTGGGCGGTACGGCGCGCGGGCCGCCGGCGGGCGCGCCGGAGGGCCCGCCGGCCGGGGGCGGGGTGGTCATGATGGTCCTCTCGGGGCGTCCGCCGGGGCGGGCGCGGGGTGGGTGGAGTCCGACCGGGCCCGGCGAACGGATCCGGTCCGGTCCGCTCGGATCCGGTCAGGTGGTCCGGCGGGTCCGGTCAGATCCGGTAGCCGGAGCCCGGGACGGTGACGATCACCGGCGGGTCGCCGAGCTTGCGGCGCAGCGTCATCACGGTGACGCGCACGACGTTGGTGAACGGGTCGGTGTGCTCGTCCCAGGCCTTCTCCAGCAGCTGCTCGGCGGAGACGACGGCGCCGCCGGCCCGCATCAGCACCTCCAGGACGGCGAACTCCTTGGGGGCGAGCTGGACGGTGCGGCCCTCGCGGATCACCTCGCGGCGGCCCGGGTCGAGCGAGATGCCGGCCCGCTCCAGCACCGGGGGCAGCGGGACGGTCGCACGGCGGCCCAGCGCCCTTACCCGGGCGACGAGTTCGCTGAAGGCGAACGGCTTCGGAAGGTAGTCGTCCGCGCCGATCTCCAGGCCCTCGACCCGGTCGCTGATGTCGCCGGAGGCGGTCAGCATGATCACCCGGGTGGCCAGGCCCTGTTCGACCACCTTGCGGCAGACGTCGTCGCCGTGGACCAGCGGGAGGTCGCGGTCCAGGACCACGACGTCGTAGTCGTTGACCGCGATGCGCTGGAGCGCGGCCTCCCCGTCGTACACCACGTCGACGGCCATCGCCTCGCGGCGCAGGCCGGTGGCGACAGCCTCGGCGAGCAACTGCTCGTCCTCGACGACGAGAACCCGCACGATCGTTGTCCCTTCTCCAGGCCGGCCCCGGAAGCGGACGCGCGGCTCCGACGGTGCCTCCATCCTGCCTGGTCCGCCGGTAAAGCAGCGATAAGCTGCCGCCCAGGCACGGAGCGTTGGCAGCGGGTGATGACCGTTCGTGTCGGGACCAGTCCGGTTGGACTGTGACACAGGCAACTTTCTCGGGCCGGAAGGTTTCCCCATCTCCCCGGCGGGGAGGACAGCTTCACACCCGCGATCTGGCTGTTGGCCGATCGCACCCACCCGCCGTGCGTTCATCCGCGCCGGCCCTGGGGCTGGGACGTCACCGGGAGCGGCCGAAGGCCGTCTCCGCGCTCGACCGGAGATCCACGACCTGCCGGACGGGGCGCTGCCGCTGGCCACACCTCCTCGGGGCGGAGAACGTACGACCGTGCACGTCCGACACAGTAAGGGGGCCCGTATGGACGCCTTCAAGGCCGGAATCCTGCAGCGCATAGCCAACGCCGAGCAGGATCTGCACCGCGCGATCGAGGCCGGGGACGAGTTCCTCGCCGAGGTGGAGCAGTCCGAGCTGGACGACCTCCGCCGGCTCGCCGCCGAGCACGGCGTGGACACCGTGCTGGAGCGCCACCGCACCGCCGCCTGATCCACCCGACCTTCCGACCCGACGCCGGACCTCCGGCACCAGCGGCCCTGCGGGGGTCGTGCGAAAACCCCAGGCCCTGGCATCCCCCGTATGCCAGGGCTCTTCGCTGTCCAGGACTGAGGACGCGTCCTCAGTCCGCCCAGGCGCGCAGCGCGGCCAGCCGCTCCTGCAGCGGCTGGTACACGCCCGGGGCGGCGGCCACGGTCAGCTCGCCGTCCGGGCCGTGCCCGGGGCGGCCGCCGACCAGGGCCCCGGCCTCGGCGGCGATCAGGCAGCCGGCCGCGCGGTCCCAGGGGGCGAGGCCGCGCTCGTAGTAGCCGTCCAGCCGCCCGGCGGCGACGTCGCACAGGTCCACCGCGGCGGCCCCGCCCCGGCGGATGTCCCGCACCTCGGGCATCAGGGACAGCAGCACCTCGGCCTGGCGGGTCCGCACCGACTGGACGTAGTTGAAGCCGGTGCCGATCAGCGCCTGGCCCCACGGCGGGGCCGGGCGGGTGGAGAGCGGCCGGCCGTCGAGCTGGGCGCCGCGCCCGAGGACGGCGTGGAACAGCTCGCCGCGGGCCGGCGCGTACACCACGCCGACGACCGCCCGGCCGTCCAGCTCGGCGGCCACGCTGACCGCCCAGGAGGGCAGCCCGTACAGGTAGTTGACCGTGCCGTCGAGCGGGTCGACGACCCAGCGCACCCCGCTGGTGCCGGGCCGCTCGGCGCCCTCCTCGCCGAGGTAGCCGTCCTCGGGGCGGCGCTCGGTGATCAGTTCCAGGACGAGCTTCTCGGAGGCGAGGTCCATCTCGGTCACCACGTCGACCGGACTGCTCTTGGTGCCGGCCACACCGAGGTCGGCGGGCCGGCCGTCGCGCAGCAGGGCGCCGGACTGCCGGGCCGCGTCCAGGGCGACCTCCAGCAGGTCGTCGAGGAGCCGGTCGTCGGGCAGGGCGGGGGTGGGCACGGGTCTCTCCTCCGGGGGGAACGGGACGGGCGGTCAGCGCTCGGCGGCGGCCGGGCGGGGGGCTCGCGGGTTGGGGCAGCAGGCCACCGCGCACACGTCGTGGCTGGGGCCGAGCGCGCCGAGGGCGCAGCGGGTCACCGGCTCGCCGCGCTCGGCGGCGGCCCGCTCCAGGACCAGTTCGCGCACCGCGGCGGTGAACCGCGGATCGGCGCCGACGGTGGCGGCGCGGGCCACCGGCAGGCCGAGTTCGGCGGCCTTGGCGACGGCCTCGGTGTCGAGGTCGTACTTGACCTCCATGTGGTCGGAGACGAAGCCGATCGGGACCATCACCACGGCGGGCGCGCCGTCGGCGTGCTGGGCCTCCAGGTGGTCGCAGATGTCCGGTTCCAGCCACGGCGTGTGCGGGGCGCCGCTACGGCTCTGGAACACCAGCTCCCAGGGCCGGTCCGCGACGCCGGTGCGTTCGGCGACGGCCTCGGCGATCAGCCGGGCGACGTCCAGGTGCTGGGCGACGTACGCGCCGCCGGGGCGGCCGCGGGCCGGGTCGTCCGGGGCGCCGGAGGTCTCGGCCATGGCGTCCGGGATGGAGTGGGTGGTGAACGCCAGCCGGGCGCCGGCCCGGACGTCCTCGGGCAGCCGCGCCAGGGCGGCCAGGGTGGCGTCGACCATCGGCTCGACGAACCCGGGGTGGTTGTAGAAGTGCCGCAGCTTGTCGACCCGCAGCTCGGGCAGGCCCTCCGCGGCGAGGGCGGCCAGCGCGTCGGCCAGGTTCTCCCGGTACTGGCGGCAGCCCGAGAAGCCGGCGTAGGCGCTGGTGGCGAGGACGGCGACGCGGCGGTGGCCGTCGGCGGCCAGTTCGCGCAGGGTGTCCACCAGGTAGGGCGCCCAGTTCCGGTTGCCCCAGTAGACCGGCAGGTCCAGGCCGTGCTCGGCGAAGTCCTTGCGCAGCGCGGCGAGCAGTTCACGGTTCTGCTCGTTGATCGGGCTGACCCCGCCGAACAGGAAGTAGTGCTTGCCGACCTCCTTCAGCCGCTCCTTGGGGATGCCGCGGCCCCGGGTCACGTTCTCCAGGAACGGGACGACGTCCTCGGGGGCCTCGGGCCCGCCGAAGGAGAGCAGCAGCAGGGCGTCGTACGGCTGCGGTGCTGCCGGGGCGGCGCCGGACGGTGAGGGTTTGCGCGCGTCGGACATGGCACCGATCCTGCCATTGAGGGGCCGGAGACCCCGTCAGGGCTGCGAGGATGTCCGGAAAATACTGTTTGCCAAGGTACGTAAGCTGTGTTCGCCAGCCTCGTTCCTTACCCCCGCGGAGCTCCCGTGCTGTCCAGCTACCGCCAGATATTCGCCTCCCCCGGCAGTCTGGCCTTCTCCTCCACCGGCTTCGTCTCCCGACTGCCGATCTCCATGACCGGCATCGGCATCGTGACCATGCTCTCCCAGCTGAGAGGCTCCTACGGGGTGGCGGGCCTGGTGTCGGCGACCCTGGCGATCTCCGCCGCGCTGCTCGGCCCGCAGGTCTCCCGGCTGGTGGACCGGCACGGGCAGCGCCGAATAATCGTCCCGGCCATGGCGCTCACCATCGTCGCCGTGGTCGGCCTGCTGCTGTGCGCCCGGTTCAAGGCGCCGGACTGGACGCTCTTCGTCTTCGCGGCCGGCATGGGCGTCATGCCGAGCACCGGCGCGATGGTCCGCGCCCGCTGGGCCCACCTGTACCGCGACGACGCCCCCAAGCTGCACACCGCGTACTCCTTCGAGGCCGTCGTCGACGAGGTCTGCTTCATCGTCGGCCCGATCCTCTCCATCGGCCTGGCCACCTCCGTCTTCCCCGAGGCCGGCGTCCTGCTCGCCGGGGTCTTCCTCGCCGTCGGCGTCCTGCTCTTCGCCGGGCAGCGCGCCACCGAACCGCCGGTCCACCCGGGCGCCCGGCACGCCGGCGGCTCGGTGATCCTCAACCGCGGCCTCCAGGTGCTGATCCTCACCTTCGTCGCCACCGGCGCGATCTTCGGCTCGGTCGAGGTCGTCACCGTCGCCTACTCCGAAACCCAGGGGCACAAGTCCATCGCCAGCGTGATCCTCGCGCTGTGGGCGCTCGGCTCCTGCCTGGCCGGCGTGGTGTTCGGCACCCTCAAGCTCACCGGCTCGATGGCCGGCCGCTTCTTCGCCGGCGTCCTGTTCATGGCGCTCAGCATGGCGCCGCTGCTGCTGGTCGCCGAGTCGGTGCGCGGAGTCGGCGGGCTGATCGCGGTCGGCGGCGCGCTGCTGATCGCGGGCATCGCCATCTCCCCCACCCTGATCACCGCGATGGCCCTGGTCGAACGGCTCGTCCCGGCCGCCCAGCTGACCGAGGGCATGACCTGGACGACCACCGGGCTCGCCCTCGGCGTCGCCGTCGGCTCCTCCGCCGGCGGCTGGGTGGTAGACGCCGCCGGCTCCGCCGCGGGCTACTGGGTGCCCCTGACCGCCGGGGTCTTCGGCGTGGTCACCGCGCTCGCCGGACTGGGCCGGCTGCGCGCCGGACTCGCCGTCGACGAGCCCGCCGAAGCGGCCGAACAGACCGTAGACCTCGAACGGTGAACTGACTAATCTCTCCCTACCCGCGGGCCTACCCGCGGGTAGGGCGGCCCCCACCGCCCCGGACCGCGCCGACCCCGGTCGGCCACGGAGCAGGAGGCGGCGCCATGCCCCAGGCCAGTACCGCGACCCCCACCCGGTGGACCAACTGGGCCGGGAACCAGAGCGCCCGGCCCGCCCGGGCCGCCACCCCCGGCACCGCGGAGGAACTGGCCAAGGAGATCCTGCGCGCCACCGAACAGGGCCGCACCGTCAAGGCCGTCGGCTCCGGCCACTCCTTCACCTCGATCGCCTCCGCCGGCGACGGCGTCCTGCTCCGCCCGCACGCGCTCACCGCCGTCCGCGAGATCGACCGCGAGGCCGGCACCATCACCGTCGAATCCGGCCTCCCGCTCGCCCGGCTCAACCGGATCCTCGCCGCCGAGGGCCTCTCCCTCACCAACATGGGCGACATCGAGGTGCAGACCGTGGCCGGCGCCACCAGCACCGGCACCCACGGCACCGGCCGCGACTCCGGCTCGCTCGCCGCCCAGATCCGCGCCCTGGAGATCGTCCTCGCCGACGGCAGCGTCCGGCGCTGCTCCCCCACCGAGCACCCCCGGCTCTTCCAGGGCGCCCGGCTCGGCCTCGGCGCCCTCGGCGTGATCACCGCCCTGACCTTCGCCGTCGAACCGGCCTTCCTGCTCACCGCGCACGAGCAGCCGATGGCCTTCGACGAGGTGCTGGAACGGCTGGACGACCTCACCGCGGTCAACGAGCACTTCGAGTTCTACTGGTTCCCGCACACCGACCGCTGCGCCACCAAGCGCAACAACCGCAGCCAGGGCCCGGCCGCCCCGCTGACCCGGTTCAAGGAGTGGCTGGAGGACGACTTCCTCTCCAACACCGTCTGGGAAGGCGCCTGCCGGGTCGGCCGGCGCTTCCCCGCCAGCATCCCCGCCATCGCCTCGCTGGCCAGCCGCGCCTGGTCCGACCGCAGCTACACCGACACCGCGCACCGGGTGTTCACCAGCCCGCGCAAGGTGCGCTTCGTGGAGATGGAGTACGCGGTGCCGCGCGCGGCCGTCGCCGGGGTGCTGCGCGAACTGAAGGCCCTGGTCGAGCGCTCCGACTGGAAGATCGGCTTCCCGGTGGAGGTGCGCTTCGCCCCCGCCGACGACCTCTGGCTCTCCACCGCCTCCGGTCGGGACAGCGCCTACATCGCCGTCCACCTCTACCGGGGCACCGCCGACCAGGGCTACTTCACCGGCGTCGAACAGCTGATGTGCGCCCACCAGGGCCGCCCGCACTGGGGCAAGCTGCACACCCGGGACGCCGAGTACCTGTCCGGCGCCTACCCGCACTTCGGCGACTTCACCGCCCTGCGCGACGAGGTCGACCCGCAGCGCGTGTTCGGCAACGACTACCTGCGCCGGGTCCTCGGCGCCTGATCACGGGGTGGCGCCCTGGGTCGGCGCCGCGGGCTGCGGCGGGGCCACGGAGGCGGGGGCATTGCTCGGCACCGGCGGCTGCGGGCTCGCCCCGCCGGAGGTGCCGGAGGGCTTCCCGCCGTCCGCGGTCGGCGACGAACCGGCCGACGGCGTCGCGCTCGGGCCCGCCGAGGGCGAGGCCGTACCGCCGCCGTGCTCACCGGCCCCACCGCTCGGGCTCGTGCTCGGGCCCGTGCTCGGCTCCCGGCTCGGCCGCGTCGTCGGCGGGGCCGAGGCACCGCCGGACGGCGAGGGCTCCGAGCCGTGCCCGCCGCCGGTGGAGAGCCGCTCCGCCGGCGGCGCCTCCCGCGGGGAGGGGGACTTCGGGCTCACCACGCCGCCGAAGGAGGTGCCGTTGCCCGACTCGCCCTTCACCGTCGCCGACACCGGCTGCCCGGTGGCCAGTTCGAACGCCAGGATCGGCGTCATCGCCACCACGAACACCAGCCCCGACACGGCCGCGTAGGTCTTCCAGGTCCACCGCCGACGCGCCCGGACCACCTGCGGCTCGTTCCACTCCGAGGAGATCGCCGACGGCGCCGGCTCCACCGGGCGCTCCGGCACCTGGCGCAGCCCGTTCACGGCGTGGCCGGGCCCCCGGTCCACCACCGCCTCACGCAGCTGCTCGCCGGTGCGCCGGAAGATGTGCTGGAACACCGCACCGCCGGTGGTGGCCCCGACACTGACCACCGCCGCACCCAGGATCGTTCCGTACACGCCGAGTTCGGAGGCGAACAGCGCCCCCACCACCGTGGCCAGCGCACTCGCCGCGACCTGAGCCACACTCAGATCGATCCGCCTGCGCTCCTTCTTGCCGCCCTCCTCGGCGGGGCTCCGCTCCGGCATCAACATCCCTCGGTCCGTACGACTGTTCCTCGAACAAGTCACTCCATCTTGCCCAAAGAAGGACACAAGGGACGAAAATGCGGTTCTCCGGCCCCGATATATGTGAAGATGATCACCGTTCACCCGCCGGTGGTCCGCCGTTGGGGGCATGCGCTCTTGAGATTCCCGTGAATCGCGGGAGACTTGAGCGGCGAGCCGCCCCTTCGGATGCCACGAATGGAGTACTGTTCGTAAAGCCTGAGCCTTGGGTCGACTTGTCGACTGCGCCCACACCGGCAGCTTGACGAAGAGCCACGGAACAGGCACGCACGGCGACGCCCGTCCCGGACCGTCGCGAACACTCCGCGTGCGAGGACGGCCGGGGCACCCAGGCGCGACGTCGACGGATGGCGTGGCAAAAAGGCAACCGTGCCACAGCGGCGTGACCGGGCGTATGCCCGACACGCCGGGGAACTCAGCAAGGTTGTGGCCAGTCGCGAGTGGGCAGGCCACACTCAGTACGGGAGCAGCGACGCAGGTGACGTCGGCAGGCACCACCCGGGAGGTAACCGTGCCCGAACTGCGGGTTGTGGCCGTCAGCAACGACGGCACACGGCTGGTGCTCAAGGCTGCCGACAGCACGGAGTACACCCTTCCCATCGACGAGCGGCTGCGCGCCGCCATCCGCGGGGATCGTCCGCGCCTCGGCCAGATCGAGATCGAGGTCGAGAGCCATCTGCGGCCCCGGGACATCCAGGCCCGGATACGAGCCGGTGCCTCCGCCGAGGAGGTCGCCCAGGCCGCCGGCATCTCCGTCGACCGGGTCCGCCGCTTCGAGGGTCCGGTCCTCGCCGAGCGCGCCTTCATGGCCGAACGCGCCCGCAAGACCGCCATCCGCCGCAACGGCGAATCCACCGGGCCCCAGCTCGGCGAGGCCGTCGCCGAGCGGCTCGCGCTGCGCGGCGCCGAGAAGGACACCGAACGCTGGGACTCCTGGCGGCGCGACGACGGCACCTGGGAGGTCATCCTCGCCTACCGTGCCGACGACGAGGGCCGCAGCGCCTCCTGGACGTACGACCCGCCCCGGCGCCTGGTCCAGCCCAACGACGACGAGGCCCGCGCGCTGATCGGCGAGAACGTCGAGCGCGAGGAGGAGTCGGTCTTCCCGTTCATCCCGCGGATCGCCCGGCTCCCCCAGGACCGGCCGCCCCGCCCGATGATCGACCGGCCCTCCGCCGACCGCATCATGTCCGCCCGCGAAGTCCGCGAGTCCCGCGAGGCCACCGCCGAGTCCAGGGACTCCCTGACCAGCCTGCTCGACGTGGTCCCCGCCTTCCGCGGCGACCTCGCCGTCGGCCCCGCCCCGATCGAACCGGTACCCGCAGAGGTCGCCGAGGAGAGCGAGGAGGCGGCCGCGGCCGCCGCACCGGCGGTCGGCGCGGGCTCGGCCTACGCCGACATCCTGATGCCGCGGGCCGTCGCCCCGCACCGCGAGCGCCTGGTCGGCACCACCGACCGCCAGGCCGAGGCGGACGGCGTCCGGCCCGGCCGCCGGGCCACCGTGCCCAGCTGGGACGAGATCGTCTTCGGCAGCCGGCGCAAGAAGCAGGAGTAGCAGCCCTGACGTCAGGGGCGGGAGGCCGGGCCTCCCGCCCCTGACGCACGCCCGGACTCAGCCCGGCTGGTCGGTCACCGCCACCGGGCGGGCCTCGTCGCTCGACCACTCGCTCCACGACCCCGGGTACAGCGTCGCCGACAGGCCCGCCACCTCCAGCGCCAGGATCTGGTGCGCCGCCGTCACCCCCGAGCCGCAGTACACCGCCGTCTCCCGCTCACCCGCGCCCAGCGCGCGGAACCGCGCCGTCAGCTCCGCGGCCGACCTGAACCGCCCGTCGGCCGCCACGTTCTCGGCCGTCGGCGCCGACACCGCGCCCGGGATGTGCCCGGCGCGCGGGTCCACCGGCTCGCTCTCGCCCCGGTAGCGGTCCCCCGCCCGGGCGTCCAGCAGCAGCGCACCGCGCGCCCAGGCCGCCGCGCCGTCCGCGTCCACCACGGGCAACTGCCCCGGGACCGGCTTGAAATCACCCTCCGCCGGCGCCGGAACCTCCGCCGTCACCGGCAGTCCGGCCGCCGACCAGGCCGCGTAACCGCCGTCCAGCACCCGGACGTCCCGGTGCCCGGCCCAGCGCAGCAGCCACCAGGCGCGGGCCGCCGCCAGCGAGGCCGCGCCGTCGTACACCACCACCGGGCGGTCGGAGTCCACCCCCAGGCGGCGCATCGCCGCGCCGAACTCCTCCGGGTCCGGCAGCGGGTGGCGGCCGCCCCGGCCGGGGGCGCCCGGCGGGGCCGCGAGGTCCCGGTCCAGATCGACGAAGCGGGCGCCGGGCAGGTGCCCGGCCCGGTACTCCTCGACGGCGGTCGGGCCGGACTGCGCGGCACCGACCAGCCGGTAGCGCACGTCCAACAGCACCGGCGGGCGCGCGGAGGCGAGCGCCTGCGCCAGCCCGGCCGCGGAGATCAGCGGGGAACCGTCGTTGTAGGTGGTCATGGCGGCCATTGTCGCGCAGCGCCGCCACCCCGCCGCTCTTTGTGCGCTCTTTGCCGGAATTTCCGCGCGGCCCGAGGGTTCGACGCGCGCCAGAGTGGAAGCATCACCCTCGCGCGCGAGGATTTCCGTGCGCCAACCACCCATTGCGCCAACCACCCATGAGGAGGCCCGCATTGCCCGCGGTGGAACTCCGACTGGCCCAGGGCACCCCCTGCTGGGTCAGCCTGCTGACCGACGACCTGGCCGGCGCCCGCGCGTTCTACGCCGACCTGCTCGGCTGGACCTACACCCCGGGCCCCGGCCAGCTCGGCGCCTACGTCCGCGCCGAACTCGACGGGGCACCGGTCGCCGGCCTCGGCGTCTCCACCGCCACCGGCTTCCCGGTGCAGTGGACCACCTACTTCGCCGTCGACGACGCCGACCACACCGCCCAACTGGTGCGCTCCTGCGGCGGAACCGTGGCCGTCGGGCCGCTCCAGGCCGAACGCGCCGGGCGGATGGCCATCGCCGCCGACGTCTCCGGCGCCGTCTTCGGCCTCTGGCAGGGCGAGGAGCACACCGGCCGGGAGGCCGGGCCCGAACCCGGCGGACCGGCCTGGACCGAACTGCTCACCCCCGACACCGACGGCGCCGTCGCCTTCTACACCGCCGTGCTCGACCGCCCCGTCCGGCACGCCGACGACGAGTCCGCGCTACTCGTGCACGGGCAACCGGTCGCCGGCATCCGGCACCGCGCCGAACTGCGCGGCCATCCGCCCCGCTGGCGGGTCCACTTCGCCGTCCGCGACGCCGACGCCACCGCCCGGCACGCCGTCGGACTCGGCGGCCGCGTCCTGGTCCCACCGCACGACACCGCCCGCGGCCGCGCCGCCCGGCTGTCCGACCCGCAGGGCGGGCACTTCTCGGTGCTGGAACTCCGCTAGCGCGCCCAGGACAGGACTCAGACCTGCTGCTCGAAGGGCAGCACGTCCGGGGAGAGCACCGAGGCCCGGGCCGTCGCGGCGGTCAGCCGGCGGCGGTGGTGCCGGCGGCAGAGCACCTCGTACCCGACCTCGTCCTCGTTCACCGAGATGTCGCCGACCACCACCTGGGCGCCCTCGACCACCATCACCCCGCCCACCGTCCGGGCGTTGTGCGTCGCCCGCGCACCGCACCAGCACAGCGCCTCGACCTGGAGCACCTCCACCCGGTCGGCCAGCTCGATCAGCCGCTGGGAGCCGGGGAACAGCCGGGTGCGGAAGTCCGTGGTGATCCCGAACGTGTAGGCGTCGATGTCGAGTTCGTCCACCACCCGGGCCAACTGGTCGACCTGCTCGGCGGCGAAGAACTGCGCCTCGTCGCAGATCAGGTAGTCCACCCGGCCGCCCGCCGAGAGCCGGTGCACCACGTACGCGTGGAAGTCGAAGTCGTCCGTCACCTCGACCGCGTCCGCCCGCAGGCCCAGCCGGCTGGAGATGGTCGCCGCACCGGCCCGGTCGTGGCGGGTCAGGATGAGGCCCTGCCGGCCGCGGGCGGAGTGGTTGTGGTCCATCTGCAGCGCCAGCGTCGACTTGCCGCAGTCCATCGTGCCCGAGAAGAACACCAGTTCAGCCATGGGTGGAGCAAAGGCCTTTCACATCAGGGGAGTTCGGGCACAGAAGAGTCAAGGACCTGGCTCAGCCGCGAACTTCGAGCAGCGGCACGAACTGCTCGACCGGGGTCATCGAACCGTGCAGACCGATCATCGCGGACTCGCCCGGCTCGTTGCGGGAGGCGGTGATCGCGATGTCGTCCCGCGCCGCGGCCACCACGTCGCCGATCCGCCCGTACACCCGCTCGTCCACGACCGGACCGAACCAGCCCGCCGCGATCGCCTGGTCCCGGGTGGCCACCCACATCCGGTCGCCCAGCACCTCGCTCCAGACCGCGAACACGTCGGCCGCCGCACCGGGCACCGCGTACACGTGCCGGGCCCGGCCCTCGCCGCCCAGCAGGGCCACGCCGGCGCCCAGCTCCCAGTCCTCGTCGAAGTCGATCCGGTCCTCCGGCGCGATGTCGATCATGCCGTGGTCGGCGGTCACGTACATCGCCGAACGCGGCGGCAGCCGCTCGGCCAGCCGGCGGGCCAGCCGGTCCACCGCGTCCAGGGTCATCCGCCACTCGTCCGAGTCCACCCCGAAGCGGTGGCCCGCACCGTCCAGCTCGCTGACGTACGTGTAGACCAGCGCCCGGTCGTGCTCGGCCAGCCAGGAGGCCGCCAGGTCCATCCGCTCCTCGCCCGTGGTCCGGCCCAGGAAGGTGCCGCCGGACAGCGCCACCCTGGTCAGCGGCGTCTGCGAGAACAGCGGGGAGGACACCTGCGCGGTCGCCACCCCGGCGGCGTCCGTCCGCTCGAAGACCGTCGGGTACGGCTGCCAGACGTGCGGGTCGGTGTGCGGCTGCCAACGCAGCTGGTTCATCAGATAACCGGCGCCCGGCACCGCGACCGTGTACCCGGCCAGACCGTGCAGCCCCGGCGGGGTGCCGGTGCCGACCGAGGCCAGCGAGGTCGCCGTGGTCGACGGGAAACCGGCGGTCAGCGGGCGGCCCGAACCACCCATCGAACTCCCGGCCAGCGAGGACAGGAACGGCGCGTACTCCGGGTGCCGCAGCAGCAGCTCCCAGCCCAGGCCGTCCACCAGGAACACCACCACCCGGTCCGCCGGGGCGATCGGCAGGGTCGCGGTGAAACCCGGAACGCCCAGGCCCGCCGCCACCGAGGGCAACAGGTCGCAGAGCGAACCGCTGCCGTACGGGGGCGCGGGAGCCGCGGCCGGGTCGAGGATCTCGAAGGCGTCGAAGCCGCCGGAAGGTGCGAAGGACATGAAACCGGATTCGTAGCAGTCGAAGGCGGCGGCGCTCAGACCCGCGGGCCGTTGCTGATCGTCGCGTCGGAGAGCGCGCGGGCGAACACCAGTGCCTGGGCCACCGTCTCCGGGCCGTCACCGGCCTCGCTCACCCGCAGTGAGAGATCGTCAGCCGTCGCCGAACCCGTGTAGCCGTGGTCCGCCTCGCAGTTCGGGTCCGAACAGCCCGCGGGCTCCAGGTCCAGCCGCTGCACCGCACCCCAGCCGATCGTCAGCACCACCTCGCGCGGCAGCGTCCCCGGCGTGTACGTCTCCGGGTTCGCGACCATCCGGCTCAGCACGACCGAACCGATCCGGTCCAGCCGGACGCTCTCCGTCGACGTCGTCGCGAACGGCACCGCCGGACTGCCCGCGTCCCCCGACTGCTCGTCGGTGTGGCTCACCACGAACCGCGTCGGGGTCAGCACCAGCACCGTCACGTGCCGACGCACCTCGTTGGCGTCGAAGGTCGTCTCCTGGTGCACCAGGTAGGAGCTGATCGGCTCCGGGCCCACCGCGGCCTCGACCGCCTCGGACACCAGGGCCGGGTAGTAACCGCTGCGCTCGATCGCCGAGCGCAGGTCCTGAGTGCTGGTGGTACCGGTCTTCGCCATAACTCCATCCTGGCATGGTCCGCCGACGAAGCGGGCGGCACGGCGCCGAGCTTCGGACAACAGCGCCCACAGGCAGGCGCAACCAAGGAAGGTTACAGGGTGCTCATCGCGCGCGGGCCCAGATCGCTACGGACGGGCAGCGGTGCGATCCGCACCCGCGCCCCCAGGATCGCCAGCCCGTACGGGGCCACGACCACCGGTTCGAGATCCACCGAGGCGATCTCCGGAACGTCGTCCACCAACTGCGACACCCGCAGCAGCAACTCCTCCAACGCGCCGGTGTCCACCGCCTCCGCACCCCGCCAACCGAACAGCAGGGGCGCCGCCCGCACCTCCCGGACCAGCCCGGCCACCTCCTGGTCGGTCGCCGGGACCAAGCGGTGCGCCACATCGCCCAGCAGCTCGGCGGGCGCCCCCGCCAGGCCGAACGACAGGATCGCGCCGACCGCCGGATCCACCGTGGCACCGATCACGGTGTCCACCCCGCGCGGCGCCAGCCGCTGCACCACCAGCTCCGCCTGCGCCGCACCGCCCAGCAGCGCGTCCAGCTCGCGGTGCGCCCGGCGCAGCCCGGGCTCGCCGGTCAGGTCCAGCCGCACGCTGCCCAGGTCCGGGCGGTGGCGCAGATGCGGGGCGGTGGCCTTCAACGCCACCGGATAGCCGAGTGTCGCCGCGGCCCGCACGGCCGCCTCCTCGTCCGGCGCCGGCAGCGCCGGGAAGACGTCGATGCCATAGCGGGCCAGCAGCTCGCGGGCCCCGGCGTCCGGCAGGGTGATCCGGGCGCCGCCCGGCTGCGTCCGCGCGGCGATCGCCGTCCGGGTGCTCAACGCCGCCTCGACCAGCGCGCGGGCGCCCGGCTCGTCGATCCGGTCCAGCTCGGGCACCCGGGCCGTCTCCTCCGCCTCGGCCGTCCGGCGCCGCCACTGCGCGTAGTGCACCGCGTGCGCCAGCGCCCGCACCGCCCGCTCCGGCGCCGCGAACGCCGGCACGCCCCCCGGGCGCAGCCGGACCGGCAGATCGGTCAACGCCAGATGGGCGAGCACCAGCGGCTTGCCCAACTCCCTTGCCCTTCGGCTGGCTTCGAGCAGTGCGTCGGCGATCTCCGGATCGTCCGAACCCATCTCCGGATCGTCCGGACCGGTCAGCCGGCCGCCCATGAAGGCGTGCGCGGACGTGCCGATCGGCGGGATCGCCACCGCGATCACCGCGTCCACCGCCGGATCGGCCAGCGCCACGTCCAGCGCGATCCGGAAGTTCTCGCCCGTCGCGGCCGTGGTCAGGTCCACCGGCGTGCGCGGCCGCAGGCCCGCGCTCAGGCAGGCGTCGTAGGTCAGCAGACCCAGCGAGTCCGAGTTGCCGACCACCGCGACCCGGTCCCCCGGCGGCAGCGGCTGCAGGGCCAGCAGCTCCCCGGTGTCGTACAGCTCGGTGATCGTCTCCACCCTGATCACGCCCGCCTGCTCGAACAGCGCGTCCACCGTCGCGTCACGCAGCCCCGTCGCGGTCGCCGGCACCGCGTGGCCCGGCGGCAGGCTGCCGGTGTGCCGGGCGCCCTTCACCACCACGACCGGCTTCACCGCGGCCAGCCGGCGCGCGATCCGGGTGAACTTGCGCGGGTTGCCGAAGGACTCCAGGTAGAGCAGCACCACCTCGGTGGCCTCGTCCTCCGCCCAGTACTGCAGGAAGTCGTTCCCGGAGACGTCCGACCGGTTGCCCACCGAGGCGAAGGAGGACACCCCCAGGCCCCGGCGGTGCGCCGACTCCAGCAGGGCCACCCCGATCGCGCCGGACTGGCAGAAGATCCCGAACCCGCCCCGGCCCGGCAGCTGCGGGGCCAGCGAGGCGTTCAACGGGCGGTCCGGATCGGTGTTGATCAGGCCGAAGGCGTTCGGGCCGATCACCCGCATCCCCGCCGCCCGCGCCTGGCGCACCAGCGCGCGCTGGCGGTCCCGGCCCTCCGGACCGGTCTCCGCGTACCCGGCGGTCACCACCACCAGGCCCTGCACCCCGTGCGCGCCGCACTCGGCGACAGCCGCCGGGACGGCCCCCTCCGGGACGGCGATCACCGCGAGATCCACCGGCCCGGGAATGTCCAGAACCGAACGGTGCACCGGGACGCCGTCCAGCCCGGTGCCCGGCGGGGCGTTGCGGTTCACCGCGTACACCGGGCGCGTGTCGTCGGCACTGCCCAACAGGTCCCGCAGGATCGCCCGGCCCACCGTCTGCGGATTGCGCGACACCCCGATCACCGCCACCGACCGCGGGGTCAGCAGCCGCTGCACCGACTTCGCCTCCGCCCGGTGCTCGCGCGCCCGCATCACCGCCAGCGAACGGTCCGTCTGCTCAAGATCGAACTCCAGGTGCACCACACCGTCGGTGAAACTGCGGCGCTGCGTGTAGCCGGCATCGGTGAAGACCTTCACCATCTTCCGGTTCTCCGGCAGCACCTCCGCCTGGAACCGGCGGATCCCGCGCTCCTGCGCCACCGCCGCGATGTGCTCCAGCAGCGCCGACGCCACCCCGCGGCCCTGATGGGCGTCCTGCACCAGGAACGCCACCTCGGCGTCCGTCCCGGCCTCGGACGGACGGCCCTGCGCGTCGATCCGGTCGTAGCGGACGGTCGCGATGAAACGGTCCCGGACCACCACCGCCAGCGCCACCCGGTCCACGAAGTCGTGGTGGGTGAAACGGCGGACGTCCTTCTCCGACAACCGGGGATAGGGGGCGAAGAAACGGAAGTACTTGGACTGGTCCGACACCTGTGCGTAGAACTCCACCAGACGCTCCGCGTCCTCCGGCGTGATCGGCCGGATACGGGCCGTACCGCCGTCCCGCAGCAGGATGTCGGCCTCCCAGTGCTGGGGGTAATCCGGTCCGGATTCCCCCCGGTCACCGGGGTCCTGCTCGGGCTGCGCCACTGCGGAGTCGTCCACATTCGTCAGGTTATCCGGCAGCGAGCCGAATGGCGCCGGGCGCACACTGGCAGCAGGGTGGGCAGGGCCGCCGGCCGGGCCTTATGCCCCGAAAAGAAACAATCACAAGTCCCGAACGCGGCGGCT
Organism: Kitasatospora sp. NPDC058243; assembly: GCF_042882025.1. Taxonomy (NCBI): domain Bacteria; kingdom Bacillati; phylum Actinomycetota; class Actinomycetes; order Kitasatosporales; family Streptomycetaceae; genus Kitasatospora; species Kitasatospora sp. NPDC058243. The sequence goes on from NZ_JBHVWW010000045.1 coordinate 22,490, forward strand.
CGCAGGGGCCGCCTGCGTGCAACACTGGTCTAGACAACATGGCCGCTTTCCCCGAGCACGGCCGTAACCAGCTTCACCGGAAAGGCACGTCTCATGGCTGAGCGCCGCGTCACCATCGGTTGGGCCGAGGGCCTGCACGCCCGTCCCGCCTCCGTCTTCGTCCGGGCCGTCACGGCCACCGGCGTGCCGATCACCATCGCCAAGCCAGGCGGCAACCCCGTCAACGCCGCCTCCATGCTCGGCCTGCTCGGCCTCGGCGCCCAGGGCGGCGACGAGGTCATCCTCGCCTCCGACGCCGACAACGCCGACGACGCCCTGGACCGCCTCGCCAAGCTCGTCCAGGAAGGCCTCGACGAGCTCCCGGCCGCGGCCTGAGCCAACTCGACCGACAGAAGCGCCCGGCAGTCCTAACACTGCCGGGCGCTTCTGTTCGCGGAATCGATCGCATCCACACCATTGAGCGAACTGGCGAGCGGTCGCGCTCCTTCGGCGATCGATCGCACAGATGCTCGCCGCATGACATTCTTCGACCTCGAACGACCCGAGCACGCCTACATGTTCGCCTTCCTCCAGGCGGACGGACACCTCACCGAGCAGTCCCGCAACCGCGGCCGGCTCTCCGTGGAACTCTCCGCGCGCGACGCGCCCATCCTGGAGGAGTTCCAGCGGCTCTGCCCGTACAACAGCAGCATCCGGTACCGGACGCGCAGCACGAACTTCAAAGCGGAGCACACCTCGGCGATGTGGACCGTCTGCGCCCGCGAATTCCGCGAGGAACTGCGGGACCTCGGCCTGCCGGTGGGGCGGAAGTCCGAGCTCATCGCACCGCCGACGGTGCCGTTCTCCGAGCGCGACTACCTGCGCGGCCTCATCGACGCCGACGGCTCGGTGGGCCTCACGTCCAAGGAACTGCCCTTCGTCGGCCTGGCCACCAAGAGCGACGCGACGGCCGCCTTCACTGCCCTCTATGCAGAACGCCTCTGCGGAGCCCGGCGCAAGCTCAACCGCAACAAACGCGACAACATCTACAACATCCTCTTCCTCAACGAGGCCGCCGTGGCCCTGGCCACCGACCTCTACTACCCGGGCTGCCTGGCGCTGCTCCGCAAGCAGGCCGGTGCCGATCGAGTCAGCGTGTGGGTTCGTCCATCGACCATGGGATTCGCACCCCCTCGGCGCAGCTGGACCCCGGAGGAGGACGAGGTGATCCTCACCGCACCAAGCATGGAGACGGCCTCCGCGCACTTGGGGCGAACGCTCAAGAGCTGCAAGGTCCGTCACTGGCGACTTGTCGGCCCCAAACGTCCGAGAGTCTTTCCGCAGCGGTGAAGGCGGCCCCCGGCTTCGTCGGGGGCCGCCTCATTCGATCACCCCTTGACGCAGACGACCTGCATGAGGTGGGCGATCGGCTCGACGAGATCGGTCTGCTGTGCCATGACCTTCTCGATCGACTTGTACGCGCCCGGGATCTCGTCCACGACGCCGCTGTCCTTGCGGCACTCCACGCCCTTGGTCTGCTCCACCAAGTCCTGCGTGGAGAACCGCTTCTTCGCCGCGCTGCGGCTCATCTTGCGGCCGGCACCGTGCGAGGCCGAGTTGAACGACGCCTCGTTGCCCAGCCCGCGCACGATGTACGAACCGGTGGCCATGGACCCCGGGATGATGCCGTAGTCGCCGGTCCGGGCGCGAATCGCGCCCTTGCGGGTCACCAGCAGGTCCTGGCCGTCGTACCGCTCCTCCGCCACGTAGTTGTGGTGGCAGCTGATCTCGTCCTCGAAGGTCACCTTCGCCTTCGGGAGCTCGCGGCGTACGACGTCCTTGAAGAGAGCCATCATGATCGAGCGGTTGTGCAGCGCGTATTCCTGCGCCCAGAACAGGTCCTGCCGGTAGGCCGCCATCTGCGGGGTCTCCGAGATGAACACCGCGAGGTCACGGTCGATCAGCCCCTGGTTGTGCGGCAGCGACCGGGCCACACCCATGTGGTACTCGGCCAGTTCCTTGCCGATTCCACGAGAACCGGAATGCAGCGTCAGCCAAACACTTTTCTTATCATCGACACATAGTTCAATGTGGTGATTCCCTCCCCCGAGCGTCCCCATCTGCTGCATCGCCCGCTCGCGGCGCCACTTGACCTCCCCGGCCACGCCGTCGAACCGGTGCCAGAAGTCGTCCCAACCCGCCGTCCGGAGGCCGTGCAGCTTGGTCGGGTCGACGGGGTCGGTGTGGAGGCCGCGGCCGACCGGGATGGCCTGCTCGATCTTGGAGCGGAGGCGGGACAGGTCCTCGGGGAGGTCCTCGGCGGTGAGGGAGGTCTTCACCGCGCTCATTCCGCAGCCGATGTCGACGCCGACCGCCGCCGGGCAGACGGCGCCCTTCATGGCGATGACGGAGCCGACGGTCGCGCCCTTGCCCAGGTGGACGTCGGGCATCACGGCGAGGCCGTGCAGCCAGGGCAGGGAGCTGATGTTGCGCAGCTGCTGCAGGGCCTGGCCCTCGACGGTGGCCGGGTCGGTCCACATCCGGATCGGGACCCGGATTCCGGGCACCTCGGTGTACGTCATGGTTGAACGACCTCCAGCGGTCGGGTGGTTCGGGGAAGGGGGTGCCGCGCGAAGAAGCCCGGTGCGGCTCGGGGAAGTTCGGGGGTGGGGCTCAGGCGCCCTGGGCACAGGGGGAGGACGGCCTTGGGGAGCGTCGGCGTATGGCTCGCTCGACCCGCATGGTGACCGCCTCCCTTCGTTCGTCGTCGTCGTTCGTCGTCGTTCGTCCGTGTGTGCCGGGGATATCTATCCACGGAACGCCGCTGGCCCGCAACGGATTTAACAACGCGACGGCCCGGCGGAGCGGGTGCTCCACCGGGCCGCACGGGAACCGCGGGGTCAGCTGACGACGGTGACCTCGCCGATGCCGAGGGCCCGCACGTCGTCGGCGATGACGGAGGCGTCGCCGACCAGCACGGTGACCAGGCGGTCCGGCGGGAAGGCGGCGACGACGGCCTCGGTGGCGGCGGCGGTGGGCAGTTCGGCGAGCTGCCGGTAGACCTCGGCCTGGTAGTCGTCCGCGAGGTACTGCTCGACCTGGTCGGCCAGGGTGCCGGCGACCGAGCCCGCGGTCTCGTACTTCAGCGGGGCGACGCCGACCAGGAACTGCACGGCCTCGTCGCGCTCGGCGTCGGTGAGGCCCTCGGCGGCGAGGGTGCGCAGGATGGTCCAGGTGTCGGCGAGCGCCGGGGCGGTGGAGGCGGTGTCCACCGAGCCGCTGATGGCGAGCAGCGAGCGGCCGCTGCCGTCGGCGGCGGAGCGCAGCGGCTGGGCGAAGGAGCGGACGCCGTAGGTGTAGCCCTTCTCCTCGCGCAGGACGCGGTCGAGGCGGGAGGTGAGGGTGCCGCCGAGGCAGTAGGTGCCGAGGATCTGGGCGGCCCAGAGGGGGTCGTGGCGGTCGGGGCCGATGCGGCCGATGAGGAGTTGGGTCTGGACGGAGCCGGGGCGGTCGACGATGACGACGCGGCCGCGGTCGTCGGCGGTGACGGGGGCGTGGGCGGAGGGTTCGGCGGTGTTGCCGGTCCAGGTGCCGAGGGTGCTCTCCAGGAGGGCGGGCAGGTCGGTGCCGGTGAGGTCGCCGACCACGACGACGGTGGCGGTGGCGGGGCGCACGTGGGCGTCGTAGAAGGCCTTGACGGCGGCCCGGTCGATGGCCTTGACCGTGTCGGCGGTGCCGCTGCGGGGCCGGGAGAGGCGGTCGGCGCCGTCGAAGAGCTCGGCGTAGAGGGCCTTGGCGGCGCGCCGCGCGGGGTTGGCCTGCTCGTGGACGATCTCGTCGAGGCGGTTGGCGACGAGGCGCTCGATCTCGTCCTCGGGGAGGGCGGGGGCGCGCAGGGCGTCGGCGAGCAGGGAGAGGCCGCGCTGCAGGCGGGAGGCGGGGACCTCCAGGGAGACGCGGATGCAGGGGTGGTCGGCGTGGGCGTCGAGGGTGGCGCCGGCGCGTTCGAGTTCGGCGGCGTACTCCTCGGCGGTGAGGGTGTCGGTGCCCTCGCTGAGGGCGCGGGCGAGGATGGCGGCGATGCCGTCGAGGCCGTCGGGTTCGGCGGCGAGCGGGGCGTCGAGGAGGACCTCGACGGCGACGAGCTGCTGGCCGGGCCGGTGGCAGTGCAGGACGGTGATGCCGTTGCCGAGGGCGGCGCGCTCGGGGGCGGGGAAGGCCCAGGGGCCGGGGGTGCCGGGCTCGGGCTGGGGGTGGAACGTCATGGCGGGGACGTAGTCGGTGCTCATGCGGCGGCACCCTCCTCATCGGTGGCGGCGGGGGCGTCGGTGTCGTCGGCCGTGGTGGGCTCGTAGACGAGGACGGCCCGGTTGTCGGGGTGGAGCCGGGCCTTGGCGACGGCCTGGACCTCCTCGGCGGTGATGTCGAGGACCTTGGGGAGGGCGTCGTTCAGGAGCTTGGGGTCACCGAACAGGACGGCGTAGCGGCAGAGTTCGTCGGCGCGGCCGGCGACGGTGGTGAGCCGGTCGAGCCATTCGCGCTCGATCTGGGCCTGGGCCCGTTCGAGTTCCTCGGGGGTGGGGCCTTCGGCGGCGAAGCGGGCGAGTTCCTCGTCGACGGCGGCGTCGATCTGCTCGATGGTGGCGTCGCCGGAGGTCTTGACGTCGAGCCAGCCGAGGCTGGGGGCGCCGGCGAGGCGGAGCAGGCCGAAGCCGGCGGCGACGGCGGTGCGGTCGCGGCGGACGAGCCGGTTGTAGAGGCGGCTGGACTCGCCGCTGCCGAGGATGGTGAGGGCGAGGTCGGCGGCGTCGGCGTCGCGGGTGCCGTCGTGCGGGAGGCGGTAGGCGGCCATCAGGGCGCGGGAGGGGACGTCCTCGCGGACGTGCTCGCGCAGTTCGCTGCCGATGGTGTCGGGGAGTTCGCCGGAGCGCGGCGGCTGCTTGCCGTCGTGGGAGGGGATGCTGCCGAAGTACTTCTCGACCCAGGCGATGGTCTGCTCGGGGTCGATGTCGCCGACGACGGTGAGGACGGCGTTGTTGGGCGCGTAGTAGGTGCGGAAGAACGCGCGGGCGTCGTCGAGGGTGGCGGCGTCGAGGTCGGCCATGGAGCCGATCGGGGTGTGGTGGTACGGGTGGCCGTCGGGGAACGAGAGCGCGGTGAGCTTCTCGAAGGCGGTGCCGTAGGGGACGTTGTCGTAGCGCTGGCGGCGCTCGTTCTTGACGACGTCGCGCTGGTTCTCCATGGACGTCTCGTCGAGGGCGGCGAGCAGCGAGCCCATGCGGTCGGCCTCCAGCCAGAGGGCGAGCTCCAGCTGGTGGGCGGGCATGGTCTCGAAGTAGTTGGTGCGCTCGAAGCTGGTGGTGCCGTTGAGCGAGCCGCCGGCGCCCTGGACGAGCTCGAAGTGCCCGTTGTTGGAGACGTTGGCGGAGCCCTGGAACATGAGGTGCTCGAAGAGGTGGGCGAGGCCGGTGCGGCCCTTGACCTCGTGCCGGGAGCCCACGTCGTACCAGAGGCAGACCGCGGCGACCGGGGTGAGGTGGTCCTCGGAGAGGACGACGCGCAGGCCGTTGGCCAGGCGGTGCTCGGTGATGGCGATGGCAGCGCCATGTCCTCCGGTGGAGGCGGATGCGGGGGCCGGGTTGGCCATGCGCTCGGGTCCTTCCCGTCGTCGATGTCGGGGTTCGTGTGGCATCCCCCATTGTGGTGCAACGCGCGGGGGGCGTGTTCGTGTCCCGCGCAGACGGGGCGTTCGCCAGGGGCGGAAGAGGGGCGCTGGCCGGGAGTGTCGGCGCGAGGGTCCACAATGGGGGCGCCGAGCCCTGTTGACGGGGGTCGGTGGATGGACGTCAGAGACTGACCGAGACACAGCAAGCGAGACGTAAGGGAGCCCCGCCGCGATGGCCCGCCGCAGTTCGCAGACCCCGCCGCCCGGAGACTTCGAGGAGCGGATCCTCGATGTCGACGTCGTGGACGAGATGCAGGGCTCCTTCCTGGAGTACGCCTACTCGGTGATCTACTCGCGTGCGCTTCCGGACGCGCGGGACGGTCTGAAGCCGGTGCACCGCCGGATCCTGTACCAGGCCAACGAGATGGGCCTGCGGCCGGACCGCGCGCACGTGAAGTGCGCCCGTGTGGTGGGCGAGGTGATGGGCCGGCTGCACCCGCACGGCGACGCGTCGATCTACGACTCGGTCGTCCGGATGGCGCAGCCGTTCTCGATGCGGCTGCCGCTGATCGACGGGCACGGGAACTTCGGTTCGCTGGGCAACGACGACCCGCCGGCGGCGATGCGCTACACGGAGTCGCGGCTGACGGCGGCGTCGATGGCGATGGTGGAGTCGATCCACGAGGACACCGTCGACTTCGGTCCGAACTACGACGGCAGCGAGCAGGAGCCGTTGGCGCTGCCGGCGGCGTTCCCGAACCTGCTGGTGAACGGCGCGACGGGCATCGCGGTCGGCATGGCGACCAACATGCCGCCGCACAACCTGTCCGAGGTGGTGGCGGCGGCCCGGCACCTGATCAAGCACCCGACCGCGGACCTGGACACGCTGATGCGGTTCGTGCCCGGTCCGGACCTGCCGACGGGCGGGCGGATCGTGGGCCTGTCGGGGATCCGGGACGCGTACGAGTCGGGCCGCGGCACGTTCAAGATCCGGGCGACCACGACGGTGGAGGCGGTGACGGCGCGCCGCAAGGGCATCGTGGTGACCGAGCTGCCGTACAACGTCGGCCCGGAGAAGGTCATTTCGAAGATCAAGGACCTGGTCAACGCGAAGAAGCTGCAGGGCATCGCGGACGTCAAGGACCTGACCGACCGCGAGCACGGGCTGCGGCTGGTGATCGAGGTGAAGAACGGCTTCGTGCCGGAGGCGCTGCTGGAGCAGCTGTACAAGCTGACGCCGATGGAGGAGACCTTCGGCATCAACAACGTGGCGCTGGTGGACGGCCAGCCGCTGACGCTGGGGCTGAAGGAGCTGCTGGAGGTCTACGTCGACCACCGGTTCACCGTGGTGCGGCGGCGCAGCGACTTCCGCCGGCGCAAGCGGGAGGAGCGGCTGCACCTGGTCGACGGTCTGCTGGTCGCGCTGCTCGACATCGACGAGGTCATCGCGATCATCCGGTCGAGTGACAACGCGGGGCAGGCGAAGGAGCGCCTGATGGAGCGCTTCTCGCTGTCGGACACGCAGACGGCGTACATCCTGGACACTCCGCTGCGGCGGCTGACCCGGTTCGACCGGGTGGAGCTGGAGCAGGAGAAGGCGAAGCTGAACGCGGAGATCGCGGAGCTGACCGAGATCCTGGACTCCGACTCCCGGCTGCGCAGCGTGGTGTCGTCCGAACTCGGCGCGGTGGCGAAGCAGTTCGGGACGGAGCGGCGGACGGTGCTGCTGGAGGCGGGGGCGGCGCCGTCGGCGGCGCTGTCGGTGCCGCTGGAGGTGGCGGACGACCCGTGCCGGGTGCTGCTGTCGTCGACGGGCCTGCTGGCGCGGACGGCGGACGGGGAGCCGTTCGAGCTGTCGGAGAAGCGGTCGAAGCACGATGTGATCGTGTCGGCGGTGCCGGCGACGGCGCGGGCGGACGTGGGTGTGGTGACGTCGGCGGGCCGGGTGCTGCGGCTGCCGGTGATCGATCTGCCGGCGCTGCCGCCGACGCCGTCGCCGACGCTGGCCGGCGGGGCGGCGGTGGGCGAGTTCCTGCGGCTGGAGGCCGGGGAGCGGGCGCTGGCGCTGACCACGTTGGACGAGTCCTCGCCGGGGCTGGCGCTGGGCACGGTGCAGGGCGTGGTGAAGCGGGTGGTGCCGGAGTGGCCGGCGAACAAGGACGAGTTCGAGGTGATCGCCCTCAAGGAGGGTGACGAGCTGGTGGGCGCGGTCGAACTGCGCACCGGCGAGGAGGACTTGGTCTTCATCGCTTCGGACGCGCAGCTGCTGCGCTATCCGGCGGGGCAGGTGCGCCCGCAGGGCCGTCCGGCGGGCGGCATGGCGGGGATCAAGCTGTCCGACGGGGCGCGGGTGCTGTCGTTCACGGCGGTGGATCCGGCGTCGGACGCGGTGGTGGTCTCGGTGGCGGGGGCGTCGGGGACGCTGGCCGGCGAGGAGCAGACGTCGTGGAAGGTGACGCCGTTCGAGCAGTACCCGCGCAAGGGCCGGGCGACGGGCGGCGTGCGCTGCCAGCGGTTCCTGCGCGGCGAGGACGGTCTGACGTTCGCCTGGGCGGGCGTGGCCCCGGCCCGGGCGGCGTCCGACAAGGGCGCGCCGGTGGACCTGCCGGAGCGCGACCCGCGCCGTGACGGTTCGGGCACGCCGGTGACGGCGCCGATCGCGGTGGTGGCCGGGCCGGCGTAGGGCGCAGGCGTGGTGGAGGAGGGGTGCCGGAGCCGTCCGGCGCCCCTCCTCCGTCGTTCGGGGGCGCGGCGGGTGCCGAGGGTAGCCTTGCCCGGGTGAGCACCTGTGCGACGTTGTCGCGTGAACTGTCGGAGCCGCTGACCGCCACCGCCGCGGTGGCGACCACCTGGCTGCTGGTGGAGCAGAACGGGCCGTGGGGCGCGAAGGCACTCGGGGAGAGTCACCTGGACCCGGCGACGGGGCGGGCGCTGGACGCGGCCGCGGCGGGCACCGGGGTGCGGGTGGCGCTGATCCGGCGGCCGGGGCGGCACGCGGACTGTCTGCCGACGGCGCGGCACGAGGTGGTCGTGGCGCACACGGTGCCGGGTCGCAGCTGGGTGCGCCGGGCGGAGGTGGTCGATCCGGCGGAGCTTCTGGAGCTGGACTTCGCGGCGCTGGGCGTCGGCGACCACGGCGGTTTCGGGGTGGAGCACGTCGGCGGCCCGTTGGCGCTGGTGTGCACCAACGGGCGGCGGGACCGCTGTTGCGCGCTGCTGGGCCGCCCGTTGGCGGCGGAGCTGGCGGCGGCCGGGCACAGCGAGGTGTGGGAGGTGACGCACCTGGGCGGGCACCGCTTCTCCCCCACGATGCTGGTGCTGCCGTACGGCTACGCGTACGGGCGGCTGACGGCGGAGGCGGCCAAGGAGGTGCTGGCGGCGACGGCGGCCGGGCACATGGTGCCGGCCTGGTCGCGGGGCTGTTCGGGCTGGGAGCGTCCGGGTCAGGCGGCCGAGCACGCGGTGCGGCTGGCGACCGGGGAGACCGGGGTGGACGCGCTGACGCTGTCCCAGCGGCCGGACGGCGCGGGCCGTTGGCTGGTCTCGGTGCTGCACCAGGACGGCCGGGCCTGGGAGGTGGACGTGATCGAGGCGGTGAGCGAGCCGGCGCGTCCGGAGAGCTGCGGCAAGGCGGCGGGGACGCCGTCGCGGATGGACGTGCTCTCGGTGCGGGGCCGGTAGCGGGACGGCAGCGCGCCGGCAGGGTCTTCAGCAGGTCGGGAGCGCGCGGGCGGCCCCGCGCCCGTGGGGGTGAGCGCGGGACCGGAGCGCGCGGGCGGCCCCGCGCCTGCTGTCCACGGAGGTGCGCGGGGCCGTCACGTCGGGTGTCGGCTCAGCCGGTGACGGCCTTGCCGACGAACTCGGTGGTGTAGGTGCGGGAGAGGTCGATGGTGCCCTCCTTGCCCTTGACGTCCGGGTGGAAGGCGGCGAGGACGGCGAGGACGGTCTTGGGGCCGTCGGCCGGCATCACCCCGTCGGTGGTGAACATCGGCAGGGTCGCCTTGATCGCGGCCGCGTACTGCTCGGCGCCGCCCTGCGCGTAGTCGGCGGGCATCTTCGCGGCGATCTCCTCGGGGCTGTGCGTGGACATCCACTTGAGGGTCTTGACGAAGGCGTTGGCGAGCTTCTGGGTGGTGTCCTTGTTCTTCTCCACCCAGTCGGTGTTCATGTAGAGCGAGGACGACGGGTAGAGGCCGCCGAGGGCGTCGCGGGAGCCCTCGGGGGTGCGCATGTCGTAGAGGATCTTGCCGAGGCCCTTGTCGAGGACGTTGGCGACGGTCGGGTCGGTGGTCATCCCGCCGTCGATGCTGCCCTGTTGGAGCGCGGCGATGAAGGTCTGGCCCGCGCCGACCGCGATCGGGCTGAACTCGCTGACGGCGGTGCCGTTCTTGACGGCGAGGTACTTGGTGAGGAAGTCGGTGGAGGAACCGATGCTGGTGACGCCGAGCTTCTTGCCCTTGAAGTCGGCGCCGGACTTGATGGCGTCGGCCTGCTTGGTGGAGACGAGTTCGACCTCGCCGGGGGCCTGGGAGAACTGCACCACGGACTCGACGATCTTGCCCTTGGCCTGGAGGTCGATGGTGTGGTCGTAGAAGCCGACGGCGCCCTGGACGTCGCCGGCGAGCAGCGCGGTGGTGGCGTTGACGCCGGCGGGCTCGCTCATCAGCTCGACGTTGACGCCGGCGTCGGCGAAGAAGCCGAGCCGCTGGGTGAGCATCGCGGGCAGGTAGATGACCTTGTCCAGGCCACCGACCATGATCTTGACCTTGGGTCCGTCGACCTGCCGGCCGGCCGGGGCGGCGGCGCCGTGGGTGGTCGTGGCGGCGTCGTTGGCGCAGGCGGAGAGCGGGAGGAGCAGGACGGCGGCGAGGGCGGCCGCGGCGGATCTGCCGATCGGGTTCGGGCGCATGGGTGGGGGGTGCCTCTCTCTGCGAGGGGGGATCAGCGGCACAAGGGGGTTCAGCGGCGCGGGGGGTTCGCGACGCAGGACGGTTCAGCGACGCAGAGGGTTCAGCGACGCAGGGGGTTCAGCGGCCGTCGCCCGCGTCGGCGGGCTTCCAGCGGAACAGCTTCTTCTCGGCGAAGGTCAGCAGCCCCTCGGTGAGCAGCGCCACGACGGCGAGGATGGTCATGGCGGCGTACACGCCGGCCGCGTTGAAGGTGCCCTGGGCGGCGGCGACGAGCAGCCCGAGGCCCTTGGTGGCGCCGATGTACTCGCCGACGATGGCCCCGATCAGGGCGAAGCCGAAGCTGACGTGCAGGCTGGTGAAGATCCAGGTGGTGGCGGCGGGGATGACCACCTGGAGGGTGACCTTTCGGCCGTCGGCGCCGAGGATGCGGGCGTTGGAGACGAGGTTGCGGTCCACCTCGCGGGCGCCCTGGAAGGCGTTGAAGAACACCGGGAAGAACACCAGGACGACGGCGGAGGCGACCTTGGAGGCCGGGCCGAGGCCGAACCAGATCAGGAAGATCGGGGCGAGCACGATCCGCGGGATCGCGTTGAGCACCTTGATGTAGGGCCCGAACACGTCGGCCAGGAAGCGGACCCGGCCGAGCGCGATGCCGAGCAGCACACCGCAGATGACGCCGATCACCCAGCCGGTGAGGGCCTCGTAGAGGGTGTAGCCGATCTGTTCGCCGAGCGAGCCCTGCGCGGTGCCGTGGGTGATCCACTGCCAGATCTGGTCCCAGATCTTCGACGGCTGCGAGAAGTTGAACGGGTCGATGACGTCGGTGCGGGCGCAGACCTCCCACAGTCCGAGGAAGGCGACCAGGACCGCGACCCGGGCCCCGTAGACGGTCAGCCTCCGGTTGCGGGCGGCCCGTTCGCGGGCCTCGGTGCGGCTGGCGGGGGCGGCCGCCGGGGGCTTGTCGGCGACGGCCGATGCGGTCTCAAGCGGCACGACCCGCTCCTCTCTCCCGGGTGATGCGCACCTCTTCGCCGAGCGAGGCCCAGATCTCGCGGTACAGCTCGACGAACCTCGGTTCCAGCCGGACGGCCTCCACGGTGCGCGGTCGTGGCAGGTCGACGGTGAAGATCTCCTTGACGGTGGCCGGTCCGGCCGTCATGACGACGACCCGGTCGGCGAGCGCGATGGCCTCGTCCAGGTCGTGGGTGACGAAGACGACCGACGCGGCGTTCCCGGAGGACCTGGTCCCGGCCCACAGCTCCAGCAGCTGGTCGGACATCAGGGCGCGGGTCTGCACGTCCAGCGCCGAGAACGGCTCGTCCATCAGCAGGATGTCCGGGTCGTTGACGAAGGTCTGGGCGAGCGCGACACGCTTGCGCATGCCGCCGGACAGCTGGTGCGGGTAGCGGTCCTCGAAGGCGGCGAGGCCGACGCGGCCCAGCCAGTCCCGGGCCCGTTCCCTGGCCTCGGCGGTGGGCACGCCGCGGAAGCGCGGCCCGGCCATCACGTTGGACAGGACGGTGCGCCAGGGGAAGACGGCGTCCTGCTGGAAGACGAAACCGACCTTGGGGTGGATCCCGCGGACCGGCTCGCCGTCCACCCGGACCTCGCCCTCGGTGGGCTCCTCCAGGCCGCTGACCAGGGTCAGCGTGGTGGACTTGCCGCAGCCGGTGGGCCCGACGACGGCGACGAACTCGCCTTGGGCGACGGTCAGATCGAGATCACGGACGGCGGTGTGCAGGGCCCCGGACGGGGTGCGGAACCGTTTCGTCGCGCCAGTCAGCTCGATCGCCGGGGTTGTGCTCATTCAATCCTCCCGGGTCTGTGCTTGCCCCGGAAAGGTAGGAGCGGGCGGGGCCCGGGCGGGAGCCTTCTCGGCGTACTGCGGTTTCTCCGCATTGAGGGGTGTTCTGCTCCTTTTGCTTCCGCTACAACTGCGGGGACGCGGCTGACAGAAACACGCCGGAAACGTAGGGTGTCCCGACCCTGACGTACCCGCCCCCCACAGCCGCCGAGAGGAGGCCCGGATGAAGCTGCCCCGCTGGCCCCGCCGGGTCTTCGCGCAACTGCTGCTGAGCCAGACCGTCGTCACCGTCGGTGTCACCACCGTGACCGCCGGCCTGTTCCTGGCCCCGGTCAGCAGCGAGCTGGACCACGACGCGATGCAGCGGGCGCTGTCGATCGCCCAGGCCACCGCCACCGACGAGGCGATCGCCCGGGCCGCCGACGCCCGGGACTCGGCGACCGCGCAGCGCAACGCCGAGCAGATCCGGCTGGCCACCGGCGCGAGCTTCGTGGTGGTCACCGACCTGGACGGGATCCGGCTCTCGCACACCGACCCGGAGCGGATCGGCCACCGGGTCAGCACCGACCCGGAGCCGGCGCTCAGCGGGCTCAGCGTCACCGCGATGCAGCAGGGCACGCTGGGCCGCACCGCACGCGGCAAGGTGCCGCTGCGGGTCGCGGACGGCCGGATCGTCGGCGAGGTGTCGGTCGGCATCAGCGACGACTCGATCCGCCGCCGGCTGCTGAAGATGCTCACCGGGATCCTGCTGTGCGCGGGCGCGGGCCTGGCCGCGGGGACGGTCGCCACGCTGGCGCTGGCCCGGCGGCTGAAGCGCCGCACCCACAACATCGCGCTGGCCGACATCTCGGCGCTGCTGGTGGAGCGGGAGGCGATGCTGCACGGCATCCGCGAGGGCATGGTGGCGCTGGACGAGCGCGGCCGGATCCGGCTGGCCAACGACGAGGCGGCGCGGCTGCTCGGCCTGCCGGAGGACTGCACCGGGCGGCCGATCGACGCGGTGCTGCCGCCGGGCCGGCTGTCGGACGTGCTGACCGGGCGGATCACCGGCGCCGACCTGCCGGCGGTCCGGGACGACCGGGTGCTGGTGGTCAACCGGATGAGCACGGCCGAGGGCGGCGCGGTCGTGACACTCCGCGACCGGACCGAACTGGAGTCGCTGGTCCGGGAGTTGGACACCACCCGCAGCCTGACCGAGGCGCTGCGCGCCCAGGACCACGAGCACGCCAACCGGATGCACACCCTGCTGGGCCTGCTGGAGCTGGGCCGCCACGAGCAGGCGGTGGCGTTCATCTCGGAGCAGTCCGGTTCGCACGCGGTGGTCGCGGCGCGGATCGCCGAGCAGGTGCAGGATCCGCACGTCGCGGCGCTGCTGGCGGGCAAGACGGCGGTGGCGGGCGAGCGCGGGGTGCGGCTGCTGCTGGCCCCGGCGGCGCACCTGCCGGACGCGGTGGTGGACGCGCGGGCGCTGGTGACGGTGCTCGGCAATCTGATCGACAACGCGGTGGACGCGCTCGCGGCAGGTGGGGGCGGCCGGCTGGAGGTGACGCTGGCGGCGGCCGGCTCCACGCTGCTGCTGCAGGTCACGGACAGCGGCCCGGGCGTGCCGGAGGAACTGCGCGAGCAGGTCTTCGAGGAGGGGTGGACCAGCAAGGACGCGCCCGCGCACCGTCCGCGCGGGCTGGGGCTGGCGATGGTGCGGCGGCTGGTCGAACGGACCGGCGGCCGGATCGTGCTCGACGCGGGGCCGCTCGGCGGCGCCCGGTTCACGGTCGAGCTGCCCGAGGCCCTGCTCACCCCTCAGCTCGTGGAGGCCTGATGATCGACGTACTCGTGGTGGACGACGACTTCCGGGTCGCGGACGTGCACGCCGCGTACGTGGCCAAGGTGCCGGGCTTCCGGGTGACCGGCACCGCGCACTCGGCCGGGGAGGCGCTGGCCGCGCTGGAGCGCCGCCCGGTGGACCTGCTGCTGCTCGACCACCACCTGCCGGACGAGACCGGCCTGGCGCTGGTGCGCCGGCTGCGGGAGCGGCAGGTGGCCTGCGACGTGATGATGGTGACGGCCGCCCGGGACGTGTCGACGGTGCACGCCGCGATGCAGCACGGCGCGCTGCAGTACCTGGTCAAGCCGTTCACCTTCGCCGGCCTGCGGGACAAGCTGGTCGCGTACGCGCAGCTGCGGCACGCGCTGGCCGGCCCGGCGGCCCGGGAGGCCGGCCAGGACGAGGTGGACCGGCTGTTCGCCACCCTGCGCAGCGCCGCCGCCCCGGCCGGCCCGCTGCCGAAGGGGCACTCGGCGCCCACCACCGACCTGGTGCTGGGGGTGCTGCGCCAGGCGGGCCGCCCGCTGTCCGCGCAGGAGGTCGCGGACGCCACCGGGCTGAGCCGCTCGACGGCGCAGCGCTACCTCAAGCAGTTGGAGCGGGACAGCCGGCTGCGGCTGACCCTGCGCTACGGCGACACCGGCCGCCCCGAGCACCGCTACGGCCTGGCGGTCCGGGCCTGACACCACGCCCGGACGTGGGGGAACCCCGGCGGCCCCAGGCCCGCCGGGGTTCCCCGGGGCGCGGCGCTCAGGCCGCGCCCGCACCGGTGAGGGCGCGCACCTCCAGCTCGGCGAAGCGGTCCGCGTCGGCGGGCTCGGGCGAGGTGATGGTCCCGATCCAGCCGGCCAGGAAGCCGAGCGGGATGGAGATGATGCCGGGGTTCTCCAGCGGGAACCAGTGGAAGTCGACGCCGGGGAAGAGCGCCACCTTGGTGCCGGAGACCACCGGGGAGAAGACGACCAGCACGATCGCCGGGACCAGCCCGCCGTACACCGACCAGACCGCGCCTCGGGTGGTGAACCGCGACCAGAACAGGCTGTACAGCAGGACGGGCAGGTTGCTGGAGGCGGCCACCGCGAAGGCCAGGCCGACCAGGAAGGCGACGTTCAGCTGCTGGGCGTAGAGGCTGATCGCGATCGCGGCCGCGCCGATCCCGACGGCCGCGAACCGTGCCACCCAGACCTCCTGGCGCTCGCTGGCCTCGCCCGTCGGCTCGGCCTCCGCCGGGTCCCCCGCCTCCCCCGGCCGGGAGGCCGGGACGGCGGCGCGCCGCCGGAAGGGGCGCCGGCGCGGCCGGCCACGCCAGGCGCCGGCCCAGATGTCGTGGGCGAAGGCCGCCGAGGAGGCCAGGGTGAGCCCGGCGACCACGGCGAGGATGGTGGCGAAGGCGATCGCCGAGATCAGCGCGAACAGCACCACCCCGCCGGTGCTGCCGTTGCCGCCGCCGAGCACCAGGGCGAGCAGCGGGACGGCGGTGTTCCCGGCCGAGTTGGCGTGCCGTACCTCCGCCGAGCCGACCAGCGCGGTCGCGCCCAGGCCGAGCGCGATGGCCATCAGGTAGAAGCCGCCGACCAGGCCGATCGCCCACATCGTGGAGCGGCGGGCGGCCCGCGCGGTGGGCACGGTGTAGAAGCGGGACAGGATGTGCGGCAGTCCGGCGGTGCCGAGCACCAGGGCGAGGCCCAGGCTGAAGAAGTCGAGCCGGCTGGTGAAGGTGGCGCCGTACTTGAGGCCGGGTTCGAGGTAGCGCCGCCCGGCGCCGCTGTGCTGGGCGGCCTGGCGCATCAGCTCGCCGACGTCGCCGTGGAAGCGGACCATCAGCAGCACGGTGAGCAGCACCGAGCCGGCGATCAGCAGGAAGGCCTTGACGATCTGGATCCAGGTGGTGGCCCGCATCCCGCCGATCGTGACGTAGACGATCATCAGTCCGCCGACGGCGACGATGGTCCAGGTCCGGGCCTGGGCGCTGTTGGTGCCGAGCAGCAGGGCGACCAGCGAGCCCGCGCCGACCATCTGGGCGACCAGGTAGAGCAGGGTGACGACGACGCTGGCGCCCCCGGCCGCGGCCCGGACCTTGCGGCGGCGCAGCCGCAGCGCGAGCACGTCGGCGAGGGTGTACCGGCCGGCGTTGCGGACCAGTTCGGCGACCAGCATCAGCACCACCAGCCAGGCGACCAGGAAGCCGATGCTGTAGAGCACGCCGTCGTAGCCGTACAGCGCGATCAGCCCGGCGACGCCGAGGAAGGAGGCGGCGGAGAGGTAGTCGCCGGAGAGCGCGAAGCCGTTCTGCAGCGGGGTGAAGTCCCGGCCGCCGGCGTAGAAGTCCTCGGTGGCGCTGCCCCGGCGGCCGACCCAGAGGGTGATCGCCAGGGTGACCAGGACGACGACGGCGAACAGCGCGATCGCGAGGTCGTGGTGGTCGCCGGTGGGGGCGACGGGGGGCGGGGTGGCGGTCGTCATCGCGGTCGTCACCGCGGTCGTGATCGTGGCCGTCATCGCAGCTGGTCCTGGGTGTCCCAGCGCAGGCCCAGGGCGGCGCGGTCGCGCTTGGTCCGGGCGTTGCGGGCGTAGAGCCAGGTGAGCAGGAAGGTGGAGGCGAACTGCAGCAGGCCGAGCAGCCAGGCCACGTTGAGCGGGCCGGCCACCTGGCTGCGCATCAGGCCGGGGGCGGCGGCCTGCGCGGCGACGTACATCAGGAACCAGCCGAGGAAGGCGCCGCTGACCGGGAAGACGAACGACCGGTAGCTGCGGCGGATGTCCTGGAAGGCGTCGCTGCGCTGGACGGCCCGGTACACCTCGGTGCTGTCGGTGGCGGGCGCCAGGGCCCGGGGGGCGGCCGCCGGTTCGGCGGCGGGTCGGGCGGCGGGGGCGGCGACCGGGACGGGCGCCCGCTCGGCCGGTACCGGCTGGACCGCGCGGGTGGGGGTCGACTGGGCCGGCACCGCCGGTTGGCCGGGCACGGCCGACCGGTCGGAGGCGGTGGCGGCGGCCGGAGCGGCCCACCAGTCAAATCGCTGCCCCTGTCCGGGACTGCTCGTCTGCTGCTGTGGCACAACTGCTCCTGGACCGGCGGGCACTCTGACCCCAACCATGATGGCGGCCGCCGGACAGCCCCTCTGACCATTGCCGATACCTTCACTCGATGAGGTGATCGATCATCCGACAGACACTCATCCGACTACTGCTGCGTACCGGTGATCCCGTGTCGAAAGGCGTACGAGACCGCCTGCGCCCGGTCCCGCACCGCGGTCTTGGCGAACAGGTTGTTGATGTGCGTCTTCACGGTGGCCTGGCTGACGAACAGCCGCTGGGCGATCTCGGCGTTGGAGAGCCCCTCGGCGATCAGCGCCAGCACCTCCGCCTCCCGGGCGGTCAGCCCGTCCGGGAGCTCCCCCGGCCGCCCGACCGGCTTCCCGGCCCCCGGCGCGGATCCGGCCGGAGGCCCTGAAAGCCTTTCCAGCAAACGGAGTTGGACCTGCGGCGAGAGCCCGGCCGCCCCCGCGCGGACGTCCGCGATCGCCCGGGCGATCTCCTCACCGCCGGCGTCCTTGGTGAGGTAGCCGCGCGCCCCGGCCTGCAGAGCGGGGAACAGCGAGTCGTCGTCGGCGTAGGTGGTGAGCACCACGACCTCGGTCTGCGGGTGCGCGGCCCGGATCCGCCGGGTCGCCTCGACGCCGTCGACGCGCGGCATCCGCAGATCCATCAGCACCACGTCCGGGTGACACCACTCCACCAGGGCGACGGCCTCCTCCCCGTCCGCCGCCGCGCCGACCACCTCGATGCCGGGCAGCAGCCCCAGCAGCATCACGATGCCCTCGCGCACCACCGTCTGGTCGTCCACCACCAGCACCCTGGTGACCTCTGCCTCGCTCATGCGCCCGCCCCGCTTCGCTCGGCAGTCGCTTCGCGAAATCCGCACCTGCTGATGATGAGCTCGCCGCGCTCGCTCATGCCGGCACCTGCAGCAGCACGCGCCACCCTCCGTCCTCGGGGCCCGCCAGCAGGGTGCCGCCGAGCAGTTCCGCGCGTTCGCGCATCCCCAGCAGACCGTACCCGCTGCCGCTGGCCGACAGCTCCCCGGACGGTTCGCCGCGCGGAGGGCGGGAGTTGCGCACCTCCAGCTCCACCGCCTCCGCCAGGTAGCGCAGTTCGACGGTGCACCGGGCGCCGGGCGCGTGCTTGCGGACGTTGGTCACCGCCTCCTGCGCGGTGCGCCGCACCGCGAGGGCGGCCTCGGCGGCGAGCGGCCGGGGCGTGCCGGTGACGGTGAGCGCGGCCCGCTCCCGCCCGGTCAGCTCCACCAGGAACTCGCCGACCGGGGTGAGTTCGCCGCGCAGCGCGGACAACGCCTGCCGGGTCTCGACCAGCCCGTCCTGGGCCATCCGCCGGGCGGCGACGACCCGTTCGCGGATCTGCTCGCGGTCGGTGCCGGCGTCCAGCATCAACCGGGCCGCCTCCAGGTGGACGAGCTGCGCGGAGAGGCTGTGCGCGAGCACGTCGTGGATCTCCCGGGCGATCCTGGCCCGTTCGGCGAGCGCCGCGCTCTCCGCCTCGGCGGCCCGGGCGGCGCGCTCCTGGGTGAGCAGTTGGCGGGCGGTGCCACGGGCCTCGACGTCCAGCCGCAGCAGGTAGCCGAGCAGGCCGAGCCCGCCGATGGTGGCGAAGATGCTCACCCAACTCACCCAGCTGGCGGCGGTGTACGAGCCCAGCGCGGCCGCCGCGGTGAGCAGGCCGGGCGCGGCCGGCAGCCGGACCACCCCGATCACGGCCAGCCCGCACCAGACGAAGTCGGCCAGCAGGTAGGCCTGCCCCCAGTTGGCCAGCCAGGCGCTGCCGAGCAGGGCGGCGGCCAGGCCGAGCGAGAGCGCCAGGCGCTGTTCCCGGGTGGCGTAGAGGTAGCCGGCGGCCAGGGCGGCGACCCCGAGCAGTCCGGCCGCCGCGATCGCCACCGCCCAGCCCGCGTACTTGCCGCCGGAGAACGTCCCCCAGCAGACGACGACCAGCAGGACGGTGCGGCCGAGCAGGGAGAGGGCCCGCCGCGGCCATCTCCCGGCCTCGCGCTCCAGCCCCTCGCGGGACGGCCAGCGGGTCCAGTACCACTCGGCCACGGGTGCCTCCTCGACGTTCTCGGACAGCGGGCCCGGCAGGCCCCGGGCAAGGCGGTCAGCGCGGTACGGCGGCCTGTTGCGGCAGGTCCAGGGCCCGTGCCCGCCAGTTCACCACGAACGAGCGGGTCAGCAGCAGGACCGCCAGCCCCAGCAGCAGCGCGCTGCCCGCCTGGTGGACGTGCAGTGCCGCGCCGACGCCGTACAGGGCGAGCCGGATGGCGAGCATGCCGACCCAGGCGGCCACCGTGGCCTTGGTGCCCTTGGCCCAGACCGAACCGTCCCCGGCCCGCCACAGCCGCACGGTCCAGCCCCAGACGGAGCCCATCGCGACCACCGCCACCAGGCCGCACCCGACCAGGGTGGCGGACAGCGCGGTGTGCTGATGGTCGATGAGCTGCGGGTCGCGCAGCGCGAGCGCGCCGAGGATCAGCGGCAGCAGCCAGAAGCGGCGCTCGGTGTCCAGGCGCTGGGCGCGCATCTGGCGCTGGACCACGAGGACCATCACCGCGATGATCACGACGATGTTGACGAGGGCGGTCATCGGACTTCTCCGTCCCGACAGGAGGCTTGTACTGACCTCTCCGACGTTACGGATCCGGCGCCCCCGGTTGATCGGCGCCGGGGTGGACCACAGGTGGAACCGGCAGCACGAGGGCCCTCCACCCGTGGGTGGAGGGCCCTCGTGCCGGAGGGATCCGAAGGCCTCAGGCGTCGATGCGGGAGCGGTCCAGGGTGGCCGCCGAGTCCACGATGAACTCCTTGCGCGGGGCGACGTCGTTGCCCATCAGCAGGTCGAAGATCCGCTCGGCCTGCTCCAGGTCGCCCAGGTTGATCCGGCGCAGCGTGCGGTGGCGCGGGTCCATGGTGGTCTCGGCCAGCTGGTCGGCGTCCATCTCGCCCAGGCCCTTGTACCGCTGCACCGGCTCCTTCCAGCGCTGCCCCTTGCGCTGGAACTCCAGCAGGGTGGAGCGCAGTTCGGCGTCGGAGTAGGTGTAGTGGTACTTCTCCTGGCCGCGCTTGGGGCTGGTGAGCTCGATCCGGTGCAGCGGCGGCACGGCGGCGAAGACCCGGCCCTGCTCGACCATCGGCCGCATGTAGCGGTGGAACAGCGTCAGCAGCAGGGTGCGGATGTGCGAGCCGTCGACGTCGGCGTCGGCCATGAAGATGACCCGGCCGTAGCGGGCCTGGTCGATGTCGAAGGTGCGGCCCGAACCGGCCCCTATCACCTGGATGATCGCGGCGCACTCGGTGTTCTTGAGCATGTCGCTCACCGAGGCCTTCTGCACGTTGAGGATCTTGCCGCGGATCGGCAGCAGCGCCTGGAACTCGGAGTTGCGGGCGAGCTTGGCGGTGCCGAGCGCGGAGTCGCCCTCGACGATGAACAGTTCGCTGCGGTCGACGTCGTCGCTGCGGCAGTCGGCCAGCTTGGCCGGCAGCGAGCTGGTCTCCAGCGCGGTCTTGCGGCGCTGGGCCTCCTTGTGCTGGCGGGCCGCGACCCGGGTGCGGGCGGCCGCGACGACCTTGTCCAGCACGGCCCGGGCCTGGAGCTTCTGGTCCTTCTTGGCCGAGGTGAGGAAGGCCTTGAGCTCCTTGGCGACGACGGCGGCGACGATCCGGTTGGCCGCCGAGGTGCCGAGCACCTCCTTGGTCTGGCCCTCGAACTGCGGCTCGGCGAGCCGGACGGTGACCACCGCGGTGAGGCCCTCGGTGGCGTCGTCCTTGGTGATGTCGTCCTCGGCGACGCGCAGCAGCTTGGCCGCGCGCAGCGCCTCGTTGACGGTCTTGGCCAGCGAGCGCTCGAAGCCGGTCATGTGGGTGCCGCCCTTGGGGGTGGCGATGATGTTGACGAAGGAGCGCAGGGTGGTGTCGTAACCGGCGCCCCAGCGCAGCGCGATGTCCACGCCGAGTTGCCGGGTGACCTCGGTGGGGGTCATGTGGCCGAGCTCGTCCAGGACGGGCACCGTCTCCTTGAAGGTGCCCTCGCCGTGCAGCCGCAGCACGTCGCAGACCGGCTTGTCGGGCGCCAGGAACTCGCAGAACTCGGCGATGCCGCCGTCGAAGCGGAAGACCGACTCCTCGACCTGCTCGCTCTCGGTGAGCCGCTCGTCACGCACGACGATGGTCAGGCCGGGGACGAGGAAGGCCGTCTGCCGGGCGCGGCTGTACAGGTGCTCCAGGGAGAGCCGGGCGTCCTTGAGGAAGATCTGCCGGTCGGCCCAGTAGCGGATCCTGGTGCCGGTGCGGGCCTTGGGCACCTTGCGGGCCCTGGTCAGGCCGTTGGCGGGCTCGAAGGGCGCGTCCGGGCTGGCCTCGGTGAAGATGCCGGGGGTGCCGCGGCGGAAGCTGATCGCGTGGGTGTGTCCGCTGCGGTCGACCTCGACGTCCAGCCGGGCGGAGAGCGCGTTGACCACCGAGGCGCCGACGCCGTGCAGACCGCCGGAGGCCGCGTAGGAGCCGCCGCCGAACTTGCCGCCGGCGTGCAGCTTGGTCATCACGACCTCGACGCCGGACAGCCCGGTCTTGGGCTCGACGTCGACCGGGATGCCGCGCCCGTTGTCGCGGACCTCGACCGAGGAGTCCGGGTGCAGCAGGACCTCGATGCGGTCGCAGTGACCGCCCAGCGCCTCGTCGACGGAGTTGTCGATGATCTCCCAGAGGCAGTGCATCAGGCCGCGACTGTCCGTCGAGCCGATGTACATGCCGGGGCGCTTGCGGACCGCCTCCAGGCCCTCCAGGACGAGCAGGTGCCGAGCGGTGTAGTTGGAACCGTCGTCGCCGGCCAGCAGTGCGGACGGCACGGTCGTTTCGGCACTCACGCGGCACTCTCCTCGGTGAAGTTCTGTCTTATCGGTCACATCCGGACGTATCCGGACCATCCGCCAGTGCAGCACGCCGCACCGACAGTCGTCGCCCGGTGTGCTCGCACCCCTCCGCTGGGTGCACAGCACGGCGGGCCGCTCCCGCGCAGCTTGTACGCGCTGCGCGAACAAGGACCGCTCCGGTATCCGGACCCCGGGGCGCCATCTCCTCCCGGTACCACCGGTCCTGGCGGATCGTGGGGCCTGGCACAGGCTCCGGAACTGCCGTTATGCAGGCTACCGGGGCCCGGGGCGGGGCTTATGCTCCAACCCGGCAGAGGATTATGCTACGCGGACCTCGCACCCGGTCCCGATCGGGCGTTCGAGGGACGGGCGGATCCTGGGATTCGGTACGCATGAACCACCGGCCCCCGGGGCACGTCCTCATCAACACAGCAGAATCCTCAGAGAAGAAAAGCCACGAGCGGGAACGTTTTCGGCCTGGTTGGATGTTGACCCTGGTACGACAGCTCGTCGAGCTAGAGAAGAGGCGACGTGACTACTGTTCTGACACCTGCGAGCCCGCTCACCGCGGCTGACCGCTGCGACCGCTGCGGCGCCCAGGCCTACCTGCGCGTCGTACTCGCCAGCGGCGGAGAGCTGCTCTTCTGCGCCCACCACGGCCGGAAGTTCGAGCCCGAGCTCAAGAAGATCGCCGTGGAGATACAGGACGAGAGCGGCCGTCTCAGCGGCACCACCAACGCCACGGCCGCCGAAGAAGAGCGCTGATCCAAGGCGCCACACCAGCAGCCGGCGTCGAGCTGTGTGTCCGGTCGCGCACCACGCGCGACCGGTGAGCCGGGCGACAGGTCCCCTCGGGGCCGGTCGCCCGGCTCTGCTGTTCCCGGAGACCCACACGCTCCGCAGCGATGTGGCTTCAGAACGTGACCAGTTGGCCACCGGCAACGGCCCGGGCGGCCCTCACAGCACCGAGCGCACCGCGTCCGCGACGGACGCCACCCTGGTGTAGACGCCCGGGTGGGCCGCCTCGGCGCAACCCGTCCCCCAGGAGACCAGGCCGACCAGTCGGCCGCCGACGACCAGCGGGCCTCCGCTGTCGCCCTGGCAGGCGTCCTTGCCGCCCTTCTCCTCGCCCGCGCACACCATGCCCCGGGCGTCGAACTTGCCGTCCTGCCCGCCCGGGTAGGCCTGCGCACAGGTCTGGTCCGCGATGACCGGCACCTCCACCCCGCGCAGCGTGGGCGAGTAGTCGCCGTGCCCGGTGGTGTCGCCCCAGCCGAAGACCCGCGCGGCGGTCCCGGCCGCGTACGGCTCGGTCTCGCCCTGGCCGACCAGGTCGATCACCGGCCGGGAGTCCTGGGGGTCGGCGAGGGTGAGCACGGCGACATCGTTCAGGTTGGCGGTGAAGGAGTAGTCGGGGTGGATCCAGACCGACCGCACGGGCACCTCGCGGCCGGCCGAGCTGCGCATGTCGTCCCGGCCGATGACGGCCTTGAGCCCCGGCCGGTCCACCTTGGCACCCCGGGACTCGTCGTAGAAGCAGTGCGCGGCCGTCACCACCTTGGTCGGCGTGACCAGCGCTCCCCCGCAGAACTGGCCGGAGCGGCCGCTGCCGAACTGCTGGCGGCTGGACAGCGCCACCACCCACGGGTGGTCGGCGGTGGTCTCGGCGGTGCCGCCGACCACCCGGCGCTGCGCCCCGGCCGGACCGGCCGCACCGAGCGCGAGCAGCGGGACGGGCACGGCGGCCAGCAGCGCCAGCACGGCGGCCCGTCGGCGGCGGCCCGCACGGGCGGCCGCCGGGCTCGCCGGGGGCGGGGCGGGGGTCGGCAGGGCAGCGCGGTCCGGGTTGGGCAGCACCGTGACTCCAGTCGGCTCGGCAGCAGGCAACCGCCACAGCGTAGGTGATCGACTACGCGGTGCGACCGCTTCCCGCCGCACCGCCACCCGGACGAGGGACAACGGCCACCCGGACGCTGACCCGCCCGGGCCCGGACAGCGGCGAAGGCCCGGAGCCGTGGGGCTCCGGGCCTTCGTCACACGCTTGCGACCGTACCGGCCGGATCAGTCCAGGTAGTCGCGCAGCA
Organism: Kitasatospora sp. NPDC058243; assembly: GCF_042882025.1. Taxonomy (NCBI): domain Bacteria; kingdom Bacillati; phylum Actinomycetota; class Actinomycetes; order Kitasatosporales; family Streptomycetaceae; genus Kitasatospora; species Kitasatospora sp. NPDC058243. The sequence goes on from NZ_JBHVWW010000045.1 coordinate 46,690, forward strand.
CCTGGGAACGCGACGGGTGGCGCAGCTTCGACATGGTCTTCGACTCGATCTGGCGGATGCGCTCACGGGTGACCCCGTACACCTTGCCGATCTCGTCGAGCGTCTTCGGCTGACCGTCCGTCAGGCCGAAGCGCATCGAGACCACGCCGGCCTCGCGCTCGGAGAGGGTGTCCAGCACCGAGTGCAGCTGCTCCTGGAGCAGGGTGAAGGAGACCGCGTCGGCCGGGACGACCGCCTCGGAGTCCTCGATCAGGTCACCGAACTCGCTGTCGCCGTCCTCGCCGAGCGGGGTGTGCAGCGAGATCGGCTCACGGCCGTACTTCTGGACCTCGATGACCTTCTCGGGGGTCATGTCGAGTTCCTTGGCCAGCTCCTCCGGGGTGGGCTCGCGGCCCAGGTCCTGGAGCATCTGGCGCTGGACGCGGGCCAGCTTGTTGATGACCTCGACCATGTGCACCGGGATGCGGATGGTGCGGGCCTGGTCGGCCATGGCGCGGGTGATCGCCTGGCGGATCCACCAGGTGGCGTAGGTGGAGAACTTGTAGCCCTTGGTGTAGTCGAACTTCTCGACCGCACGGATCAGACCGAGGTTGCCCTCCTGGATCAGGTCCAGGAAGAGCATGCCGCGGCCGGTGTAGCGCTTGGCCAGCGAGACCACCAGGCGGAGGTTGGCCTCCAGCAGGTGGTTCTTGGCGCGGCGGCCGTCCTCGGCGATGATCTCCAGCTCGCGCTTGAGCTTGGGGGCGAGCTTGTCGGCGGCCGAGAGCTTGTCCTCGGCGAACAGGCCGGCCTCGATGCGCTTGGCGAGCTCGACCTCCTGCTCGGCGTTGAGCAGCGGGACCTTGCCGATCTGCTTCAGGTAGTCCTTGACCGGGTCGGCGGTGGCACCGGCGACGGCGACCTGCTGGGCCGGCGCGTCGTCCTCGTCGTCGTCGGAGAGCACGAAGCCCTGCGACTCCTCCTCGGGCTCCGCCTCCTCGCCGGCCTTGTCGCCGGGCAGCGCGACGTCCTCGAGCAGCTCCTCCTCGCCACCGAGCTCCTCGTCGCCCTTGCCCGCCTTGGCGGCGGTCTTCTTGGCGGCGGTCTTCTTGGCCGGCGCGGCGGCCTTCTTGGCGGCGGCCTTCTTGGCCGGGGCCGCCTTCTTCGCCGCGACCGTCTTCAGCTCGGAGGCGACACCGGTCGTCTCCGAGGTGATCCCGGCGGACACCGTGGGGACGGACGCCGTGGCGGCCGCGACGGCCGGGGCCGCGACGGGCGCACCGGGCGCGATCCGCACGGGCGGCTTGGTCGGGGCCGTGGAGGCGGACGGGCTCCGGGTGGTGACAGCCTTGGTGGCGGTGCGCTTGGTGGGGCTCTTGGCAGCAACGCTCTTGCGCTTGGCGCCGGCCGGTTCGGCCGCGCTGACCATGAGATCCACCCCCTCCTCAATCAGCACCTGGTTGAGGCTGCGCATGACGTTCTTCCACTTGGTGACCGGGATCTGGTCCGCCTCGAACGCCTGGCGCACGTCGTCACCGGCGATCTGCCCCTGGGCCTTGCCCCGCTCGATGAGCGCCAGCAGAGCTGCGGACTCGGCGATCTCGGGGGGAAGTGAACGGGATGTGCTGGCCGACACGAACAACCTCTCGGACGATGAGTGGACTCGAACCCGTACCGGCCGCCCGAGCGGGCGGGGAAGGAAATCGCGCGTCGGACGCGCGGTGTCGATTCCGACCGACTCGGGCTTGAGGACTGGGTTTGCAGGACGGCAGCAGCGCCGCGGACCAACACAGCATTGTGACATGTTGAAGTATTCCGGAGCTGCCCCCGCTCAGGAGACATCGCTGCTACTCGTCAAGTGTTACGCATGGCCTTCGTGTCGCGGGTCACACCACTCGGCGCCCACGGCCACGGGGCCGGAATCCATCATCGCTCACCCGCGCCGAAACCTGTTGTCATGGACGGGGCATCAAGCGTCCGGGTCGGACCGCCGACGTGCAGAAGCCCTCCGGCTGCGCCGCGCGGGTGCGGCCGGAGGGCCCTGGAGGAACGGAGGACGGACGGGGCGCCCGCTCACCGGAACAGCCCGCTCAGTGCTCCCGAGGGGCAGGGACGGACGGCTCGATCTCGGGGTGGACGGTGAGCAGCGCCCGCATCGCGGCCTCCCCCGCGGTGCCGTCGCCGGTGCCCAGCGCGTCCACCAGCCGGGCGTGCAGGCTGACCGAGGACTCGGAGGCGCGCTCGCAGGAGATGGCCGGGCCGCCCGACACCTGCAGCGCGCCGGCGACGATCCCGGACAGGTGCTCCAGCATCCGGTTGCCGGCCATCTGGAGGATCAGGCCGTGCAGCTCGGCGTCGGCCCGGGCGTAGGTGGAGAGGTCGGCCTGGGCGGCGGCGTGGCCCATGATCTCGACCAGCTCGACCAGCCGCTGCTGGACGTCCTCCCGGCCGTGGCCGGCGGCGAGCCGGGCGGCCAGCGGCTCGATCGCCCAGCGGAGCTCGAACAGCTCCCGGCGCTGCTCGTCCCGCTGCGGGCCGAAGGCGCGCCACTCGATGATGTCCGGGTCCAGCAGGTTCCAGTCGGCGACCGGGCGGACCCGGGTGCCGACGTTCGGCCGGGCACTGACCAGGCCCTTGGCCTCCAGGACGCGCAGCGACTCGCGGACGACCGTGCGGGACACCTCGAACCGCTGGCCGATCTCCTCGGGCACGAGCGGACGGTCGGCACCGAGGTCGCCGGAGACGATCATCTGGCCGAGCTGCTGGACCAGCTGGCCGTGCAGACCGCGACCGCGGCTGCTGGTGGTCTTGCGGCCGACCCGGGCGAGATCGGACTCGGCGCCCTCCCAACGGGGCGCCGGCGGAGTCGGCCGGTCGGCGTACGAGAAGCGGTCCAGATCGCCGGGGCCGTGGATGGGTCCGTCGGCGGAACGGGCGGGGGTCATGGTGGGGTGCGCAAGGGTACTCACAGCTCCTTTGTCGGCGATCGGCAGGCGCAGCTTGAGAATTCTCGTGAAAAGCACACGAAAGGGTGATCGACCGCGACTGGATAATTGACTTCTTATCAGGAAGAACCGCGCATTACGGTCACTGCTGGTCGATCTTGATTCTTCGGCGCGACCACCCCCTCGACGCCCGGCGTCAGAGCGCGCGCCGCCGGACCTGCACCAGGAGCGCCGCGAGCAGCAGGACGGCCGCGGGCGCCGCCACCGCCACGAGCAGGGCCGGATCCGTCAGCGCCGCACTCCCGGCCGCCGCCTCGTGCCCCCCGCGGTAAACCCAGCCGTAGGCCCATTCGACGCCGGACTGGAACGGCAGCAGTTCGGCCGCACGGGTCGGCCACGGCCTGTCGGCCTCCCGCAGCAGCAGCGCCACACCGGACTCCAGCAACGGCGGCATCGCGCACAACAGCAGCACCCCGACCGAGGCACTGCGGGTCAGCGACGCCGTCAGCACCCCGGTCCAGCCCGCCACGACGGTCAGCAGGACGAAGGCCAGCAGAGCCGCCGGCACCCCGTGGCCGGCCGCCAGCCCCACCGGGGCGAACACGCCCGGCAGGTCGGCCAGGCCCGGCACGTCTGCCAGGCCGGACAGCCCGGTGGCGGCCAGCGCCTGCGACACCTGGTCCGACAAGGCCGAGGGCTCCGCCCAGGCGGCCACCGTCACCCCGCCCGGCAGTGCCAGCTGCACCGCCACGGCGTCGAGCAGCAGGGTCGCCAGCGCCAGCAGCCCCGCGACGGGACCGACCACCAGCAGCTTGGCCAGCAGCAGCTGCACCCGCCGCGGGTACGACACCCGGGAGGCCGGCAGCCCCGGGTGTCGCACCTCATGCCCGTACGAGAGCGCGCCCAGCACGCCGGCCCCGAACGCGGCGAACGGCAGCGGGATCAGCGGCACGGCGGCGGTCAGCAGCCGCACCCCGGCCGGGGCGGCCAGCGGGCCGGCCGGGGCCTGGCTCGCCAGGACGGCGGCCGTGACGGCGTCGCACAGCAGCACGGCGGCGAGCAACAGCCAGGTGGAACGCAGGCCGCGCAGGCGGCGCAGCTCGTAGGCCAGGACACGCACGGTTCACTCGCTCCGGTGGTCGTCGGGGGTGGCGGGGCTGACGGGACCGCCGGGGACCGGGGGCGCGGCCGGGGCCGGGGCCGGGCGGCCGAGCCGGACGGTGTCGTCGGTCAGCAGGTCGGCGGCGCTCTCGCGGCGGCCCCTGGCCGGGTCGGGCCCGGGATCCCCGGCGCCGGCGCCGGCAGCGGGGGCGGGGACGGGGGTCGGGGCGAGGGCCGACGCGGATCTGGCCAGGGCGCCGGGGCCGCCACGGAACAGCCGCTCCACGGCGACGGTCGGAGTGGGCTCGGCGGGCTCGGCCTGGTGGGGGGTGGCACCAAGGGCGGAGAGGGCGGTCGCGGACAGGGCGGTCGCGGCCGAGGCGGCCGGCAGGGCGCGGGTGGGCAGCGCCGCCTCGTCCCGGTGGTGGGCGGCCGCCGGCCGGGCCTCCAGGCGACGGGCGCCCCGGTGGCGCGGGACGGTGACGGCCGGGGCGTCGGAGGCCGGTTCCTGAGCGGGCTCGGGGCCGGACTCGGGGCCCGGCTCGGCAGCGGTGGGGCCGGACTGGACACGGAGGTGGCCGGAGCGGCCCGACGCGACCGGCAGGGCGGCCCGGGGCGCCGGCTGCTCGACCACCCGGTCGGCCAGCTCGTGCAGCAGGATGCCGTGGCGATAGGCGAGTTCACCGATCTCGGTACGGTCGATGCCCGCCACCGCGAGGCCCGCGCCGCCGTCCCGCCGCACCTCGGCGCCCTGACTGACCAGCAGGTCGGCCAGCCGCGCCATCTGCGGCCCGCGGACGGCCACTTCGGGGCTGAGCCTGGTCCGGCGGAACTCCGCCACCGGCTGGTCTGCCACCAGCCGACCGCGGTCCAGCGTGATGACCCGGTCGGCGAGCTGCGCGGCCTCCTGCGGGGTGCGGGTGGTCACCAGGACCGTCCCGCCGGCGACGCCGAACGAGCGCAGGAAGGAGTGGAACCACTCGACGTTGCGCGGGGACAGGCCCTCGGTCGGCGCGTCCAGCAGTAGCGTGCCGGGGTCGCCGAGCAAGGCCGCGGCCAAGGCCAGCCGGCGGTGCATGCCGGGCGAGAAGCTGCGCAGCCGCTGCCCGGCGACGGCGGCCAGCCGGGTCTGCTCCAGCAGTTCGTCGGCCCGCCGTGCGGGGGCGCCGACCGCCGCGGCCAGCATCCGCAGGTGGCCGTGCGCCTTGCGGCCCGGGTGGCCCGCCACGGCGGCCGCGCCCGGCCCGGGGCCGGGCAGCAGCACGCCGACCTCCCGCTCGGGGCGGCGCAGCCGGCGGTAGGTGCGGCCGTCGAAGAGCGTGACGCCCTGGCCGCGTTCGAGTTCGAGCATCAGCCGCATCGCGGTGGACTTGCCCGCGCCCTCGGCGCCGAGCAGCACGGTCACCATGCCGGGCCGGGCATCGAAGGTCAGATCGAGCACCGCGGGCGGCGCGCCCTTGCGGTAGACCTTGGTCAGTCCGGTGATCTGGATCATCGCTGCCTGCTCCCATGCCCTCGGCCGACCTGCCCGACGCGGGGCGCCCCCTGGTGTGTTGGCGCGTGCCGGCACGGCCCCGCGCCAGCACATTAGGGGCCGGTGGCGGAGATTCCGGGCATTACGGGAGCGGCGCGGGCCCGTCGGCCACCCACCTCACCCGATCAGGGGACGATCCGATCCTGCGATTCCCGGGCCAGGGGGAGTCGGCGGCGGGCCGGGGGCGGCGGGCCGGGGCCGGGTCAGGACTCCGGGCGCAGCATGGGCGGGTTGAGGACGGTCGCGCCGCCCGCGGTGAACAGCTGGGCAGGACGGCCCCCCTGACGGGTCGTCGTGCCGCCGGAGGGCAGCAGGAAGCCGGGGGTGCCGGTGACCTTGCGGTGGAAGTTCCGCGGGTCCAGGACCACGCCCCAGACCGCCTCGTAGACCCGGCGCAACTCGCCGACGGTGAACTCGGTGGGGCAGAAGGCGGTGGCGAGGGAGGAGTACTCGATCTTGGAACGGGCGCGTTCCACGCCGTCGGCGAGGATCAGCCCGTGGTCGAAGGCGAGCGGGACTCCGTCGACCGGGCTCTGGCCGAGCAGTTCGCCGACCGGGGCCCAGCGGGCGCTGCTGGCGTCGCCGCCGGCCCGGGGGGTCGGCAGGTCGGGGGCGAGGACCAGGTAGGCGACGCTGACCACCCGCATCCGGGGATCGCGCTGCGGGTGGCCGTAGGTGGCGAGCTGCTCCAGGTGGGCACCGGCCGCGCCAGGGCCGACCGCCTCGTGGCCGGGGGCTGAGTGCGCGCGCAGGCCGGTCTCCTCCGCCAGCTCCCGGGAGGCGGCCTCGGCCAGGCCCTCGTCCGGGCGGACGAAGCCGCCGGGCAGTGCCCAGTACCCCTGGAACGGCGGCTCGCCGCGTCTGACCAGCAGGGCGCAGAGCGCGTGGTCGCGCACCGTCAGCACCACCAGGTCAACCGTGACAGCGAACGGGGGGAAGGCCGACGGATCGTAGCGCGACATGGCGACGATCATAGTCGTCTCTCTGACGATAAGCACAGGCCCGTACACGGACCGCGCCCGGCCCGCCTGAGGTGTCGCCGGAACCGGGCGGGCCCGGGCAGGGGTGTCAGCGGGCGACCAGTTGCAGCTCCGCAGAGGCCTCCTCGACCATCGCCACGCCGATCCGGCTCACCCGGACCGAGAAGGGCTCGCCCGCGACCCGCAGGCCGGTCAGCTCCAGCTCGCCGAGCGGAGCGGTGCTGGCCGGGCGGACCAGCACCCGGCCACCCGGCACGTCGGGGCGGACCCCCGCGAGCGCGAACACCGCGTGCGCGGCGCCGGCCGCCGAGACCGCCGCCGGGCGGCAGGCGGCCGGGTGCGGCACCGGCGGGCAGCCAGGGGTGCGCTGCTCCCCCGCGTACATCTCGGGCAGCCGCCCCTCGTAGTGGGCGGCCGCGGCGAGCAGGCCCTCCAGCAGGGCGCCGGCCTCGTTCTCGTGGCCGGCTTCGGCCAGCCCGGCGATCGCCAGCGCGGTCTCGTGGACCCGCACCGCGCCGCCGCGGTGGCCCAGCGGGTTGAAGCGGGGGGACTTGGCGCTGAGCGTGCGCAGGCCCCAGCCGCTGTCCAGCTCCGGCGCGGCCAGGCGCTGGGCCAGCAGCCGGGTCTGTTCCCGGTCCAGCAGGCTCTCGTGCCGGCCGCCGTCGGCGGCGAGCCCGGTGTCCAGCAGGTGCACCAGGCAGGAGGCGACGGCCGGCAGTGGCTGGCCGCCCGGGGCCAGCGCGGCGGCGGGGCGGCCACCGGAGAGGTCGTCGATCCAGAACCGCTCGCGGAAGCGCCCGCGCAGTTCGGCGGCCCAGCCGCGCCACTCCTCGGCGCCGGGGCGGCCGAAGGCCTCCAGCAGTTCGGCGCCGTGCAGGGCGGCGCGGTGGGCCTGCGCCTGGACCTCGGCCCGGGCGGCCACCGGGTGGGCGGTGCGGTCCTCCGCCGGACGGCTGAGGTCGGTGACGAAGCCGTCGACCAGGCCCTCGCGAAGGGCGGCCAGGGCCCGCTCGGCGGCCGGGAGCAGGTCGGCGGTCTCCGCGCGGGGCAGGCCCCAGCGCCAGGCCTCGGCCAGCACGGTGACGAACAGCAGGGTGGCCTCGGTGGCGGTGCAGGTGGGCGGCAGCTCGGGGCCGCCGTGCCGGAGGGCACCGGGCAGCAGGCCTTCGGTGCGGCCCGGGGCGGCGGCGGGCTGCTGACGGCGGGCCAGCGCCCGGAGGGTGCCGGCGGCGAGCCGGGTGCCGAGCGGCAGGGTGAGCCGGGCGGCCCAGAGCGCGTCGGCCGGGGCGAGGCCGAAGCGCCAGGGCGCTCCGGAGGCCGGGTAGAGGTCGGTCGGGCGGTCCGGGTCGGCGAACAGCAGCCCGCCGAGGGCGTCCAGGGAGCGGGTGACCAGCAGGGCGGCCCGGGCGTCGTCGCTGCGGACCTCCGGTTCGGCCCAGGGCAGCGGCACGCCCGTGCCCCGCCCGCCGGGCGGCCGCGGGCCGGGGGCGGTGCTCTCCAGTTCGGCGCGCAGCTCGACCGACCAGCGGGCGCCGGGTTGCACCTCCAAGTCCCACCGGAGCACCCCGGCCCCGGCCAGCACCGCGTGCGGGGAGGGCTTGGCGCTGACCACCGCGCTGTGCGCCGGGCCGGCCCAGCGCAGCCCGGCGGACTGCACCTGGCCCGGCAGGTCGGCCGGGCGGTGCCCGGCGGCGATCTCGGCGACCGGGCCGAGGTCGGTGCCGAGGGCGATCTCCATCGGCAGCCGGGCGGGCCGGCCGCCGGTGTTGCGCACGATGACGGTCTCCACTCCGTCCGCGTGGCGCAGCCGCTCGACGGTGAGCGCCGGGTCCGGGTCGAGGTCGCCGGGGAGCCGGACGGCGCCGAGGAAGCGGGCCTGCGCGGTGCTGGTCAGGGCGCCCTGGAGCGGCAGCGGCTCCATGCCGCCCAGGCGCAGCTCCATCCGGGCGAGCACCCGGACGCCGTTGCGGTAGAAGCCGTGCAGGCCGTGGCCGCGCAGCTGACCGTCCGGTCCGGAGGCGGCCATCGCGGGGGCGTTGACGCAGAGCACCGCGTGGTGGACGGCGGGGGGCTGCGGCCTTGGCGGGGCCGCGAGCCGACTCGGGCCGACGGACGCCCCCGCCGGTCCGGCCGTCTGGACCTGGTCGGGGCGGCCGACCGGTCTCGGCGCGCCGACCACGCTCTCGGCCGGCATGGCCTGTGGTGGCCTCATGGCGGTCACCGGACTCTCCTCCCCTCGGCGGTCCGGTGGCCTGGTCAGGCCGGTGGGCCGCGAGCACGCTCGATCGCGTGCTGATGGTGCCGGGCCGGCGGGGTGCCCCGTCGGCGGGTGTGCCGTGTCTGGCCGTACCCGGTGCCGGGCCGTGCCATGCGGTGCGCGGTACCGGGCCGGTACCGGCGCGCCGCGCCTTCGCGTCGGGCCCGACGCGGCGCCCGGCGCGTCGTCAGGTCCGGTGGCCCGGCCCGCCGGTGGCGCCCGGCCCGTGGGCCGCGGCAACAGCCGGGCCTGGTGACCCGAGCGGGCCCCGCACGCTCCGGTGCCCCGGCGCCGTGGCCACCCCGCTCGGCGGGCGGTCCGCCCGGAACCTGCCGCCGGACGGGCGTCGGCCGGTCGCCGGCCCCCCGGGGTGAACGCCGCGCACCGCCTCCAGGTCACGCCCGGCGACGGGTGCGGCCCGTCGAGCCCGGCCCGCCGGGCGGTCGTGCCGCAGCCGTCGAACCGTCACGGTCGGGCCGTCACCGGGCTGCCACCAGGGCGGCGCGGTCTCGCCGTCGGGTGGCGGCGGCTGTGTCCGGGCCTGCGGCCTGCCGTGCAACCCGCCCCGGCCCGGCATCGTATGCCTGGCCGAGTGGGCGGTGGCCGTCGAACCGGTGCCCGACCGCGGTCAGGATACGGTGCGGGGGTCGCGGCGCCCGCACCCGGTGACCCCGTGAGCCGCGACCTGACCGCTGTGACCAGCAGAGACCGAGGAGTTGCATGTCCACCGTCAGCCGGCTGCCCGGGATTGTTACGACCGACCACGTCTTCCAGGCCCCCCTCGACCACACCGACCCGCAGGGCGAGCAGATCGAGGTGTACGCCCGCGAGGTGGTGGCCGCCGGCCGCGAGCAGGCCGACCTGCCCTGGCTGGTCTTCCTCCAGGGCGGGCCCGGCGGCAAGGCCGCCCGCCCGCTCGGCCGCGACGCCTGGCTGGACCGCGCCCTCGACGACTACCGGGTGCTCCTGCTCGACCAGCGCGGCACCGGTCGCTCCACGCCCGCGACCCGGCAGACCCTCGCCCGGCGCGGCGGGGCCCAGGAGCAGGCGGACTACCTGGCGCACTTCCGCGCGGACTCGATCGTGCGGGACGCCGAGCTGATCCGCCACCAGCTGCTCGGCGCGGACCGGCGCTGGAGCGTGCTCGGCCAGAGCTTCGGCGGCTTCTGCACCCTCACCTACCTCTCCTTCGCCTCCGAGGGCCTGGCCGAGGCCTTCATCACCGGCGGCCTGTCCGGCCTCGGCAGTTCGGCGGACGACGTCTACCGCGCCGCCTACCCGCGGGTGGTCCACAAGAACGAGGACCACTACGCCAGGTTCCCGCAGGACGTCGAGGCGGTACGGCGGATCGCCGCGCACCTCGCCGCCGCCCCCGCGACGCTGCCCGACGGCGGACTGCTGACCGTCGAGGCGTTCCAGGCCCTCGGGCTGATGCTCGGCGGCGGCAGCGGCTCCGGCACCCTGCACTACCTGCTGGAGGAGGCCTGGGTGGACGGCGCGGCCGGCCCCGAGCTGTCCGACACCTTCCTGGCCGGTGCCCAGGCCAAGCTCTCCTTCGCGGAGGGACCGCTGTACGCCGTGCTGCACGAGTCGATCTACGGCCAGCGCTCGGTGGACCAGGGCGGCACCGCCTGGTCGGCCGAGCGGGTCCGCAAGGAGTTCCCGCAGTTCGACGCCCGGGCCTCGCTGGACTCCGGCGCACCGGTGCTGTTCACCGGGGAGATGATCTACCCCTGGATGTTCGACACCGACCCGGCGCTGCGCCCGCTGAAGGAGACCGCGGACCTGCTGGCCGCCCGCACCTACTGGCCCGACCTGTACGACCCGGCGCGGCTGGCCGCCAACACCGTCCCCGTCGTGGCGGCGGTCTACCACGACGACATGTACGTGGACACCGCCGACTCGCTGGCGACCGCCCGCGCGGTGCGCGGTCTGCGGACCTGGATCACCAACGAGTGGGAGCACGACGGCCTTCGGGCGAGCGGCGGCAAGGTGCTCGACCGCCTGATCAAGCTGGCGCACGGCGAGGCCTAGCGAAGCCCGCCCGGGCCGGGCGGCGAGGCTCCGGGCGGCCCCTGGCGGACGCCCGGCGAGGTCAGCGCGCATGGTGGGCTCCCCTCGCCGCCCGACGGACGCCACGGCACCGGTGGCGCCCGGCGGCCGACGGTGCGGCGGCGGCCCGGGACACCGCCGCCCGACCGAGCCGCAGACCCCGGGCGGACCGCTGCCGGGGCACCGGAGCGCACCCGGGCGCCGGCAGCAGGGCGAGCGGGCCCGGACCGTCCGGACGCGGCGTCGGCTCGCCCGGGCCGCCCGGGCCGACCGGGCCGCGCTCGGCCGCCGCCGCTGTGGCCTGAGCCGCCTTCGCAGCCTTCCGGCGGGCCGTCCGGCGGCGGCGTGAGGCCCCCGCCGGCCCGGGCAGCCCCGACGGCCCACCGCGGCCCGCCTGGTCACCACCCGGGCCCTCGGTGGGTACCGGCCCCTGTTCGCCGGCGGGCGCCGGCACGGGCCCACCCGCCTCGCGCCGCCGACGCTGCGCCTCGACCGCCGCGAGCAGCGCGTCGGGCGTCATACCGTCGTTCAACGACTCGTACAGCAGCTCGGCCAGCAGGTAGGACGGGTCGAGCCGGAGGACGTGGCCCAGCACGACGCGGGCCGTCGCGGTGTCCCCCGCTACCCAGGAGGCCCAGGCCAGCAGGGTGAGCGGGGCCACCGCGCAGCCCTCGTAGGGCGGCACGGCGCGCCGAGCGAGGAAGCGCCAGAGCCGCTCGGCGGGCGCGAGCTCGGCGGGCCGGGTGTACTCGACGCCGCGATCCCGGGTGAGGCGGTCCCGCAGGGCGACCAGCAGCCGGGCCGCCCGCTCCTCGTCGAGCTCCCGGGCCCCGGCCGCGAACTCGGCGAAGGCCTGGTCGAGCAGGCCGGCAGCCTGCTCCTGGACGGCCGTGCCCCCGGAGCCCCCAGCGCCGTCAGCACCGTTGGCCTCGGCCGCCTCGGCCCGGGCGAGCGCCGCACGCTGGGCGTCCGCCCCCGGCGGGCCGATCGGGGCCAGCCCGCCGATGATCGCCTTCCGGCTGCCACGCGGCGCGAGGCCGGCGAAGGCCGCAGCGGCGGCCGCCGGGCCCGGGCCGGGGGCACGGCGGATCGGGTTGCCCGCCGGGTCGCAGCACCCGGCGCGGCGGCAGAGGAAGGACCACCAGCGGCCGTCCGAGACGCAGAGCGACTCCTTGACGGCCACCCCCCTGCGCCCGAAGGCCGCGCGGAGGTCGTCCGCCAGCGGCCGCAGGCCGTCCACCACGGGAGGGGCGTGCACCGTGGTCGGATCCTGGCAGAGGTAGAGGAGCACTTGGACGGGCCGCTCGCCGTGCCGCTCGGAGAGGGCGACCAGCAGGGCGGCCGTCTCCTCCGCCGCGGCCGGCCACTGCTCGGGCGACTCCGGGATGTCCGCCCGGATCACTCCGCCCTGGTGCAGGTCGGACCCCTGGAGGCCGACCGCGACGATGCTGTCGTCGGGGTAGAACCCCAGGAGGTAGGGCAGCAGCTCGGCCATGTCGGCCGGACCGCGCATGGTGACCGGCCGGTGGCCGGAGGACGGTCCGAGGGACAGGGTGACGCGCTCGTTGTTCATGACGCTCCCGTTGTTCATGACGCTCCGGTTGTCCGCGGCGTTCATGACCGGAAGCGTGACGCAATCCGAGAGACGCACCGGATTTTTCTCTTTTCCTGTGGATAACTCCGCCCTCGTTTTCCGCTTCCCTCATTCGGAGCACACCGCGCCCACTCCCCCGGGGGATTAGTCGGCGGCCGTTCAGCTGAGGAGCTGATGAAATACATCCGGCCTCCACCTCTCCGCAGCCACGGCATTCGCCTCATGTCAGCGGCTCGGGGTTACATGGACGCCATGCAGCAGCCCGAGAACCACACCACCGCCACCGCCGACCGCGCCGAGGTCCGGGCGCGGGCCGAGGCCGTCCTGCGCGAGCTCGCCGGGCCCGGCGCCGTCCTGCGCGAGGACCAGTGGACGGCCATCGAGGCCCTCGTGGTCGACCACCGCCGCGCCCTGGTCGTGCAGCGCACCGGCTGGGGGAAGTCCGCGGTCTACTTCATCTCCACCGCCCTGCTCCGGGCCCGGGGCGCCGGGCCGACGGTGATCGTCTCCCCGCTGCTCGCCCTGATGCGCAACCAGGTCGAGTCGGCGGCCCGGGCCGGCATCCACGCCCGGACCATCAACTCGGCCAACACCGACGAGTGGGACGAGATCCAGGCCGAGGTCTCCGCCGGGAAGGTCGACGTCCTGCTGGTCAGCCCCGAGCGGCTGAACAACCCCGACTTCCGCGACCAGGTGCTGCCCAAGCTCGCCGCCTCCACCGGCCTGCTCGTGGTCGACGAGGCCCACTGCATCTCGGACTGGGGCCACGACTTCCGCCCCGACTACCGCCGGCTGCGCACGATGCTCGCCGAGCTCCCGCCCGGCGTCCCGGTGCTGGCCACCACCGCCACCGCCAACGCCCGGGTCACCGCGGACGTCGCCGAGCAGCTCGGCACCGGCAGCACCGACGAGCACGCCCTGGTGCTGCGCGGGCCGCTCGACCGGGAGAGCCTCACCCTGGGCGTGCTGGCCCTGCCCGACCCGGCGCACCGGCTGGCCTGGCTCGCCGACCACCTCGACCGGCTGCCGGGCTCGGGCATCGTCTACACCCTGACGGTGGCCGCCACCGAGGAGGTGACGGCCTTCCTGCGCGAGCGGGGCTTCCCGGTCGCCTCCTACTCCGGCCGCACCGAGGACGCCGAGCGCCGCACCGCCGAGGCCGACCTGCTGGCCAACCGGGTCAAGGCGCTGGTCGCCACCTCCGCGCTGGGCATGGGCTTCGACAAGCCCGACCTGGGCTTCGTGGTGCACCTCGGCTCGCCCAGCTCGCCGATCGCCTACTACCAGCAGGTCGGCCGGGCCGGGCGCGGCGTCGACCGGGCCGAGGTGCTGCTGCTGCCCGGGCGCGAGGACGAGGCGATCTGGCGCTACTTCGCCTCGCTGGCCTTCCCACCGGAGGAGCAGGTGCGCCGCACCATCGACGCGCTGGCCGAGGCCGGCCGCCCGCTGTCCACCGCCGCGCTGGAGCCCCGGGTGGACCTGCGCCGCACCCGGCTGGAGACCATGCTCAAGGTGCTCGACGTGGACGGCGCCGTCCGCCGGGTCAAGGGCGGCTGGACGGCCACCGGGCAGAGCTGGGCGTACGACACCGCCCGGTACGCCAAGGTCGCGGCCTCCCGCGGGGCCGAACAGCGGGCGATGCGCGAGTACGCGGCGACCACCGGCTGCCGGATGGAGTTCCTGCGGCGCCAGCTGGACGACGAACAGGCCCGTCCGTGCGGCCGGTGCGACAACTGCGCGGGGCCGCTGCACACCGCCGAGGTCTCCGCCGAGGCGCTGGACGCGGCCCGGGCCGCCCTCGGCCGCCCGGGCATCAGCTTCGAGCCGCGCCGGCTCTGGCCCACCGGGATGGACTCCCTCGGCGTGCCCCTCAAGGGCCGGATCCCGGCGGGCGAGCAGGCCGAGAACGGGCGGGCGCTCGGCCGGCTGTCCGACATCGGCTGGGGCAACCGGCTGCGCGCCCTGCTGGCCGACCAGGCCCCGGACGTACCGGTCCCCGGCGAGGCCGTGGACGCCCTGGTCGCGGTGCTCGCCGACTGGGCCCGCGGCCCCGGCGGCTGGGCCGGGCCCGCGACGGCGGACGGCACCCGGCTGGAGCGGCCGGTCGGCGTGGTGGCCATGGCCTCCTCGACCCACCCCCAGCTGGTGGGCAGCCTCGGTGCGCGGATCGCCGAGATCGGCCGGCTGCCGCTGCTCGGCCGGATCGAGTACGTCGACGGCCGGCCCCCGCACGGCGCGCGCAGCAACAGCGCCCAGCGACTGCACTCGCTGGCCGGCGCGCTGACGCTGCCGCCGGAGGTGGCGCAGGCGGTGGCCGAGGCCGGCGGGCCGGTGCTGCTGGTGGACGACCTCGTCGACTCGGGCTGGACGGTCACCGTGGCCGCCAGGCTGCTGCGCCGTGCCGGGGCAAGCGCGGTGTTGCCCCTGGTGCTGGCCGTGCAGGGGTGACCGGGCGGCAGTGGGCCGCCATTCCACCCATCACTCGAATGGCCTAACGAAGGGAGAAAGCAGCCCCCTCGCGAACACACGGGACGCCGGAGCGGGGAAAGGAGTGGTCACCGTGCCGATGGCGGTTCACCGGACCCCGCACACGGTCTGGATCAAGGTCCAACGCCGCCCGAACGACGCTCGGAGCACGGTGGAACATATCCGGCGGAACGTGGGCTTTCGGGTGGCGTTCATCGTTTCATCGTTGCCGCTCCACCCCGGATACCGCGAGAATTGGCGCGTACCCGAAACCCTGTCCGCTGGACCCGGCCTTCGGCGTACCCACGTACCCGCGTGCCAGTGGGTCAGGAAGGAGGATCGTGATCAACGGTATCGGCCGAGGTCAGCATCCCCTCGCCCGGAGTTCGGCGCCCAGACGGCTGCTGGACCTGGAGACCTGGACCACCTCGGGGATCCCGTTGCTGCGCGACCCGCGCGAGTTCGTCGTGGAGCTGCACCAGCGCCACCTGCCCCAGCCGGGCACGGTCGTGATCGCCGTCCTCAACGCGCTGCACCACGTGTCCGCCTCGGCCTCGTTCACGCCCTGGCCACACGACACCGACGGCTGGCAGCACCGCAACGCCCTGCTCACGCACCTGCGCCAGGTCACCCCGCACGACCTGCGGCTGGCCGAACCGACCCGCACGGCCGTGCTGTTGCGCTGCCGCGAGGGCGCACCCGGCTGGACCGAGCAGGACGGCGCCTGGATGTGGGCGCTGCGGGACGCGGCCGTCCTGCACGGGCTGCGCTGCGGCTCGTACATCGGGCTCACCCCGGCGGGCTGGCACGTCCTCGGGGACGGCCGGAGCGGACGCGATCCGCACGCGGGCTCGTGGGCGGACGGGGTGGTGCACACCGTCACGGAACTGCCGCCGCGCTCGGCGCTGGACGCCCCGCGCGGCCAGCGCGCCCGGCACCAGGCGGCCGAACGGGCCCAGCACGCCCGGCAGTCCGAGCACCCGTGGCCCCCGGCTCGGGGCGCCGCCGTCCAGCCCGCCCGGCGCACCGGCACCCGCTGACCCCGCCGACACCGACGGGTCGCGACCACAGACGACGTCACGGTCGCGGACGACGCCGCAGCCGGGGCCGACCCGAAGGCCCGACAGCCGACACCAAGACCAGGCACGGGCGGGCCCGGGCCCGGCCACGGGTCGGCCGCGCCCCGGACCGTACGCCCTCGCCGCACCGGGGTACGACGGACCCCGGGCCCGGCACCGTGCGGCGCCGGGCCCGGGGTGGCTCGGTCGTGGTCAGGCGCCGATCGAACGGCCGGGCGCGGTTCCGGCCGCCCCGGTGGCGACCGGGCCGGCGTCACCGCAGACCACGAGCAGCGCGGTCGTGTGGCCGAGCGCCTTGGCGTGGGCCTCGGCGGCCCGGGCGGCCGTCCCGCCGTTGACCACCAGGACGACCACCTCCCGGCGCACCGGGCGGGTCAGCGCGACGTCCGCGTAGAACACGTCCCCGCCCTCGGCGAGCTGCGCCCAGTAGCGCTCCTCGCCGAAGGAGAGTTCGTGCTGTTGCCAGGGGTGCGCCTCGCCGACCGTCAGCACCAGGATGTCGCCCGGGTTGCGGCCGGCGTCCAGCAGTCGGTCGACCGCGTCGTCCGCGTGTTCCAGCGCCTGCGCCGGGGTGGCGGCGACGCGCTGGATCTCGACCTGCGGTTCGGCGCCGCCCGAACGGCGCTGCGCCGGCGGGGGCTTGGGGATCAGTCGCGGCGGACCGGAGCGGTCGGCGCGCGGGGGTGTCGGGCGCGGCGGTGCCGGACGGGGGCCGGGCACCGGAACGGCGGCGACGGTGGTGGGTGCGGTGGAAGAAGCGCCGCCGTTGGCAGGCGCGCGGAGGGCTTGTGCGTCCGACTCGCGGGGGAAGGGAACGCCGGGGCCCGGGAGGCTCTCGTGAATCTCCGACTCCTCGGGGAAGACAGGCATACCCGGATATCTATCAAATGCCGCTCGAACACGCACGCGCACCCCACCCATTGGGCACCGCACACCCACCGCCCCACCCAGGCAATTCCAGACGGACCGTCAGAAACCGAGCGTCAACTGTTCGTCGGCGGAGCCTTCGACCGCACCCGCGACGTCACGGACGCGCTTCAGGTGCCGCCACTTCGGCAGCGCGTCCAGGTATGCCCAGGAGAGCCGGTGATGCCCGGTGGGGCCGAACTCCTCCAGCGCGGCACGGTGCACCGGGGACGGGTAGCCGGCGTTGTCCGCGAAGCCGTATTCCGGGCATTCCTCGCCGAGTTCGGCCATCAGCCCGTCGCGGTGGACCTTGGCGAGCACCGAGGCGGCGGAGACGCAGATGCAGGACTGGTCGCCCTTGATCACCGTGCGCACCTGCCAGGGGCCGCCCAGGTAGTCGTGCTTGCCGTCCAGGATCACCGCGTCGGGCTCGACCGGCAGCGCCTCCAGCGCGCGGACGGCGGCCAGCCGCAGCGCCGCCGTCATGCCGAGTTCGTCGCACTCCTGCGGCGAGGCATGGCCGAGCGCGTAGGCGGTGACCCAGTCGGCGAGGACCGGGGCGAGCGCGCGGCGGCGCAGTTCGGTGAGCAGCTTGGAGTCGGTCAGCCCCTCCGGGGCCTTGCGCAGACCGGTGACGGCCGCGCCCACGGTGACCGGGCCGGCCCAGGCGCCGCGCCCGACCTCGTCCAGGCCGACGACGATCTTGGCGCCGGCCCGGCGGAGCGAGCGCTCGACGGAGTGCGTCGGCGGGACGATGGGCATCGCGAGTTCCGTTCGGCGAAGGAGCAGCCCGTTCAGCTGGGCAGCATCCAGCCTAAGCCCCTCCGCTCAGCCGCCCGGGCCGACCGCCGGCGGCCCGCCCACCGGCCCGCCCACCAGGCCGCCCGCCCGAACCGCTCACCCCGGCAGCCCGCCCGAACCGCTCGGCGCCAACCGTCGGCGCCAACCGGCCGGCAGCCCCGCCCGCGGAGCCGCGGCCGCAGCCGTCCTCAGGCGCGGATCAGCGGGTACAGCACCTCGTCCATCAGCCGGGCCCCGAAGTCCGGCCCCGTGTTCTCCCGGCCGCAGATCTTCACCTGGTAGAGCAGCATCGCCGGGACGACGTCCGCGACCAGCGCGGTGGCCGCGCCGGGCCGGACGTCGCCACGGTCGGCGCCGCGGCGCAGGATCGCCAGGATGGTCTCCTTGGTCGGCTCGATCACCCGCTGGCCGATGAAGTCCTTGAACACCTCGGCCCGTTCATGGTCGATCTCGCCCATCAGCGTCTGGATCGCGGCGCCCGTCGGGGAGTTCATCGCGCCCATGAACACCTCGATGAGCTGCCGCAATTCGAGATCGGCGGACCCGAGGTCGGGGGTGCCGTAGGGGCGTGGGAGAGTGGCGTCCAGGGCGTCGATGACCAGTTCGTCCTTGGACGCCCAGCGCCGGTAGAGCGCGGCCTTCCCGGTCCGCGCCGCGCCGGCGACGCCTTCCATCGTCAGCCGCGCGTATCCGCCGGAGGTGAGCTGGTCGATCGTGGCCTCGAAGATCGCGTTCTCCAACTCCTTCCCCCGGCGCCGCACCGGCCGCGTGAGGGCCTCGCGGGCGACCCGCATCGGGCAGTGAGCCGCCGGCTCGGGCGCCGCTCCCGGTGGCACCGCGGGTGACGGGGGCGCGTCCGCCGCCTCAAGCGGTCGGGCGCCCGCCCGACCGGTCGCCCGGTCCGCCGTCAGACGCCGCACCAACCGATCCATCGCCACCATCCTTAGGGAACGCTTGCGTTCACAATCAGGCCCAGGATATCGTCCACATTAGTGAACGATCCCGTTCCTTCCTAGCCCGCGCCAGACCGTGGGCTCACGCCGGACCAGTCGGTCCGCAGCGTACGAAGCACGCAGCCAGGCACATAGCCAGCAGGGGGCACAATCGTGGCTATCTCCGACACGATCAGCAAGAACTCACCACCACAGAGCAGCCAGGGCCGGGGCAAGGGCATCACCCTGACCGTCATCGCGGCCACGCAGTTGATGGTGGTGCTCGACGCCACCATCGTGAACATCGCGTTGCCGCAGATCAGGGACGCGCTGAACTTCTCGACCACCAACCTGTCGTGGGTCATCAACGCCTACACGCTGACCTTCGGCGGGCTGCTGCTGCTCGGCGGGCGCGCGGGCGACATCCTCGGCCGCCGCCGGGTGTTCATCTTCGGGACCCTGCTGTTCGGCTTCGCCTCCCTGCTGGGCGGCTTCGCCCAGGACGGCGGGATGCTGCTGGCCGCCCGCGCGCTCCAGGGCATCGGCGGCGCGATCTGCTCACCGACGGCATTCGCCCTGATCGCCACCAACTTCAAGGAAGGGCCGGAACGCAACAAGGCGTTCGGCGTCTTCTCGGCGGTGGCCGGGTCCGGTGCCGCGATCGGCCTGCTGGCCGGCGGTCTGCTCACCGAGTACCTGGACTGGCGCTGGGTCTTCTTCGTCAACGTGCCGATCGCGGCGCTGATCGCGCTCGCCGCACCGCGCTACATCGCCGAGTCCGAGCGCCACGCGGGCCGCTTCGACCTACCGGGCGCACTCACCTCGACACTCGGCCTGGTCGGCCTGGTCTACGGGTTCATCCGCGCCGCCTCGGACGGTTGGTCGGACAGCATCACGCTCGGCTCCTTCGCGGGCGGCGTGCTGCTGCTCGCCGCGTTCGTCGTGATCGAGAACCGCACCGACCAGCCGATCACCCCGCTGCACCTGCTCGCCAACCGCAACCGCACCGGCGGCCTGGTGATGATGCTCTGCCTGGCCGCGGCCATGTTCGGCATCTTCTTCTACATCACGCTCTTCGTGCAGGGCCCGCTCGGCTACAGCCCGCTGAAGGCCGGCGTGTCCTTCCTGCCGATCAGCGTGTCGATCATCATCGCCGCGCAGCTCGCCTCCAGCCTCCAGGCCAAGTACGGCCCGAAGCCGTTCATGGCGGGCGGCGCCCTGCTGGTCACCGTCGGCCTCACCTGGCTGACCCAGATGAGCAAGGACAGCGGCTACCTGGACGGGGTGCTCGGCCCCACGGTCATCTTCGGCTTCGGCATGGGCCTGATCTTCGTCCCGGTGATGCTGCTCGCGGTCGCGGGCGTCCCCGGCCAGGAGACCGGCGCCGCATCCGGCCTGCTGAACTCCATGCAGCAGATCGGCGGTTCGCTCGGCCTCTCGATCCTGACCACGGTCTTCGCGCACTACGCCACCGCCGAGGGCAAGCTCCAGCAGCCGAAGTTCCTCCAGTCGGCCACTCCGGACCAGCTGGCCTACCTCCAGCAGCACCACGAGTTCCCGAAGGGCACCGACGCCGCCAACTCGGTCCTCACCCAGGGGATTTCACACGGCTTCATCGTGGGTGCCGTGCTCGCCGGGCTGGCGCTGGTGGTCTCGGTCTTCGTGATCAAGGCCAAGGCCAGCGACCTGCCGAGCGGGGCCTCCGGCGTCGCGATGCACTGAGCCCGACCAGGGCACACCGCACCACACCGCACCACACCGGGCCGTCCGGGAGCAGCACGCTCCCGGCCGGCCCGGCCGCGTT
The DNA here is from genome assembly GCF_042882025.1 of Kitasatospora sp. NPDC058243. Taxonomy (NCBI): domain Bacteria; kingdom Bacillati; phylum Actinomycetota; class Actinomycetes; order Kitasatosporales; family Streptomycetaceae; genus Kitasatospora; species Kitasatospora sp. NPDC058243. The sequence goes on from NZ_JBHVWW010000045.1 coordinate 67,120, forward strand.
TCCCGGCCCCGACTCCCGCCCCTACTCCGCCCCCGACGCAGACGCAGGCGTCAGGCACCGACGCAGGCACCGGTGTCAGGGCCGGGCGTCAGGGCCAGAGGTCCTGGTACCTCATCCCGGCCCGCTCGCAGGGGGTGCGCCCCTCCTCCAACTGGTCCACCAGCGGCCGTTGCGCCAGGATCTCCCGGGCCCGGGCGGCGGAGGCGCTGGTGGCGTACCAGGCCGGTCCGGGGTGGTTCTCCAGCCCGGCGCGGATCAGCTGCAGCGCGCAGGCCCGCTGGACGGCGGGGAGCCGGTCCAGGGCGGGGGCGGCGTCCGGCGAGAGGTCGCGGACGTTGCGCAGGTCGATCCGGGAGGTCCGCTCGAAGCGGGCGACGTTCTGCTCGGCGATGATCGCGTCCGGGCCCATCAGCCCGTACACCGCCGCCGTGAGCATGCCGCTGAGGACGACGACGCGGGGCAGCCAGCCCGCCGAGCGGGTCAGCCCGGCGGTGATCAGCAGCAGCAGGACGACGCCGAGCCAGCCCTCGACCACCAGCACCCAGAGCCGCAGCCTGGTCAGGCCGGAGGCGTCGACGTAGAACCACATCCGGCCGAGCGCCGAGGCGACCACGACCAGGGCGAGCACGCAGAGCGCCCCGAGCAGGATCCGCGCCACCCGGCGGTCGGCCGGCGTGCTGCGCGGGGCCCATCGCTTGGCGACCGCCACCACGACCAGGGTGAGCGCGGTGATCACGCTCAGCTGCCAGAAACCCTGCCGGGCGTACTCGGAGCGGCTCATCCCGGTGTTGCGCAGGACGGCGTCGGCGCCGCCGAGCACCACCAGGGCCTGGATCACCGCGAAGGCGCCGAACATCAGGTTGAGCGCGACCAGCGGCAGCGCCCACTCCAGCCGGCGGCGGGCCCGGCCCGGCCGGACGACCGTACGGTCCCAGCGGCGGGGCCCGGCCGCGATGTGGGCGAAGCCCAGGGCGGTGAACGCCCCCAGTGCGAACAGCACCGCGCGCAGCGGGAGCCCGCGGAGGTCGAGGCTGGGGCTGAGGCTGCCCAGCAGGTCCGCCATGGCGGCGTCCGCACCGGCGAACAGCAGACCGAAGACGGTCAGCAGGACGGCGGCGACCGCGAGTGCCTTGAGCACCGGGACGATGCGGCCCCGGTAGGGCAGGCTCCGGCCGCGCAGCCCGTCCCTCAGCCAGAGCACGCCGGGCGGCAGCTGCCAGAGGACGGCGGGCAGGGGGAGCAGGACGCCCGCCCAGCGGCGGCCGCCGTGCAGCGCGAGCGAGGCCAGGCCGAGCGCGCACCCGATGGACAGCGACACCGGCCAGCCCGCCTCCCAGAGCGCTGGAACGGCGAGCAGGGCGACGGCGAGCAGGCTCCACACCACCGTCCAGGGCCGGATCCGGCGGCCCGCCGACCGGGCGGCGAGACCGGACGCGGCAGCGGTGGCGCCGGCGCAGATCAGCAGGTTGACGCCCACGCCGTCGAACAGCAGCCAGGCTGTCAGCAAGCCGGTGAGCAGTGCCAGGAGGAGGACCCGGGGCGTGGCGGCCGCCCTGCGCTCGGGGTCGCTCGGGAGTAGCCACCCGCGGTGCGGCGGCACGGGCATGCCGGATCCCCAATGAGGGCCGGGTCCGGGTCCGAACGTCGCGGGCCCATGTGTCGCGGGTCCATGTGCCGCGGCTCCGGGCTCGGGTGGCAGGTCGGCCAGGGCGGGCGTGGACGGGCCGGACATGAGTCCCCCTCGGTGGTCGGCGGGCATGCGGAAGCCGCCCTTGGGGCAGTCCGCCGTCGGGCGCGCTCGGCGCCGCGGCTGCAGCCGACTGTAGACCATTCTGAACAGGTTCAAAACTCAGTTCTGAACAAGTTCAGAAACCCCGGCCCGCCTTCCCGCCACCGCCCCCGGAGCCCTCCCGCACCGCTCCCGCGGCCCTCCCCCACCCTTCCCGGACCCCCTCCACCACCCCTCCGCTACCCCTTCACCGACCCGGCCAGCAGGCCCCGGACGAAGTACCGCTGCAAGCTGAAGAAGACGATCAGCGGGACGACGATCGACAGGAACGCCCCGGCCGTCAGCAGCTCCCACCGCCCGCCGAAGGACCCGGACAGCTGCGCCAGCCGGACCGTCATCGGCGCCACCTCCGGCGTGCCGCCCGCGAAGGTCAGCGCGACCAGCAGGTCGTTCCAGACCCACAGGAACTGGAAGATCGCGAACGAGGCCAGCGCCGGGGTGCACAGCGGCAGCACGATCGAACGGAAGATCTTGAAGTGCGAGGCCCCGTCCACCACCGCCGCCTCCATCAGGTCCCGCGGCAGCTGGGCGATGAAGTTGTGCAGCAGGAACACCGCCAGCGGCAGCGCGAACATGGTGTGCGCCAGCCACACCGGTGCGTAGCTGCCCTTCAGGTCCACCGCCGGGATCAGCGTCAGCGAGCCCAGGTGCGCGCCGCCGGAGAAGAGGCGCAGCAGCGGGATCAGCGCCATCTGGATCGGCACCACCTGGAGCGCGAACACCGCGAAGAACACCGTGTCGCTCCCCCGGAACCGCACCCAGGCCAGCCCGTACGCCGCCATCGCCGCCAGCACCAGCGGGAACAGGGTGGCCGGGACGCTGATCGCCAGCGAGTTCACCAGGAACGGCATCAGCCCGGTGGAGACGCCGGAGCCGCCCTCGAACAGCACCGTGTGGTAGTTGCCCAGGCCCAGGTCCGGGTGGAGGAAGGCGTTCCACCAGCCGTTCGCCGTCACGTCCTGCTTGGGGCGCAGCGAGGTCACCAGCAGGCCCACCGTCGGGATCGTCCACAGGACGGTCACCGCGATCACGAAGACCGAGGCCAGCGGGCTGCTGAAGGCCTTCCGGACCGGGCTGCCGTGCGGCGCGCTCATCGCGCGGGCCTGCCTGTCGTGCGGTGCGCTCATCGGACCGCACGCTCCTTTCGCAGCTGGACGATGTTGTAGGCCACCAACGGCAGCACCGCGAGGAAGAGGATCACCGCGAGGGCACTTCCCCGCCCGGTGTTGAACTGCACGAAGGACTGCGAGTACATCTCGTTGGCCAGCACCTGGGTGCCGAAGTTGCCGCCGGTCATGGTGCGGACGATGTCGAAGGCCTTCAGCGTGATGATCATGATGGTGGTCAGCACCACCACCACCGTGGTGCGGATCATCGGCACCGTGACGTACCAGAACAGCCGCACCCCCTGCGCACCGTCCAGCCGGGCCGCCTCGGTGACCTCGTCGGGGATCGCCTTGATCGCCGCCGACAGCACCACCAGCGCGAAGCCCGTCTGCACCCAGACCATCACCGCCATCAGCAGGAAGGTGTTCAACGGCTGCGAGAGCATCCAGTTCGGCGGATCGTCCCAGCCCACCGCGATGGCGAGTTGGCTCAGCAGGCCGATCTGCGACTGGCCCGGTCCACGCGACTCGTAGACGAACTTGAAGATGATCGAGGCGCCGACCAGCGAGATCGCCATCGGCATGAAGATCAGCGACTTGTACACCGCCTGGCCGCGCATCCGGTCCACCAGCAGCGCCAGCACCAGGCCCAGGCCGGTCGCCGCCAACGGCGCGACCACCAGCCAGAGCAGCGTGTTGACCAGCACCTTCTGCACCGAGTCGGTGGTGAACGCCCAGCCGAAGTTCTCGCCGCCGACGAAGCCGCTGCCGTCGGCGTTCTGCAGGCTCAGATAGACCGTGCGGATCAGCGGCACGACCAGGCCCACCAGCAGCAGCACCGCGGCCGGGCCGAGGAACACCACCACCGACAGCGGGCGGGAGAGCCGGCCCCGGGCCCGGCCCGCGGCGAAGAAGACCAGCAGCAGGATGCCGAGGAAGCCCGCGACGGCGCCGAGGCTGTTGCCGAACTTGACCGCCGCGTCACCCCAGGAGCCGGTGGCGAGCGCGGTGACCGGTGAAGGGGTTCCGGGTACGGACATGACGGTGCGTCCCTCCTCTTCTGGTGGGAAGGGGCGGGCGGTGCGGGTGGGTGCCCCCGCACCGCCCTCGACAGGTGGTCCTGAACGGCGCCCGGCCTGGCCCGGCCCGAGTCCGGCCCGGCGCCCACTACGGCCAGGCGCCTACTGCGGGCGTCTGCCCACTACAGCCAGGCGCCCGCTACAGCCAGGCGCCCGCTGCGGGCGTGCGGCTACTGCGGCCAGGCGGCGTCGATGTCGGCGGCGGTCTTCTGGATCGACTGCCCCTCGGCGAACCAGGCGGTCAGCGACTTCCACTCCTGCCCGGCACCGATGGCGGCCGGCATCAGGTCGGAGCCGTCGAAGCGGAAGGTCGCCGCCGGGTCGGTCAGCGCGTCCGCCGACAGCCGGTCGATCGGGTCGGTGTACAGGCTCTTGTCCACGCCCTGGTTGGCCGAGACCCAGCCCGTCGCGGTCTTCACCCGGCTGCTCGCCCAGTCCGAGCTGGACAGGTAGTTCTGCACCGCCTGCACCTCGGGCCGGCCGGAGAAGGCGGCCAGGAACTCGCCGCCGCCCTCGACCGGGTTGGGGATCGCCGGGTTCACCGCGGGCAGGTGGAAGGCGAACACGTCGCCGTCCGGGCCGACCTTGGTGTCCTTGGGCCACTGCGCCTCGTAGAACGACGCCTGCTGGAGCATGGCGCACTTGCCGGTGAGGACCGGCGCGCCCGCGTCCTGGAAGGTGGTGGTGGCGATCGACTTGACGTCGCCGTAACCGCCGTTGACCCAGGCCGGGTTCTGCATCCAGCCGGCGACGGTCTTCATCGCGGTGGTGATCTTCTCGTCGGAGAACTTCACCTGGTGGCCGACCCACTGGTCGTACACGTCACCGCCGTACGTGCCGAGCACCACCTCCTCCAGCCAGTCGGTGGCCGGCCAGCCGGTGGCCGTGCCCGAGGCGATGCCGCCGCACCAGGGCTTGGCACCACCGGACTTGGCGATCCGGTCGCTGAGCGCCATCAGGTCCGCCCAGGTCTTCGGCACCTCGTAGCCGCCCGCCTTGAAGGCCTTCGGCGAGTACCAGACCAGCGACTTCATGTTGGCGCTCATCGGCGCCGCGTAGAAGGTGCCGTTGACCGAGCCGTAGGTCTTCCAGATCGGACTCCACCGGTCCTCGTTGGTGACCGTCTGGGCGGGCGGCTTCACCACCTTGCCGCTCTTCACCATCTGCGCCAGCAGGCCCGGCTGCGGGATGATCGCGAAGTCCGGGGCGTTGCCGCCGGCCACCCGGACCGGCAGCTGGGACTCGAAGTCGTTCGAGCCCTCGTAACTGATCTTGATGCCGGTGCACTTGGCGAACTCGGCCCAGGACTTCTCCAGGTTGTCCGACTCCGGGCTGAGGATCGAGGCGAACATCGTCACCGTGGTGCCCGAATGCCCGGCGTACGGCTGGTACTTGGCGCAGTCACCGGACAGCGACGGGGCCGCCGCGTCACCACCGCCACCCGAACCGCCGGAGCTGTTGGAACAGGCCGCGGTCAGGGCCAGCGCCGCAAGCAGGGCGGGCACGACGGCCAAGCGGCGGCCGGAACTACGGTGACCAGAACCGCGATAGCCGGAACTCTCGGACGGCGCGGTCGGGTTGAGGGTCAATGCGGTCCTCCTCGCCAGGGCATGCTGCCGACGGTGGGCTGAACGACATCGCGCTGTACCGGAGACGGGCGCACGGAGATCACGAAGGGCGACGGACGAACCGATCCGATGACGTTAACGCAGCCGCCAGCCGCCGCCAAGGTCCACGTCGACCTTCATCCGCCGACACCCCGACCGCGACCTCCGCGACCTCCGCCTCCGCGCGACAGATACGACGGCCCCGCCCGGAAACCCGAACGGGGCCACGCCTCTTGACCAACCGTCAGTACAGCCGGTGCAACCCTGGTTGACATCAGCGGTCGCCGAACCGCTCCGCCAACACCTCCTCGAAGGTCCCCCGGCCCACCGCCCGCTCCGGCGCGAGGTTCCCGCCCGCCCGCAGCGCCCGCCCCGAGGCCCCCGGCACCCGCACCGGCAGCAGCACCCGCCGCCGACCCGACGCCCGCAGGTACGCCTCGGCCAGCTCCCGGTACGGCCGCACCCGTGGCCCGCCCACCTCCGGCGCGTACCCGGCCGGCCCCTCCCCCACCAGCTCCGCGACCCGCGCGGCCACCTCCCGCACGTCCACCGGCTGGACGCTCGCCCCGCCAAGCAGCGGGAACACCGGCAACCGCGCCGACACGTCGAAGATCCTCAGCAACAGGTCGTGGAACTGCGTCGCCCGCAGCACCGTCCACCCCAGCCCCGACTCCCGCACCACCCGCTCACAGGCGAGCTTCGCCCGGTAGTACGGGATCGGCACCCGGTCGACCCCGACGATCGACACGTACAGCAGGTGCCGCACCCCCGCCTTCCCGGCCTCCGCCACCAGCGTCCGGACCGCGGCCACGTCCTTGCGCCCCACCGTGGTCGCGCAGTCCACCACCACCTCGACCCCCGCCACCGCCCCGGCGATCCCCTCCCCGGTCACGAGGTCCCCGACCACCCACTCGACCCCCGCGCCCCCGCTCCGCACCCGCCGGCTCAGCCCCCGCACCGCCACCCCGCGCGCGACCAGCAGCCGCACCACCTCCCGCCCCAGGACCCCCGTCGCCCCGGTCACCAGCACCGTCCCCATCACCACACCACTCCTCCCGCCGAACACCGTCACCCCTACCGACCGCCCACCGCCCCCATCCGTGACATCGGCGTCCGCGAAGGTGCCCGGACAACGAGAAGAGGCGGGGGGGGGGAGGGGAAGGCCCCCCCCCCCCCCCCCGTGGTTTCCCCCCCCCTGGGCAACTTCCCCGGTCCGCCCCCACCCCCCGTTGAGCCCCCACCCC
>NZ_JBHVWW010000046.1:0-70817 GCF_042882025.1 Kitasatospora sp. NPDC058243
GACAGAACAACCGGAGGACAGCCCAGCAGGGCGTCAGTCAGTGGCAGAGCCACGACCACCAGGGACCCGGTTAGAACTATCAGTGTCGGTGGTGGCCAGCGCGTCGTCCGGAAGGTACGTCAGGTCGGGATTGCGGCTCTTCCCGACGTTGGGCGAGATCAGATCGGTGTTCTCGCTCGGCAGCAGCCCGGCCGGGGTGTGGGCGTCGAACTGCCGGCGCACCACCAGCAGGTTGCGCTGGTGGATCCCCGAGGGGCTCACCGTCATGGTGATGGTGTCGCCGGAGAGCTCCACCTTGAAGCCGTCGGGCAGGCTCCTGCGGGCCGCTTCCAGGAGCTCGAAGTGTTCCGGGGTCATGAGTGCGACGCCTCCCGAACCGAATCCACCGGTGTCCGGCACCCAGCGTAGTCGGCGCCCGGCCCCAGGCCCCGGGCCCCCGGAACGGCGGAAGCCCCGCAGCGAAATCTTGGGTTCCAACGGTCGTCGCAACACCCCAGTTCAAGGTGTGCGATGGACTTCGAGATCTGCGGGGGCCGGAAGCCGCAGCGGCCCAGGCGGCGACCCGGCAACTGGTGTCAGTGGCCCTCGGTCCAGAACTGCTGGAGTCGCGCGATCGCCTGGGCCTTGTTCAGCTCGGCGACCTGGTTCTCGGTGAGTCCGACACGGTTGATCAGCATGTGGACCAGATCTGCGGGAAGCGCCTCGCGTGGTGGCTCGGGCGCGCCTCGATCGGGAAGCGCGCCGTCCAGGACGCACGGCCAGAAGACATCCTCTGTCACATCCAGCTGGTCGCGGAGGATGTGCGCCCACATGCCCGCGCCGTACACGCTGCGGTCGACCGGATGCGACACCCGAGTACGCAGGATCCGCCCGTCGGGGAGCCCGAATTCGTAGGTGACGTGGTGGGTGCCGGTGCGGCCGCGCGCGTCACGTACGCGTTCCCAGCCTTCAACCTTGCAGAACTGCTCGTGCCGTTCGCGTGTCGGCTGGGGCCAGGTCACTTCGCGACTCCGAGCAGCCAATCACGGAGTTGTGCGTCGTCGCTGAGACCGATCAGCTGAACCAGGCCCCAGTTGTCGCGATGGTTCGGAGCGCTCAGCAGTCGGTCCTGCCAGTCCTCCGCATACTCGCGGAGCGCGTCGATCATCTCGTCGATGGCCTCGTCGAACGTGCCGCCGTCCGCTGCGACCGGCAGGCCGGGGAAGAACACCGACCAGCCACCGCCCTCGGCGACCACCTCGGCCTTGGAGGGGCACAACAGCGTGAGGGCGCGGCGTAGCCGCCCTGCGTCGACTACGGCCGCGTATCCGGTGTCCCGGCGAACGGTCGCGATCCGGCCTTGCCCCGCTGCGTCCAGCAGATCCTTCAGGTGCGCTCGGGCTTCGGTGTAGCTCTCGTAGTGGACTGCTGTCATGGGAAGCCTCCTCGTCCGAGAACCAGGGTCGCGCGGCCGGCGAAGTACGTCAAGTACGTCACGTACTTGACGTCATGCGGGAGGGCGGTGACCGTCGGCTGTGCCGTTGGCGTCGAACAACGCGAAAATGCCCCCGAAGCGAGCTGCTTCGGGGGCATAATGCCTGGTCATGCGTTGTGGCCAGGGCCGGGGTCGAACCGGCGACCTTCCGCTTTTCAGGCGGACGCTCGTACCAACTGAGCTACCTGGCCGTACTGCACCGCCTCTTGCGAGACGAGCGATCCCGACGGGACTTGAACCCGCGACCTCCACCTTGACAGGGTGGCGAGCTAACCAACTGCTCCACGGGACCTTGTAGTGGTTTCCCACTAAGGTCTTGCGGCACTGCTTTTTACTACGGTACTGCGTGCCCCCAACGGGATTCGAACCCGTGCTACCGCCTTGAAAGGGCGGCGTCCTGGGCCACTAGACGATGAGGGCTTGCGGCCTGTCCCGCTGTTCCCAGCGTTCGGGGACGTCGAGAAGCATATGGGATGCAGGGCGGATCGCCAAAACGGGTTTCGGCCGGGTGGGTGGGGGCCGGGCCGCCCGAGGGCCGCTCACGGCGGGGGTCAGGACCAGCCGAGTTCGTCGAGTTCGTGGTCGTCGAAGCCGAAGTGGTGGGCGACCTCGTGGATGACCGTGGTGCGGACTTCGGCGACGACCTGGTCGTGGGTCTCGCAGTGCCGGAGGGTGGGGCCGCGGTAGATGAGGATCCGGTCGGGCAGGACGCCCGCGTACCACTCGCCGCGTTCGGTGAGCGGGGTGCCCTCGTAGAGGCCGAGGAGTTCCGGGTCGGCGGGGTCGGGCTCGTCCTCGACGAAGACGGCGACGTTGTCCATCATGGCCGCGAGCTGCGGGGGAATCTGGTCGAGGGCGTCGCTGACCAGCGTCTCGAACTCGTCCCGGGTCATCTCCACCGGTTCATTGTCGGGTCTGGAGTGACGCTGTGCCAGACGGCGGGAGCCGGTGTTTGATGGGGTTATGGCGACCTCGGACGGCACGGTGGACGGCCCGGCGCGGACCCGGCCGGTGGGCGAAGGGGCGGTCGCCCGGAGACGGCCGCCGGTGTGGCGCGGGCAGGGGCCGGCCGTGGCGGTGATCGCGGTGGGCGGGGCGATCGGGTCGGTGGCGCGGTACGGCGCCGGGCTGGCCTGGGCGAACGGCCCGGCGGCGTTCCCGTGGACGACGCTGCTGATCAACGTGGTCGGGTGCGCGGTGATCGGGGTGTTCCTGGTGGTGATCACCGAGGGGCGTCCGGCGCACCCGCTGCTGCGGCCGTTCTTCGGCACCGGGGTGCTGGGCGGCTTCACCACCTTCTCGACGTACGCGGTGGACATCCGGCGGCTGGTGGAGGAGGGGCGGCTCGGGCTCGGGCTGGCGTACCTGGGGCTGACGCTGCTGGGCGCGCTCGGCGCGGTGTGGGTGGCGGCCGGGCTGACGCGCCGTCTGGTCGCCCGTGCAGGCGGGGGCGTGCGGTGAGCAGGTTGAGCGGGCCGGCGCTGCGGCTGACCGTGCTGGTGGGGGAGAACGACCGCTGGCACCACCGGCCGCTGTACAGCGAGATCGTGCACCGGGCGCGGGCGGCGGGGCTGGCCGGGGCGAGCGTGTTCCGGGGGATCGAGGGGTTCGGGGCGTCGTCGCTGGTGCACACGGCGCGGCTGCTGTCGCTGAGCGAGGACCTGCCGGTGGCGGTGGTGATCGTGGACGAGGAGGAGCGGGTGCGGGCGTTCCTGCCGCAGTTGGACGGGCTGGTGGCGGAGGGCTTGGTGCTGCTGGACCGCTGCGAAGTGGTCAGGTACGTGGGGCGGGAAGGGGCTTCGGGGTGAACTGGCTGCTGGTGGTGGCGGGCGCGGTGGTCGGCGCGCCGCTGCGGTACCTGACCGACCGGGCGGTGCAGGCCCGGCACGACTCGGTGTTCCCCTGGGGGACGTTCGCGGTGAACGCGGTCGGCTGCACGGTGCTCGGCCTGGTGACCGGGGCGGTGGCGGCGGGGGCCGCGTCCCCGCAGGTCCAGGTGCTGCTGGGGACGGGGCTGTGCGGGGCGCTGACCACGTACTCGACCTTCTCGTACGAGACGCTGCGGCTGGTCGAGACCGGGGCGGGGCGGTACGCGCTGGCGAACGTGGTGGGCAGCGTGGTGGTGGGGCTGGCCGCGGTGTACGCGGGGGCGGGGCTGGCCTCGGCGTTCTGGGGCTGAGCAGGCCGGGCCGGTCTGCCGGTCTGCCTCGGCGGGCCGTGCCGGTTCGGCGGGCTGTGGCGGAGGCGGCCCGGGCGCTTCCTGGCGCGCTGCCCGTGTCCCGTCGGGGCGGGCGCGCGTTGGGCACCGAAAAGCGGCCGCGCGAGCAGTGGGCGGCCCGGGTGGGGCGGTGGAGAGGGAGCTCGGTGGCTTCGGTGCGGGCGGTTCGGGCGGTGGTGCGTACGGCTTCGGCGCGTGCGGTTTCGGCGCGTACGGCTTCGGTGCGTGCGGCGGCGGTGCTGGCGGTGGCCGGGCTGGGGCTGACGGGGTGCATGTCGGTCGGTCCGGAGGCGGAGGTGAAGCGCGGGGTGGCGCCGGTCGGGCAGGTCGGTCCGGCGGGCAAGCCGGGGGTGACGAGTGGGCCGTCGGCCTCGCCGAGCGGCGCGCATCCGGGGAGTGCGTCCGGGCGCCCGGAGCGTCCGGGGGGCTTGCAGGGCGAGAACGCGCCGGCCGGGGCGACGGCCACGGCGGCGGGCGAGGTCGCGCCCGGCGTGAACGGCGCGGCCGCCGGCGTGGTCCCGGTGCCGGGGGCGCCCGCCGTGGACCCCGCGCCGGCCGGCACCGGCGCGAACGGTTCGGCGGGGGGCGCGAGTGCCAGCCCCGCGCCCCGGCCGGGCGGCGGCGCGTCGGCCGGTACCGGCGGTGCGGCGGGTACCGGGGGCGCGGGCGGGGCCGGCGGCACCGGTGAGGGCCGCTCCGGCGGTACGGCGGGCACACCGTCGGCCACGCCGAGCAGCCGCCCCTCGACGTCCCCCGAGCCCGAGCACACCTCACCGGCCGCGACCGTCCCACCGACCCCGGAGCCCTCGGCCGGTAACTCCGGTTCCTCGGCCCCGAGCCCGCATGCGGGTGGGCATTAGCGGTCTGGCCAGGGCATTTGCCTCTGATCCCGAGGTTCGTCTATGGTGGTAGATCGTTCGTTTGATTCATTTGACTGGCGCCCTATTCCCATCTGGCGCCCTTGGCGCGTTCCGGCGATCCGTGGCTGACCGCATAGAGGCGGTTGTGAAACAGAACCCCCGGACTTTGGCGCGTGCCACTTCCGGAAGGTTTTACATGTCTCTCGTTGACGACGCCCGCTTCGCCATGCCCGCGAGCGAGGCCGCCGCCGATGTCACCGACACCGCCGACACCCTCACCGACACCGTCGAGGCCGTTGAGGCCGTCGAGCCCACCGACGCCGACGTCGAGCTGAACGCCGACGCCGTCGAGGCCGAGGAGCCCGCCGAGCCCACCATCACCTTCGGCGACCTGGGCCTGCACGACGACGTCGTGCGCGCCCTCGCCAAGCGCGGTGTCACCACCCCGTTCCCGATCCAGGCTGCGACCATCCCGGACGCCCTGGCCGGCAAGGACGTGCTGGGCCGTGGCCGTACCGGCTCCGGCAAGACCCTCAGCTTCGGCCTGCCGCTGCTGACCCGCCTCGCCGACGGCGAGCGCACCAAGCCCAAGCACCCGCGCGGCCTGATCCTCGTCCCGACCCGCGAGCTGGCCATGCAGGTGGCCGACGCCCTGGAGCCGTTCGGCTCGGTGCTCGGCCTCAAGCTCAAGGTCGTCTGCGGCGGCACCTCGATGTCGAACCAGATCTACGCGCTGGAGCGCGGCGTCGACGTCCTGGTCGCCACCCCCGGCCGTCTGCGCGACCTGCTGAACCGCGGCAGCGCCAAGCTGGCCGACGTCCGGACCGTCGTGCTCGACGAGGCCGACCAGATGGCCGACATGGGCTTCCTGCCCGAGGTCACCGAGATCCTCGACCAGGTGCCGGCCGGTGGCCAGCGCCTGCTGTTCTCCGCCACCCTGGAGAACGAGATCGACACCCTGGTCAAGCGCTACCTGAAGAACCCGGTCACCCACGAGGTCGACCCGTCGGCCGGCGCGGTCACCACCATGACCCACCACATCCTCGTGGTGAAGCCCAAGGACAAGGCGCCGATCACCAACGCGATCGCCGCCCGCAAGGGCCGCACGATCATCTTCGTCCGCACCCAGATGGGCGCCGACCGCGTCGCCGAGCAGCTCATCGAGGCCGGCGTGAAGGCCGACGCGCTGCACGGCGGGATGACCCAGGGCGCCCGTACCCGCGTCCTCGGCGACTTCAAGGACGGCTACGTCAACGTCGTCGTCGCCACCGACGTCGCCGCCCGCGGCATCCACGTCGACGGCATCGACCTGGTCCTCAACGTGGACCCGGCCGGCGACCACAAGGACTACCTGCACCGCTCCGGCCGCACCGCCCGGGCCGGGCGCTCCGGCGCCGTCGTCACCCTGGTGCTGCCGCACCAGCGCCGCGGCGTCTTCCGCCTGATGGAGGACGCGGGCGTCGACGCCTCGCGCCACATCCTCGACCACGCCTTCGACGCCGAGGTCGCCAAGATCACCGGCGCCCGTTCGCTGATCGAGGTCCAGGCCGAGAGCGCGGCCGGCATCGCCGGTGCCGCCGAGCGCGAGCTCGCCGACATGACCCGCCAGCTGGAGCGCGCGCAGCGCCGCACCACCGAGCTGCGCGAGGAGGCCGACCGCCTGGCCGCGCGGGCCGCCCGCGAGCGGGCCGAGCTGGGCATCGAGGACGAGGCCCCGGCCGCCGAGGCGGGCGACGAGGCCGCTGCGGAGACCCCGGCCACCGAGGCGCCGGCTCCGGCCGCCGCGCCGCAGGCCGAGGAGCGCACGACTTCGTACCGCGAGGCGCGCACCGAGCGTCCGGCCTTCAACCGCGACCGTGACGACCGTGGTGGCCGTTCCGGTGGCTTCAACCGTGACCGTGACGACCGTGGTGGCCGTTCCTTCGGTGACCGCGACGACCGTGGTGGCCGCTCGGGTGGCTTCAACCGCGACCGTGACGACCGTGGCGGCGCCCGCTCGGGTGGCTTCAACCGTGACCGTGACGACCGTGGCGGCCGTTCCTTCGGCGACCGTGACGACCGTGGCGGCGCCCGCTCGGGCGGTTTCAACCGTGACCGTGACGACCGTGGTGGCCGTTCCTTCGGTGACCGCCCGGCCCGCACCGGTGGTGGCTTCGACCGCGACCGTTCCGGTGGCTTCAACCGTGACCGCGACGACCGTGGTGGCCGTTCCTTCGGTGACCGCCCGGCCCGCACCTTCGGTGACCGCCCGTCCTTCGGCCGGGACCGTGACGAGCGCGGCGGCAGCAACAACCGTCCGTTCGCGCGTCGTGACGACCACCGCTCCGGCGGCCGTCCGCAGGCCTCCGGTGGTGGCTTCGGCCGTGACCGTGACGACCGTGGCGGCGCCCGCTCGGGCGGCTTCGACCGCGACCGTTCCGGTGGCTTCAACCGTGACGACCGCAAGCCGCGCTGGAAGAACTGACGCCGTACGGCCGGTGGTTGACCACCGGCAGCTGAACAGCTGAACAGCTGAACACACACGACGGGCCCGCTCCATGCACTGGAGCGGGCCCGTCGTGTTCCCCCGATACCCCCGGGTACCTCCCCCGGTACCCCTTGCACCCCCGAGGTGTTGTTCTGCAGCTGAGAATAACCTGTGGCGCGGCCCGGCGGAAGTCCCGTAGCGTCCCGGACATGAGCAGCAGACTGCATGACGTGGCCCGGGTGAACGAGGAGATCGCCGAGCGGGGGAGCTACCGGGCAGCCGGTGGCGAACTCGTCACGGTGGGGGAGCAGTTGGCGGCCGCCAGGGCCGGCACGGTGTCGTACGCGCCGCCGGCGCTGGACGCGCTGCTGCGGGGCGGGGGCCCGGGGCCAGGGCCGGATCGGCCCGGTGGGCCCGTCGGGGCGGTGGAGGTGACGGCCGAAGGCAGCATCGAGGCCGCCCGGCGCCTGGTCGAGGGCGGGGCGGGCCCGGTCGGGGTGCTCAACTTCGCCTCCGCGCGCAACCCCGGCGGCGGCTACCTGCGCGGCGCCCGCGCCCAGGAGGAGGACCTGTGCCGCAGCGCGCTGCTCTACACCTGCCTGCTGGAGGCGCCGGACTACTACGAGGCGCACCGCGCCTCCACCGACCTCCGGTACAGCCACCGGGTGATCGTCTCGCCCGACGTACCGGTGATCCGCGGCCGGGGCGGCGACCTGCTGGCGCGGCCGTACCCGGTCACCTTCCTGACCTCGCCCGCACCCAACGCGGGCCAGCTGGAACGGCGCTCGGCCGACGTGGACGTCCGGGGCGTGCTCGCCGAGCGGGCCGTCCGGGTGCTCGCGGCGGCGGCCCGGCACGAGGTCCGCACGCTGGTGCTCGGGGCCTGGGGCTGCGGGGTGTTCCGCAACGACCCGGCCCAGGTCGCCGAGGCCTTCGAGGGCGCGCTCTCCCGGTACGGGGCGGCCTTCGAACGGGTGGTGTTCGCGGTCTGGGACCGCTCACCGGTCTCGGCGAACCGGGCCGCGTTCGAGGCGCGGTTCGGCGGGGCGGCGCAGCCCGGCGCGGCGGTGCGCTGAGGCCGCCGCCGGGTGCCGCCGGTGAGGCCGCCGAGGCCGGTGAGCGGGCCGATGCACGGCTCGCGCCGGGTGCCGCTACCGCTTGCGGGCGGCCAGCGCCGTCGCGGCCGTCGAGGCCGCCGCGACCACACCGGTGACGGCGAAGACCGACGGCCAGGCGCCGATCTTCTTCGCCAGCGGATGCGAGCCGCCGAACGCCGCCACGTACAGGCCGGTCAGCGCCGCCGCGGTGGCCGCGCCCGAGCTGCGATGCCACTGCGCGGCCGCCCCGGCACCGGCCACCGCCAGCACCGCGCCGCCCAGTTCGCGCCGGCCGCTCCAGCGGGCGACGCCGTAACCGCCCACCAGGCCGCTCGCCGCGGTCAGCGCGGCGGGCGCGGCGGCCGAGAGCACGTTGGGGACCTTCGCCATCGTCGACTCCACTCGTAGAGGTTGTCCCGACTTCCTGTTCCGGCTTCCGACCATAGCCCGCCCGCTCCGCGCGCCCGTCCGGGCCTCCAGTCTCCAGCAGGCCGCCGTCCTCTCCGGCGTCCTCGGCTACGAGGCCTGTCAGCCCCCGCTGGCAGACTGCGAGCGTGACTGACACCGAGATCACCGACGGCCGCTACCAGATCCGCAACGTCGACAGCGGCCTGCTGCTCGAAGTCGCCGACGGCAGCCGACGCAGCGGCGCCCGCGTCCGCCAGGGCGCGGACGACGGCTCCGACGCCCAGCTCTGGCAGCTCACCGCCGTCCACCTGGGCGGCGCCCTTTTCCACCTGGAGAACGCCGCCAGTGGCAAGCGCCTCGACGTCACCGGCGCCTCCACCGACGACGGCGTCCCCATCCAGCAGTGGTCCGCCAACGCCTTCGGCGCCCAGGAGTGGCTCCTCGAAGCCCACGTGGATGCTCCCGGCACCTACACCATCACCAGCTTCATCAGCGGCAAGCCCCTCACCGCCGCCGCACCCCCCGACCCCACCGTCCACCAGTGGGAGGACACCGACTCGCCCGCCCAGTGGTGGCGCTTCGAACGCCAGGACTGACGTCGACTGCGTTCTAGCCTGGAGACAGAGGTTTGATCAAGGTAGGGAAGTCATGACTGACAGCTGGGTCCCGCCGAAGGGCTCGTGGGCGTCCTCCGCAGCGCGCCGACGGAATATGCAGGCGATCCGTAGCCGTGACACCAAGCCAGAGTTGCGGATCAGGCAGCTTGTCCACGCGGGCGGCTTGCGATATCGGGTGGCTGCTCGTCCACTGCCAGGCCTGCGCCGGACGGCTGACTTGGTGTTCGGTCCGGCGAAGGTCGCCGTTTTTGTGGACGGTTGCTACTGGCACGGGTGTCCCGAGCACTACGTCTCTCCCAGAACAAATCCAGGTTATTGGTCGGAAAAAGTAACCCGGAATGTCTTGCGTGATCGCGATACGGACTCCCGGCTAGAGGAAGCTGGATGGATCGTCCTCAGGTTCTGGGAGCACGAGTCACCAGAGGAATGTGCCCTGGTCATCGACGGCGCCGTTAGAGCCCGGCGTGGAGGATGGTGACAGCTGCGGGTCATCCTCCGGCCGAGGGCCGAGCCGAAGCACCTCGGCAATGCTCTCCCCAAACGCCTTGGCCACCGGTGGCGGGAATGCGTTTCCGACCTGACGGTAGCGGGCCGTCTTCCCACCTTCGAAATGCCAGTCCTCAGGGAAACCCTGGATGATGGCTGCCTGCTGGACGGTGAGCTTCGGGCCGTTGTTGTCGAGGAGGTCGCGGAGCACGTTGGTCTCCTCGCCAGCATCGTTGGCCACGCCCATCGCGTCGATGCCGAGGGCCTTCCAGGCGGCCTTGGCGCGGCTGGGGCCAAGATCGGCGCCGCCGTGCTTCTTTGAGCCTCCGACAAGAGTGGGCGCGACGTCCTTTGTGCGAGCCTGGCTCTTCCAGTGTTGATGCCTCGCCTCAAGCTGGTCAGCGAGTTCCGGGTAGAGCTTCTTCGCCTGCCGGTAGCGTTCGCTCATGCTCTTCTTCAGCGCCTCAAAGACCGTCGTGCGCCCGGCTTTCCCGGTGGGCCACTGGAACTTCTCCACGTAATACTTCGTGTGGATGGCAACAAGAATTGCCCGCGGCCGGAGCTGGGGGACGCCGTAGTCGGCCGACTCGATGACGTCCCACTTGTAGACGTGATAACCGAGCTCTTCCAGCTCCGAGATGATCTGCTTCCGGTATCCGGAGAACTTGTGCTCGGGCTGGAGGAGGCCGCGGACATTTTCGATCATGACGGCCTTGGGGAGAATCTTCCCAACCAGTTTGAGCATGGTCGGAAAAAGGTCCCGCTCGTCGTCCTGCCCGAGTTGGTGGCCGGCCAGCGAGAACGGCGGGCAGGGGACTCCGCCTGCTAGCAGGTCGATTTCGAACGGTTCGAACTTTGGCAAGCGATCGGCTGGCTCGAATTCTTTTACATCTAGCTGGTGGACGGCTTTGTTTTTCCGCTCCCATTCCCACCCATCGCGCTGCTCCACGTTCTTTCTCAGAGCAGCAGCCGCATGCTTGTCCAGCTCGACGAGCGCGAGGTGCCTGAAGCCGGCCTGGTGGAGGCCGACCGCTTGGCCGCCAGCGCCCGCACAGATCTCGACTGAGGTCAGCCGGTTGGCACTGGTCGTCATGGGTCGTCCTCCCTTGCTGTGACACGCAAAAGCCAAGTGTCGCAGAGGCGGAGGCGTGCTGTGCCCGCTGGACTCGTCGGCACCTGTTGGTGGCTCCGGCTGATTGTGCCAGGAAGCTAGGACAGTGTGACTGCCTGCTCACCTACTGGGGGGCTGTGCCGGTTCCGGCGAGAAGAAGAGCAGACGGGTTCTGGCCCGGTGGGCCGGACGCGGTGTCTGTCCGGATCCACTGCCTGACCGCAGGAATCCCCGGTGTCAGGGCCGTCGAGGGGACCAGCAGCCGGGCCGAGGCCCACTGTGAACTGCGGGTTTGCCGGTCGACTGGGACGACGTCGGCGATCCATTCCCGGGCGACGGTGGTGACGGACGCCAACCGGTCCTGTCGGTCGAGGACCAGGAAAACCAGGTACCACGCGGAGTCGGCCCGCATCGTCTCGTACTCATGGCGTGACAGGAACAGCACCCTTGCGTCGGCGTTTGAGGTGCTTTTCACTTCGAGGTGGACGCTGCAGCGGTCTGACTCCACCGCGATGTCGTAGCCGAATCGGTCCGAGACCGCAGACACGTGGAGGACTTCCGCATGCACCGTGCGCTGGAGCAGTGCCACCAGGGCGTTCTCCCCCGCGGCTCCGAGCCGTGCGCGCTCGACGAGCCAGGCCTTGGAGACTGCCGTCGCCGCGTCACTGCTGCTGAGACCGAGAGTGGCAGCCAGCCTCTGCCCCGCCAGCGGCAGCTCGGGTTTGGTGGAGGCAGTGCCGGAGCTGTCGTCCAGCCAGTCTGGACGCGCCGCCTCAAGGGATCTGTCCAGCAACTGAAGACGGAGCAACCGTTCCTCCGTTGGGGACTGCGTGACCGGCTGGCGAGGTACTGGCACCAAACCTATCCGCCGCAGCCAGGCCAGGCCGTCGTCGTACTGGCCGGGGGTCAGGTCGGAAAACGAGTCGTGGCTGGTGAAGAGGGCCCGCACCCGGAAGATGTCGTCCGTGCGCAGTGCACGGAGCCAGCGCAGTGCGGCCCTCATGGTTCCCTCAGCGGGTAGCTGTGGCATCGAGGTGTTCCAGGAACGCCTGGATGTCCGCCATATCCATCCCGGTTGTGACAGAAGGCTCTTCCCGGAGATCGGCCAACTGTCGCACCGCCGGGTCGTCAAGGATCTGGCCCATGAACTGGAGCTTCTGTTCCAGCCGTTTAGCGACCGTTTCGTCGACCGAGCCACGGCAGGCCAGGACAGTGATCCGGGTCTCGGTACCGGGCGCAAGCCCCAGACGGTGGATCCGGTCGAGGCTCTGCAGGAACCGCCCGGCCTGGAAGTCCCGGTCTACGTAGACGGCGTCGTGGCACACCTGGTGCAGGCTGATGCCTTCGCCCAGGGTGGCGGGATTGGAGATCAGCACCATGCAGTCGGGATCCTCCCGGAACCGCCGGATCTGCTCTTCCCGGTCGGCCGTGCCGCCGTGGACGAGAGCAGGGCGGAAGTCCTTGAGCATGAGTTCGAGGGTCGTCAGACTTCTCACGAAACTGGCCCAGACCAGGGTCTTCCGGCCCCGGGCCGCGTTGATGGCCACTAGCTGAAGGGCCTCGTGGTACTTCGGTGAAATTTCGTACGCCGGAAGTTCCGCCATGAGGCTCTGCAATGAGGCGCTGGCTGGCGCATCCAGCGGATCAAGCCGGTACTCAAGCGGCTCGTAGGCGCTGCTGCCTTCGATGAGAAGAGCGGGACTGGTCGCGGCCATCAGCATTCGGAGCATCGATTTCCCGAGTGCTTCGAAATCAGACCGGACAGCTTCGGCCCGTGACGAATACTGTCCCGCCAGCGCGTCGTAGATCTCCCGGTGAAGGGCGGGCATGTTGACGTACCGGATGGTAGTCACGGCTGGGGGAAGATCGAGTTCGCGCTTCGTAGTGCGGGTATACAGAGGGCGGAGCACCGCGCTGGCATGCGCGAGATCGCCCCCCCCGACGGCCTGGCTGACGACGCGGCGTCCGTGACCGGGCCAGACGAAGGAGAGCAAGTTCTCAAGGTCCTTGGCGCCGTTGGGTGCCGGCGTTCCTGTGAGGATGAGCCGACGCTTGCTGAGCGGTCCAAGCGCCATGCAGGCAGCGCCATAGATTCCCTGCGAGCCCAACTTCATCCGATGTGCCTCGTCGAGCACAAGCATGCTGGGCGCAGCCTTCAGCCATCCGGCAAGGGCGGCCAGTTGGCGGTCGAGCCGCTCGTAGTTGACGATCAGGATCTCGGTGGCAGGATCTGGCTGGCCCGACAGGACGGTTGTCTGAGGGGGCTGCTCGAAGCACAGTGCAGCCTCCGTCTGCCATGCCTCGTAGGCGGACTTCGGGCTGACCACGAGGAGTCTGCTGACCTCCCGTTGCTCGCGAAGGGCTGCGAAGACCGCCAGGGTGGCGCGAGTCTTGCCCGCTCCGGGAACACTGAAGTTGGCGCCGTGCCGCAACGAGAGCAGCCGGGCGACATCACGCCGTTGGAAGGAGGTCAGCCCGGCCTTCCAGGTGTCGCCGAGGAGCGTAGGCACCATGTCCGGCTGAATGGTGGATTCATCCGTGACGTCACCGGAGAGCCGCCTGCTGGCGGTCTCGGCATCGTCAAGGACACTGCCGGCCAGTTCGGCGAGAGCTTCCTCCCACTGCACGCTCTCCGGGGCGGGCCAGCTGCCGAGCTCCTCAAGGCTGGCCAGGAAGTCGTCCAACGGAATCTCGGCCGATGCAGGGCCGCGCATGCCGCCGTTGCCAAACCGCATGGACAATCGCGCGAGGTCATTGTGGAACCCCGCCGCTGCCCGGAGGACAGCGGCGGTTCGCGTGACGTCGAAGCCGATCTGCAGAGACGGTTCTGCTGTCAGGCTCACTAGTTCTCCTGCCGTACGGCATTCAACAACCAGGTGACTCCATCCCCGGCTTCGGTGACGCTGCGCTGTGCCTCCTTGGCCAGCTTGGCAAGGGCGTCACGGAGCTGGAGAACGGCCTCGTCGAACGCTTCCTCGTCGAGACTGCGGGAACCGCGGGACAGTACCAGGTCGGTAATGCACTGGTCGATGTCCTGGGCCGCGTCGTTCAGTCGGTCCGGTGCGGCTCGCTTCCGCTTCCGCAGCCGGGCATCGCGGCCAGCCGGGTCAAGAGCTCCCTCGACCGCTTCGTGAGCGGCTTTGACGCTCAGCGAAGCAGCCCTGATCTCCTCCGGGGGGAGCTTGTCGGCTGCGGCCGCAGCTGCTTTGAAGCGGAGCACCGAGTCCGTGAAGGCCTTTGCCGCCACGACTTTGGACGTCTCAGCGGGCCGCACTGACCGGTTCAGTCCCGGAATGGCCACCGTTGACGGGCTCTTGGCGGTGGGCTGCCGGAGCTCTTCGGGCAGCTGCTTACTGAGGTACCGGTCATGGAAATCCTCTTCGATGACCCGGACATCAGTCTTGGAGAAGCCGAGAATCATGGCGGCGAGACGTGCCTCCTTGATCAGCTCCGCGTTCTCCCGCTGGTTCGCGGCGACTTCCTTCGCGTATCGCCGACGAAGCTCCTTCAGCTTCTCCTGGTGCTCTTCGAAATCGACGAGCCGAAGGGCGATACCCCCGCTGGAACTGCGGTCGATCATCTCGCGGATGCAGGACAGGATCCACAGGTCCTGCTCGCACGCGGTCGAGTTGGACCGGAAGTCGTGGGCGACGCTTCCGATTGGCCTGCCGAGGGCGACCTGCTCCTCAATTGCCAGTAGCCGGTTGATGTAGGAGTAGTCCCGCCGGTGGTCCTTGCGCAGCTGGAGCGACAGCTCCACCGCGCTGATATCGGCCCAGGTGCAGTCGCCCGGGAGAACTCCCACTCGGATGGTTTGCTGGCCGAGCTCCTTCAGCGCGGCACGTCGCGAATTGCCGTTGACGAGGATCCCGTCCCGGGTGATCAGACCGGGGTCGTTCTGCCCGAAGTCCTTGACGCTCTTCTTCAGCTCTGAGAAGTCGGGGTCGGTCTCGTTGGGATTCGACGGTTTGGCCTGGAGCAGGTGGTGCAGGTACTCCTGGCTCTCCGTACTCCAGGGGCTGATATCGAGCGCTTCGTTGAGCCGGGGGTCGTGGCTTCGCTGGGCCCGGATGCGATGGGTCCCTGGGTTGTAGTAGAGGCTGTCGGTCGGCATGTCGATGACTTCGACGTTGAGCGGCTGGCTGCGCCACTCGATCTTCACCGACTCACGCACCCCGCCGGCCAGGGAAGCCTCGCGGAGCCGCTTCTCCACCAGATCCTGGTTGTAGGCGGCCATCGGCGGCCGGCCAAGGTCCGGACTCATGAACCTAGTTCTCCTCTGCGTGGGAAACGCGCTGTTTCATATGATGGCGACGGCTTGTACGGGACGGCTCAGGGCAGGACTTAACCCAGGCTGGATTCGAGTGCGGCCCTGAAACGGGCCCGGGAGTCCGCCGGCATGGTGCGGTAGGCCGCCCACAGCAGCTCGACCTTGCCGAAATCCCGCTTGTCCCCCGCAACCCAGGAGGAGAGCATCCGGAGCTCCATCGTGCCGAGATGGGAAATCTCCGCAATCGTCTGGGCCACGTCGGTCTCCAACCGCGGGGCTCCTACCCGGCAGCGCCGGCACTCGGTGATGAGCTCGACAGCCGTGGTGCCGTCCACGAGCCGTACTTCGCGGCGGGCGATGTCGAGTTGGGACCTTTCGTAGGACTCGGCGTATTCCTCACCCGGCGAGATGCCACAGCTGCGGCAGATGTGGCCGTCCTTGGCCAGGACGTCGCGGCGCCGGGTGCCGGTAAGCCCGGACGTGTCCTTCCCAGGGCCCTTGCGGTCCTCCCAGACAGCTTCGCCGATGGCCACGAGGCGCAGTTCGTTGGCGCCGAGACGGGTGTCTTCGCGCGCAGTGTCGATCCGCCAGCCCCGGCTCCGGAGATCACGCACCCTGCGGTCGATCTGCGCCACGCCCGGGAACACGTCGCGGAGCTGCGCGTACGTGAAGATCCCACCTTCGCCGGCCGCGGTAGCCAGCCAGAGAGCCACTCGCTTCATCGAGCCGAGGTTGGTGTCCTCCCAGGAGGGGAGCGCCATGGCCGTTCCTTTCAGTCGAGTGCGAGGGGAGTCCACGCGGGCTGCAGTGCGCATGGCCGTGGAAGCGGCCCAGTGCATCGGACCACCCACGTGGACAGGTCCAGTTAAGAACGGGGATCAGTGCTGGCGCCAGCCGCCAGCGATCTTTCGCGGATAGTCTGAAGAGGATCGCCTTCTCCCAGCCGGATTGATCGGACACACTCGGGTGGCCAGTACTGTGTGGACACTGAGGAGGGGCTGTGCCACCGCTTGGCCAAGTCGGCGGGAGCTTTGTTGAAGGGAGCACGCCGGAGCAGCAGGAGCTCGCGAAGGCCATGTGCGCGCTCTACGGTCGGCTCAAGCCGCACCCGCATTCGAAGGACGTGCCTCCAGGCACCCCCAACCCAGGCACCATGGCAGCCAATGCGAAACGTCTGACAGTTTCGGAGAGTGCTCTCAGCGGCTACCTGCATGCCCGGAACGTTCCGGTTCTGGGCGTGCTTTTGCGGCTTCACACAGCGGCGCGCGGGGATGCGGGCGGGGATCTGGCGTGGTCGTGGCCTCAGCTGAAGCAACTGCACGAACGGGCATCCCGTCGGCCGTGCGAGCGTTGCAGGGAGGAACAGCACCGGACGTGCGCCCACTGTGGCCACCACGGCCAAAGCTGTGCCGACGGTCAGATCCCTGTGGCCACAGCTCTCGAAAGGCAGCGCGTTCCTGAAGAAGCGCCAGCCGATCAGGCCGTGCAGAGCCGGCTCGCCGAGACGAAGGGGGGCGGCGGGCCTGTTCTGCCGGTCCCCCTCCCCGTGGGGGACCGGCAGAACGTCGCGGCTTCCACCCCGTTTGAAGCCGGCCTTGATGAGGCGATCCGGCACCTCCGGGCAGGACGTGACCGGGATGCCCATCTGGTTCTTGCCGAAGCCGGCGCCAAGCTCCCGGTGCACCGGATTCCGGATGTCGTGATGGCCTGCCAAGGAAAGGGGCTCGTCGTTGCTGCCGACGCACTTCTGCACAGTGCGGCCAGGCGACCGCCGGAGGAGGTCCTGCACATCGTCCGTCTGTTCAACTCCGCGCAGTACTACCAGGAGGCCGACCTCGTTCTGAGGGTTGCTACCGCAGGCTGACCTCAGAACGGTTGGTTGGTAGCCCAGGCTGGTGGTCACCAGTGAGCCTGGCGGGTCCTATCTGCGGCTACCCGGTCAGGCCGACAGGTTGGTGCGCAGGGCGGTCAGCTCCTCGTCGGTGACGCCGTGGGCGCGGAGGTAGGCGGGGAGGGAGGAGTGCCGGGTGTGGATCCAGCCGAGGGCGGAGGCGAGGAGTTCGGCGGTGACGGGGCGGGAGACGCGTTCGGTGCCGGTCTCGTCGACGTAGGGGGTGGGGCCCCGGTCGAGGCCGAGGCCGACGTTGGAGAGCAGGAAGTCGGCGGTGACGTCGGCCTCCGAGGCGCCGAGCAGGGACTGCAGGACGGCGATGGTCAGGCCGGTGCGGTCCTTGCCGACGGCGCAGTGCACGAGGGCGGGCAGCGCGCCGGGGGCGGCGAGGCGGCGGACGACGGCGGCGAGGGACGGGCCGGCGGTCCGGGCCATGAAGGGGTAGAGCGCCGCCTGGTCCTCGGGCCAGGGCTGGTCGACGTCCTCGCGGTTGGCGGGCAGGGTCGGCAGGTTGAGGGCCTCGTGGTCGAGGCCGTGCCGCAGGTCGGGCCAGACCTCCAGCTCGACCGGACTGCGCAGGTCGAGGACGGTGCGCAGGCCGAGGGCCTTGAGGCGCCGGGCGCCCTCGTCGGTGAGGGTGTGGAAGGAGCCGGAGCGGTAGAGCACGCCCCGCCGCAGGGCGCCGATCCCGCCCGCGTCACGGAAGTTGCGCACACCGGGGATGTCGATGAAGGCGTCGGTCATGGCCCCACGGTACGGGCGGCGGGCGGGCCGGCGGAAGGAAACCGGAGGGAACCTTTCAGCGCCCGCCGGAGACGTCCAGGAACGCGTTGGTGGTGTACGAGGCGGCGGGGGAGAGCAGGAAGAGGATCGCCTCGGCGACCTCCTCCGCCCGTCCGCCGCGCCGCATCGGCAGTCCGGGGGCGACCCGGTCGACCCGGCCGGGCTCGCCGCCGAGGGCGTGGATGTCGGTGTGGATCAGGCCGGGGCGGACGGCGTTGACCCGGATCCCCTCGGCGGCGACCTCCAGGGCGAGGCCGCGGGTCATCGAGTCGACGGCGCCCTTGGCGGCCGCGTAGTCGACGTACTCGTTGGGCGAGCCGAGCCGCGAGGCGGCCGAGGACACGTTGACGATGGCACCGCCGCGGCCGCCGTGCCGGGTGGACATCCGGCGGACGGCCTGGGCCGCGCACAGGAACGGGCCGGTGATGTTGGCGGCCCAGATCCGGTTCAGCCGGTCCTCGTCGATGTCCTCCAGCCGGCACTGCCTCTCCAGCGTGCCGGCGTTGTTCACCAGGCCGGTGAGCAGCCCGAGTTCGGCGTCCACGGTGGTGAACAGCCGCTCCACCTCGGCGGTGCGGGTGACGTCGGCCCGGACGGCGAGCGCGGTGCCGCCCTCGGCCCGGACGGCGTCCACCACGGCGGTGGCCGAGGCCTCGTCCGTGCGGTAGTTGACGCAGACCCGGTAGCCGCGCCGGGCGGCGAGCAGGGCGGTGGCGGCGCCGATGCCGCGGCCGGCGCCGGTGACGATCAGGACGCCGTCGTCGGGGATGGTGGTCGACATGGCCGGTACGCTACCCGGCGGACCGGCCGGGGCGGGCCCCGGCGCGGAAATCGTTCGCCCGGAGCGGCCCGGACCGGCGAGGATGCGGTAGCGGCGCCACCACCACCCTCACCGCCACCACCCTCACCGCCGGCACCGTCCTGCCAGCCGGCCGGTCGAGAGGAGACCGACGATGCCCGACGCACCCGCACCCGCCGTCCCCGGCACCGTCCTGCTCTCCGGCGTGGTCGGCTCCACCGCGTACGGCTTCGCCCACGCCGGCTCCGACGTCGACCGGCTCGGCCTGTACGCCGCCCCCACCGAGGAGCTGCACGGTCTGCACCGCCCGGCCGAGTCGCACGTCACCACCGGGCCCGACGTCACCCTGCACGAGGCCGCCAAGTGGTGCCGTCTGGCGCTGTCCTGCAACCCGACCGCCTCCGAGCTCGTCTGGCTGCCGGACGACCTGTACGAGATCCGCACCCCGCTCGGTGCCGAGCTGGTCGAGATCCGCTCGAGTTTCCTCAGTGAATCGGCCGTCCGGAAGGCCTATCTCGGTTACGCAGAGCAGCAGTTCCGCAAACTGCTGACCCGCGACACCACCGACCCGGTCACCCGCAGCCGGGCCGCCAAGCACGCCCGGCACCTGGTCCGGCTGGTCGCGCAGGCCGTCCGGCTGCACGAGACCGGCCACAACCTGGTCCGCCTCGCCGACCCCGGACACGTCCGCGACCTCGGCGAACGCATCGCCGACCGCCCCGCCGTCGCCGAGTCCCTGCTCGCCGACGCCGCCGATCGCCTGGCCCGCCCCGGCGTCCTCCCCGCCGCCCCGGACCCGCGCCCCGCCGAATCCTGGCTCCGCCGCGTCCGCGCCGCCCACTACGCTCCGCCCCCCGCCCCCGGCGCGCCCGCGCAATCCGCTGGCGGAGCCCTGCGCCCCACCGGGTAGGATCACGGTGGCCCTCCCCAACCGGGACGAGGGCCACGGGCCACTAGCTCAATTGGCAGAGCTGCGGACTTTTAATCCGTAGGTTCAGGGTTCGAGCCCCTGGTGGCCCACCGAACCGAGGCCAGGTCAGAAACCCTCTGACCTGGCCTTTTGCATGTCCGCGACCGGTGAACGCACTGCGGCACCCCGGCTGGTCGAGTAGCCGGGGTGCCGCGGTGTGGTGCGGGTCGTGGGGCGGGTCAGGCCGCGGCGCGGATCGGGGCGCCGGTCTGGTGGAGGTGGGTGAGGATCTCGCGGTACGAGCGGAAGAGGCCGGTCTCGTAGTAGGCGATCTCCTTCTCGGCGCAGAAGTCGCGGGTGAGGACGGCGGCGCGGCGCAGGGCCGGGGTGGGCATGCTGGGGAAGAGGTGGTGCTCGACCTGGTAGTTGAGGCCGCCCATCAGGGCGTCGATGAAGTAGCCGCCGCGGACGTTGCGGGAGGTGAGGACCTGGCGGCGGAGGAAGTCGAGCCGCATGCCGGGCGTCACCATCAGCATGCCCTTGTGGTTGGGGGCGAAGACGCAGCCCAAGTAGACGCCGAGCAGGGCCTGGTGGACGGCGAGGAAGGCGAAGGCCTTGCCGACCGGGAGGGCGGCGAAGACCAGCCCGAGGTAGGCGGCGAAGTGGGCGACCAGCAGGAAGCCCTCCAGGTACGGGCGCTTCATGATCGGGCTGCGCAGCGCGCGGAAGCTGTTGTAGCTGAGGTTGAGGCCTTCGAGCAGGAGCAGCGGGAAGAAGAGGAACGCCTGGCGGCGGCCGATGAAGCGGGCGATTCCGCTGGCCCTCCTGGCCTGGTCCTGGGACCAGACGACGAGGTCGGGGGAGACGTCCGGGTCCCGCTCCTCGTGGTTGGGGTTGGCGTGGTGGCGGGTGTGCTTGTTCATCCACCAGCCGTAGCTCATGCCCATCAGGAGGTTGGCGACGATGCGGCCGCCGATCTCGCCGGCGCGGCGCCCGGTGAACACCTGGCGGTGCGCCAGGTCATGGGCCATCAGTCCGAGTTGGGCGAAGACGATGGACATCGCGGCGGCCAGGCCGAGTTGGAGCCAGGTGTCGCCGAGGGCGAACATGGCCCACCAGCCGCCGAGGAACGCGGCGAGGACGAGGCCCGCGCGGACGGTGTAGTAGACCGGGCGTCGGTCGAGCAGGGCCTCGGCGCTGATCCGGCCGAGCAGTTGGGCGAAGTCGCTCCCGCCGGTTCCGGGCGGGGCGGTGTCCGGTGGTCCGGCGGGCGGCTGCGGCCGGGTTTTCGCGGTCGGCGTCCCCGCGGTATCGGTGGTCATGGTGCTGAGTCTGGTCTAGCGAACGGGCCTTGAGAAACGGGGGCATCCCCCTGGGGCGGGGTGAGGATAACCCCCGGACCGTCCCGGGCGGCGGCGGACGTGCGGCGCGTGGTGCCGGATGGTGCCGCTGGGGCGGGGAGAGGTGGCGTAGGTCACGTCGTAATCGGCTGGTTTCGGGCGTTCTGTGGCGAGCTTGCGCCGTGGTGGCCGGGGTTGGTGGTGGACCGGAGGTCGGTGACCGCGTCGGGCCTAAATATGATCGGAAGCCACGTTCATCGGTTTGTACCGATGTTCGTATGTGCAACCTGGGAACGGTCCCGACCGTCTCCCTGTGTGCGGTGCGCCAGATCGTCCGGGGCGTCGCTTCCGTCGGTGAAAGGTACGCGCATGTCAGGTCAGTGGGGCGAGGGCCCGGCTCGGGGGGAGAACGCACCCGGCGCGCTCACGACGGGGAGCGATGGGTCCGTGCCGCCGCCGCGTACCGGCGGCCGGGCGGAGGCCCGACGCGCCGCCCAGGGCAAGGGCGCTGGCCGCGCTGGCAAGGACGGCGGCAAGGACGCTGGCAAGGACGGCGGTCGGGGCGCTGGCAAGGACGGTGGTCGGGGCGCTGGCAAGGACGGCGGCAGGCCGGAGGCGGCGGCCGGCGGCGGCCGGGCGGCGGCGCGCAACAGCCGCAAGCCCAAGAAGAACGTGAAGAAGATCGTCGCCTGGTCGGCGGCCGGTGTGCTGGTGCTGATCGCGGGCGCCGGCGGGGCGATCTACTTCAAGCTGAACGCCAACATCAAGTCCTTCGACGGCGACGCGATAGCCACCGACCGCCCGCCGGAGGCGCAGGCCGACGCGGACGGCAACAAGCCGGTCAACGTCCTGCTGATCGGTTCGGACAGCCGCGGCGGCAACAACTCGGACCTCGGCGGCGGCGAGGACGGCGGCGCCCGCTCGGACACCACGATCCTGCTGCACGTCTACGCCGACCACAAGCACGCCGTGGGCATCTCGATCCCGCGCAACGCGAAGGTCCCGATCCCGCCCTGCAAGCTGCCCAACGGCAAGTGGACCAAGGGGGCGTCCAGCGACCTGTTCAACGCGGCCTTCTCGGTCGGCGGCAGCGACGGCGGCAACCCGGCCTGCGCCCAGAACACGGTGGAGAAGCTCACCGGGATCCGGGTCGACCACACCATCGTGGTCGACTTCAACGGCTTCTCCGCGATGACCAAGGCCGTGAACGGCGTCGACGTCTGCCTGCCGAAGGCCATCTACGAGGGCGACGTCAACCCCAACCTGCACAAGAAGGGCGACCTCGTCCTGCCGCAGGGCAAGCAGACCGTGCAGGGCCAGCAGGCGCTGGACTACGTGCGCCTGCGGCACGGCATCGGCGACGGCTCCGACATCGGCCGGATGAAGCGCCAGCAGGCCTTCCTCAGCTCGCTCGCGAGCAAGGTCAAGAAGGACGGGCTGAGCCCCACCAACCTGCTGCCGCTGGCCGACGCCGCGACCAAGTCGCTGGTGGTCGACCCGGGGCTGGCCTCCGCGGACAAGCTGCTCTCCTTCGGGCTGTCGCTCAAGAACATCGACATGCACGACCTCAAGTTCGTGACGGCGCCCTGGCGTTACCGCACCCAGGACAAGGACCTCGACCTGGTCCAGCCGGACGCCAACAAGCTCTGGGAGACCCTCAAGGCCGACCAGACCATCGACGGGCAGAACGCCACCGGCCAGCAGCCGGACGCCGCCGCCAGCCCGAGCGCACCGGCCGCGTCGCAGTCGGCCGCGTCCAGCGCGCCCGCCGCGCCGGTCGCGGACGCCGGTAACTCGTCGATCAAGGTGGCGGTCTACAACGGGACGACCGAGAACGGCCTGGCCGGCAAGGCGACCGCGCAGCTGAAGGCCGCCAAGTTCGTCGCCACCACGGCGGGCCAGGCGGCGAGCACCAAGTACAAGACCACCATGATCGAGTACGGCTCCGGGCAGAAGGCGAACGCCGACAAGGTCGCCGCGCTGTTCCCGGGCGCCAGCGTCGAGGCCGGCAACTCGGCGGGCGTGACCCTGATCGTCGGCAAGGACTTCTCGGCGGCCAACGGCGGCGGCGCCACCGGCCCGGCCGCCGGGACGGGCGGCGCGGCCGCGAACGGCACCCCGGCGCCCCCGGCGCCGCTGCCCACCACCGTCACCAACGACGCCCGCTCGGCGGACGACGACATCTGCGCGAACACCACCTACGGCAGCGGCGGCTGACCGCACCCGAGCCGTGGGGGCTGACCGCACCCGAGCCGTGGGGACGGCCCCCGGGCCGGCGCCGTCCAGGGCGCGCGGGCCCGGGGGTCGTGCCATGGTGGCCGGAGAAACCGGGGAGGCGCCCGGCCCGGGCGACCTGAGGGACGGGCGACCTGAGGGACGGGGGCCCGACGCGCGGGACCCCGGTACACCGGACCCGGCCCACGGACAAGGGGGGCGCGCACCGAAAGGCGGACCCCCATGCCCGAGATCGCCCTCCAGTTCGACATCGCCGCACCCCGGGCCGTCGTCCTCGCCGCGCTCAACACGCACGGCGGGCTGACCAGCTGGTGGACCACCGGCGTGGACCGGGAGGGCGACGTCCTGCTGTTCGACTTCCCCGGCGTCCCCGAGCCGTTCCGGCTGCGCCGCGAGCGGGCCGACCTGGACCGGGTGGTGTGGGCCAACGCCGGGGCCTTCCCGCCGCACTGGGCCGGCACCTGGATCAGCTGGGACCTCGCCGACCAGCCCGGCGAGCCCGGCCGCACCCGGCTGCTGTTCCGGCACGGCGGCTGGCAGCCGGGCAGCGAGGACGGTGTCCCGCTGGTCGCCGGCACCTGGGCCGAACTGCTGGTCCGGCTCAAGGACTACGCGCAGAGCGGCAAGGTGCAGCCGTACTTCGTCACGGCCCAGCGGCACGACGCCGCGTGAACGGCCCACGCGGCGGCGTGAGCGGCACGACGCCGCGCGAACGGCCCGCCGGCGGCCGAACGGGCCCCGGGCCCGTCCGATCGCCCGCCAGGGCGCCGTCCGGTGGCGGGATCGCGGCGCCGGGCCGATGGTGGGCGGTGTACCCGCCGTTCGCGCTGACGGCCGGCACCGGCAGCCCGGCACCGGGCGGCCGGGACCCGCCCGCCCCGACGACCACGCCGGCGACCACTGCCTTCGGGAGGCCCAGCAATGCCCGTAGTCACCGCTCCGTACAAGCCCGGCACCCCGTGCTGGATCGACCTGATGGCGAGCGACCAGCAGGCCGCGCTCGACTTCTACCGCGACCTGTTCGGCTGGCAGGGCGAGGTCGGCCCGGCCGAGTTCGGCGGCTACGCCGTGTGCATGCTCAACGACCGACCGGTCGCCGGGATCATGGCGCGGTCCGCGCCCGAGGGCCAGCCGCTGCCGCCCGTCGCCTGGACCACCTACCTGGCCTCGGACGACGCCGACGTGAGCGGGGCCGCCATCGCCGAGCACGGCGGCACGATCCTCTACCCGGCGATGGACGTCGGCGTGATCGGCCGGATGCTGGTCGCCGCCGACCCGACCGGCGCGGTGTTCGGCGTCTGGCAGGCGATGGACTTCATCGGCGCGGGCGTGGTCAACGAGCCCGGCGCACTGGTCTGGAACGAGCTCAACACCGCCGACACCGACGCGGCCGGCCGCTTCTACCTCCCGGCGCTCGGGCTGCGCCCGGCGACCATCCAGGGCATGGAGGGGTACTTCTCGCTCAACGCCGGCGACCGTACGGTGGGCGGCATGCAGCCGATCCCCAAGTACCTGGGGGCGGGCACGCCCTCGCACTGGATGGCCTACTTCTCGGTGGACGACACCGACTCCACCGTGGACGCCCTGGTCAAGGCGGGCGGCTCGGTGATCCAGCCGCCGTTCGACATGCAGTCCGGCCGGATGGCGGTCGTCCAGGACCCGCAGGGCGCGGTGTTCGCGGTGGCGGAGGCCGCCGAGGCGCAGATGCCCGACTCGCCGTAACAGCAGCCGGGCACCCTCGCCGTACCAGCGCCGGGCACCCACGAGCCCACCCGGCCACCCACGAGCACCCGGGCAACCGGAAGCCGCCCTTCCCGCGACGCGCCGCCGGGAAATGGGCGGCTTCCCCGCGTTCCCGGGTAAGACTGCACCCATGCTGGGGCTACCGGACGACATCCGCGCTTTCCTCTTCGACCTCGACGGGGTCCTCACCCAGACCGCCAAAGTGCACGCCGCGGCCTGGAAGGACACCTTCGACTCCTTCCTGCGCGCCGAAGCCGCCCGCACCGGCGGGCAGTTCGTCCCCTTCGACGCCGTCACCGACTACGACACCTACGTGGACGGCCGCCCGAGACTGGACGGCACCCGGGCGTTCCTGCACAGCCGGGGCGTCGACCTGCCCGAGGGCACCGACGCCGATCCGCCCAACACCCCTACCGTGCACGGGATCAGCCGGGCCAAGAACGACACCGTCCTGCGGCTGATCCGCGAGCAGGGCGTCCAGCCGTACGACGGTTCGGTCGCGTACGTGCACCGGCTGCGCGCGCTCGGGCTGCCCAGCGCCGTGGTGTCCTCCAGCGCCAACTGCCGGGACGTGCTGCGGGCGGCGGGCATCGAGGGGCTGTTCGACGTGATCGTGGACGGCGTCGTCGCCCAGCGCGAGGGCCTGCCCGGCAAGCCCGCCCCCGACACCTACCTGTACGCCGCCCGCACGCTCGGCGTCGAGCCCGCGCACGCCGCCGTCTTCGAGGACGCGCTCGCCGGGGTGGCCTCCGGCCGGGCGGGCGGCTTCGGGGCCGTGGTCGGGGTCAACCGCACCGGGCAGGCCGCCGAACTGCGCCGGGACGGCGCGACCGTGGTCGTCGACGACCTCGCCGAACTGCTGGAGGAGCAGGCATGAGTGAGTGGAGCGGGGTAGTCGCATGAGTGGCTTGGACAACTTCTCCGTCGACCCCTGGCAGATCGCAGAGCAGGGCCTGGACCTGACCGCGATGGCCCGCGCCGAGTCGCTGTTCGCGCTCTCCAACGGCCACATCGGCCTGCGCGCGAACCTGGACGAGGGCGAGCCGCACGGCCTCCCCGGCACCTACCTGAACGGCGTCTTCGAGCTCCGCCCGCTGCCGTACGGCGAGGGCGGCTACGGCTACCCGGAGTCCAGCCAGAGCGTCATCAACGTGACCAACGGCAAGATCATCCGGCTGTTGGTCGACGACGAGCCCTTCGACCTGCGCTACGGCGAACTCATCCGCCACAAGCGCTGGTTGGACTTCCGGGAGGGGATGCTGCACCGCGAGGCCGAGTGGACCTCCCCGGCCGGCCGGACCATCCGGGTGCGCTCCTCCCGGCTGGTCTCGCTCACCCAGCGCGCGGTCGCCGCGGTCGAGTACAGCGTTGAGGCGGTGGACGGGCCGGTGCGGATCGTGCTCCAGTCCGAGCTGGTCGCCAACGAGCAGCTGCCCGGCGGCCCCGAGGGCGATCCGCGGGCCTCCGCCGTGCTGGAGGCGCCGTTGCAGCCCGAGGTGCACCACGCGAGCGGCACCAAGGCCGTCCTGGTGCACCGCACCCGCTACAGCGCGATCCGGGTCGCCGCCGGGATGGACCACGTGATCGAGGGCCCGGAGGAGCTCGAAACCGTCGCCGAGGCCGAGGCCGACCACTGCCGGATCAGCGTCACCACCGTGCTCCGGCCCGGACAGCGGCTGCGGCTGGTCAAGTTCATGGCCTACGGCTGGTCGGGGACGCGCTCGCTGCCCGCCGTCCGGGACCAGGTGGAGGCCGCGCTGACCGCCGCCAGGTACACCGGATGGGACGGTCTGGCCGCCGAACAGGCCGACTACCTCAAGGAGTTCTGGGAGACCAGCGATGTCGAGATCGAAGGCGACGTCGAACTCCAGCAGGCCGTCCGGTTCGCCGTCTTCCACGTCCTCCAGGCCGGCGCCCGCAGCGAGGAACGGGCCATCCCCGCCAAGGGGTTGACCGGCCCCGGCTACGACGGGCACAGCTTCTGGGACACCGAGACCTTCGTCCTGCCGGTGCTTACCTACTGCCTGCCCGGGGCCGTCAACCAGGCGCTGCGCTGGCGGCACACCACGCTGCCGCTGGCCCGCGAGCGGGCCGCCCAACTCGGCCTGGCCGGAGCGGTGTTCCCCTGGCGGACCATCCGCGGCGAGGAGTGCTCCGGGTACTGGCCGGCCGGTACCGCAGCCTTCCACATCGGCGCCGACATCGCCGCCGCCGTCGCCCGCTACGTCCGGGCCACCGGGGACGCCGAGTTCGAGCGCGCGTACGGGCTCGAACTGCTCGTGGAGACCGCCCGGATGTGGCGCTCGCTCGGCCACCACGACGTCTCGGGGAAGTTCCGCATCGAGGGCGTCACCGGCCCGGACGAGTACAGCGCCGTCGCCGACAACAACGTGTTCACCAACCTGATGGCGCAGACGAACCTGCGCGCCGCCGCCGAGGCCGCCGCCCGACACTCGCACGAGGCCGCCGAACTCGGCGTCGACACCGAGGAGACCGCCGCCTGGCGGGACGCCGCGGCCGCGATGTACATCCCGTACGACGAGGACCTCGGCGTGCACCCGCAGGCCGACGGCTTCACCCACCACCAGGTCTGGGACTTCGAGCACACCCCGCCCGAGAAGTACCCGCTGCTGCTGCACTACCCGTACTTCGACCTGTACCGCAAGCAGGTGGTCAAGCAGGCCGACCTGGTGCTCGCCATGCAGGTCCGCGGCGACGCGTTCACCGACGAGCAGAAGGCCCGCAACTTCGCCTACTACGAGCGGCTCACCGTCCGCGACTCCTCGCTCTCCGCGTGCACCCAGGCGGTGATCGCCGCCGAGGTCGGCCAGCTCGACCTCGCGTACGACTACACGGCCGAGGCGGCGCTGATGGACCTGCACGACCTCGGCGGCAACACCCGCGACGGCCTGCACATGGCCTCGCTCGCGGGCGCCTGCATCGCCCTGGTGGCGGGCTTCGGGGGGCTGCGCGACCACAGCGACTCGCTGTCCTTCCGGCCCCGGCTGCCGGGCGGGCTGATGAGGCTCGGGTTCTCGCTGATGGTCCGCGGGCAGTTACTGGGCGTCCAGATCACCCACGAGGGGACGACGTACGCGCTGCGCCGCGGCGAGGTGCTGCACCTGTGGCACGACGGCGAGCCGGTGCAGGTGAAGGCCGGGCAGCCGGTCACCCTGCCGACCACCGCGCCGCCGGCCCAGGAGCGGTGCGGCCAGCCGCCCGGCCGCGAGCCCGCCCGGCGGCAGGCGCAGGCGGGCCTGGTCAGCGGCAAGCTCGGGCAGCAGGACCACCTGGCGGCGGAGTAGCCGCGCCGGCCTGTCGTTCACCTGTTCGGGCCCGCTCCGGGTGCGGGGCGGGCCCGGCCGTCGGAGGGTGCAGGTGTCCTGCGGCAGCGGGCGGCCGGTGATTGGAGAGCACCCGTGGCGAGCGTGGCCGAACAGATGGTGGAGGTGCTCCGGCAGGCCGGGGTCGAGCGGGTCTACGGCGTGGTCGGAGACAGCCTCAACCCGGTCGTGGACGCGATCCGGCGGACCGACGGCATCAGCTGGGTGCACGTGCGCAACGAGGAGGCGGGCGCCTTCGCGGCGGCCGCCGAGGCCGAACTCAGCGGCCGGCTCGCGGTCTGCGCCGGCTCCTGCGGCCCCGGCAACACCCACCTCGTCCAGGGCCTGTACGACGCCCAGCGCAGCGGCCTGCCGGTGCTGGCGCTCGCCTCGCACATCCCGTCCGGGCAGATCGGCACCGGTTTCTTCCAGGAGACCCACCCCGAGCGGGTGTTCAACGACTGCAGCTCCTGGTGCGAGATGCTCTCCACCCCCGCCCAGCTGCCCCGGTTGATGCGGATCGCCATCCAGCACGCGCTCGGCTCGCACGGCGTCTCGGTGCTGGCCTTCCCCGGGGACGTCGCCGCGCTCCCCGCCGCCGGGCCCACCGGGACCAGCCACTTCCTCACCGAGCAGGCCGTCGCCGCGCCGCCGTGGTCCCAGGTGCAGGAGCTGGCCCGGCTGCTCAACGCGGCCCGCAAGGTCGCCCTGTTCTGCGGCGCGGGGGTGCGCGGGGCGCACGGCGAGGTGATGGAGGCGGCCCGGGCCCTGAACGCGCCGGTCGGGCACTCCCTGCGCGGCAAGGAGTGGATCCAGTACGACAACCCGTACGACGTCGGCATGAGCGGCCTGCTCGGCTACGGCGCCTGCCACGAGGCGCTGCACTCCGCCGACCTGGTGCTGCTGCTCGGCACCGACTTCCCGTACGACTCCTTCCTGCCGCAGGCGCACACCGTCCAGGTCGACCACGACGCCACCCGGCTGGGCCGCCGCACCGCGCTCGAACTGGCCGTCCACGGCGACGTCGCCGCCACCCTGCGGGCCGTCCTGCCGCTGCTGGACGCCAAGCGCGACCGCGCCTTCCTCGACGGGATGCTGCGCAAGCACTGCCGCTCGCTGGAGGACGTGGTCGGCGCCTACACCCGGGACATCGAGAAGCACCTGCCGATCCACCCCGAGTACGTCGCCTCGGTGCTCGACGAGGTGGCCGCCGACGACGCGGTGTTCGCCGTGGACACCGGCATGAACAACGTCTGGGCCGCCCGCTACCTCCAGCCGAACGGCCGCCGCCGGGTGATCGGCTCCTTCCTGCACGGCTCGATGGCCAACGCCCTGCCGCACGCCATCGGCGCCCAACTGGCCTGCCCCGGGCGGCAGGTGATCGCGATGGCCGGCGACGGCGGGATCGGCATGCTGCTCGGCGAACTGCTGACGGTGGCCAAGCACCGGCTGCCGGTGAAGACCGTCGTCTTCAACAACGGGGCGCTCGGCATGATCAAGCTGGAGATGCTGGTCTCGGGCTACCCGGAGTACGAGATCGACAACGGGGACGTCGACTACGCGGGGATCGCGCGGGCGATGGGCATCCCGGCCAAGCGGGTCACCGAGCCGGGGAGGGTCCGGGAGGTGCTGGCGGAGGCGCTGGAGCGGCCCGGCCCCGCCCTGGTGGACGTGGTCACCGACCCCAACGCGCTGTCCATCCCGCCGTACATCACGGCGGCCCAGCTGAAGGGCTTCGCGCTGGCGGCCGGGCGGACGGTGCTCTCCGGCGGGGTCGGGCGCATGATCGACCTGGCCCGCAGCAACCTGCGCAACATCCCGCGGCCGTAGCCGAGAAGGGGGACTCCGGGCCCTCTTGCCTCTGAGGCAAAAATCTTGCCCGAGCGGCACGGCGGGTGTCCACTGGCCACATGACCACCAGCCCGACCGGGGACGCCGCCCCGGAAGACCGGCTCGACGACCAGGAAGTGGTCGGCCTCGCCGCCCGCCTCCGGGAACACCGGCTCAGCAGCCGCCTGACCCTCGAAGTGGCCTCCGCCAGGGTCGGGCTCTCCCCAGCCTATCTGTCCCGGCTGGAGACCGGCCGCCGCCAGCCCTCCCTCCCCGTCCTGCTCGGCCTCGCCCGCGCCTACGGCACCTCCGTCTCCGGCCTGCTCGGCGAGACCATGGCCGAACCCGACCCGGTCGTGCGCGGCGGCGCCATCGAACCCGGCCGCGCCGGCGGCTGGGGCTACCGCCGGGCCGGCGCCCCCGGCCGGGCCATGCAGGCGCTGCGCGTCCACGTGCCCCCGGGCGTGCAGGACACGGTGGTCCGGGTCCACCCCGGCGAGGAGTGGCTGTACGTCCTGCAGGGCCGGCTCAAGCTGACCCTCGGCGACCGCGTCCACCGCCTCGACGTCGGCGACTCCGCCCACTTCGACTCGCTCACCCCGCACTGCATCGCCGCCGACGCGCCGGACGGCGTCGAACTGCTCTTCGTCCACACCCTGCTGCAGAGCCCCGGCGGCGAACTCTGCCTCGGCGGCCCCGCAGCAACCCACTGACCCGACGTCAGAACCCTTGGAGGAGATCCCTCATGGCCGATCCCACCAGCCCCGACCAGGCCGCCGCGGCCACCGCCCCGGCCGCTCCGACCCCCGCCCCGCTGACCGTCGACGCCGGCATCTCGGCCAACCGCCGGGTCGGGGTCCGCCTGGTGATCTACACCGCCGGCATCCACGCCGTCGCCGGCTTCATCATGCTGCTGTTCGAACTGGGCAACCGCAACAAGTAGTCCACCGGGGCGGTCGCGGCCCTCACCGCTCGCGCAGCAGCTCGCA
Source organism: Kitasatospora sp. NPDC058243 (assembly GCF_042882025.1). Taxonomy (NCBI): domain Bacteria; kingdom Bacillati; phylum Actinomycetota; class Actinomycetes; order Kitasatosporales; family Streptomycetaceae; genus Kitasatospora; species Kitasatospora sp. NPDC058243. Next base: position 30,852 of record NZ_JBHVWW010000046.1, read on the forward strand.
GAGGGCGTCCAGCGCCGCCGGGAAGGCGTGCTCGGGCGGGGACGCGTAGCCGATCACCAGAGCGGGGGCGGCGTCCGGGTCGGCGGCCGACCGGTCGGCGAGGTGCCAGGACAGCCCTTCGAGGGCCAGGCCGGCGGCCTCGGCCCGGGCCAGCAGCTCAGCCTCGGACGCGGAACCGGGCGGCAGTTGGAGAACGGCGTGCAGCCCGGCGGCGATCCCGGTGACCCGCACGCGCGGGGCGTGCTCGGCGAGCGCGGCGACCAACTGGTCCCGTCGGCGCCGGTAGTGCAGCCGGCAGCGGCGGACGTGCCGGTCGTACGTCCCGGAGGTGATCAGCTCGGCGAGGGTCAGCTGGTCGAGCACCGGGGACATCGTGTCGGCCAGTCTCTTCAACCGGGCCACCGGCTCGACCAGCGCGTCCGGCAGGGCCAGCCAGGCCAGCCGCAGGCCCGGCGCGAGGCTCTTGGCGGCCGTCCCGGCGTACACCACCCGCTCCGGGTCGAGCGCCTGCATCGCGCCGACCGGCTGCCGGTCGTAGCGGAACTCGCCGTCGTAGTCGTCCTCGACGACGTACCCGTCCCGCTCGCGCGCCCAGCGCACGGCGGCGGCCCGCCGGTCGGCGGCCAGCGGCGCACCGGTGGGGAACTGGTGCGCGGGGGTGAGCAGGACGGCCCCGCACCGGCCGTCGAGCCGCTCGACCCGGGCGCCCGCCTCGTCCAGCGGCACCGGAACGGTGGCCAGCCCCGCCGCCCGGGCGACGGCGTGCTGCGGCGGCAGCCCGTACTCCTCGACCGCGAGGGCGCGGTCCCCGCGCTCCCGCAGGGCGGCGCAGAGCAGGCCCAGGCCCTGGGAGACACCGGTGCAGATCAGCAGGTGGTCGGGGTCGGTGCGGACGCCGCGGACCCGCGCCAGGTAGTCGGTGAGCGCCCGCCGCAGCTCGATCCGGCCGAACGGGCTGCCGTAGCCGAAGGCCTCGTGCGGCGCGGTGGCGAGGGCCCGGCGGGCGGCGGCGAGCCAGGCGGTACGGGGGAAGAGCGAGAGGTCGGGCCGCCCGGCCATCAGGTCGTGCCGGACGGTCCGCCGCCCCGCCGCGGGCCGGGCGGCCCGCCGGCTCCGGCCGGGCGCGGCCCGCCGGGCGACGGTGGTGCCGGAGCCCTGCCGGGAGGTGAGCCAGCCCTCCGCGGTGAGCTGCCCGTACGCCTCGACCACGGTGTTCCGGGCGATCCCGAGGTCCTCGCCGAGGGCCCGCGAGGACGGCAGCCGGGTGCCGGGCACGAGCCGCCCGTCCTGGACGGCCTCGCGCAGCGCGTCCTCCAGGGCGGCCCGCAGCCCGGCCCCGGCGGCGCGCCGCTCGGTGAGGTCCAGGTGCAAGTCGCCGCCGAAGGAAGTCCAGGAGCTGCTCACGGGCCCGATTATCGCGCGGCCCGGCATCCTCGACCCCGGGGTGGGGGCGGATCAGACCGACAGGTAGACCGCGCTGCCGACGCCGGCGAGGAAGCAGTAGAGCGCGAACGGCGTCAGGCTGCGGGTCTCGAAGTACTTGGTGAGGAAGCGCACCGAGACGTAGCCGGCGACGAAGGCGGCGATGCTGCCGGCGACGACCGGGCCGAGGACGGCGGAGTTCTCCGGCTTGAACAGCTCCGGCACCTTCAGCACGGAGGCGGCCAGGATGACCGGGGTCGCGAGCAGGAAGGAGAAGCGGGCGGCGTCCTCGTGGTGCAGGCCGCGCAGGATGCCGGCGCTCATGGTGACACCGGAGCGGCTGATGCCGGGGAAGAGCGCGAGGATCTGGGCGGCGCCGATCCAGGCGCCCTGGACGAAGCTGAGCCGGGCGAGGCGGTGGTCGGAGGCGATCGCCGGGTCGAGGCCCGGTTCCTCGGTCGGCGGGGCGGCGTGCCCGGCCCGCCGACGGCCGGTGCCGCCGCGCTTGAGCCGTTCGGCACCGAGCAGCACCAGCCCGTTGAGGGCGAGGAAGACGGCGGCCGGGACGGGCTTGCCGAGCGCGTTGCGCAGCGCCTTCTCCAGGGCGAGGCCCGCCACCCCGACCGGGATGGTGGAGATGATCAGCAGCCAGGCGAGCTTCTCGTCCCGGCTCTCGACCCGGCGGCGGCGGATCGAGCTGAAGAAGCCGCCGATCACCCGGACCCAGTCCTTGCGGAAGAACACCACCAGCGCGAACGCGGTGGCCAGGTGCAGGCCGACCAGGACGGCGAGGTAGGAGGAGCCCTCGGCGGTCATGTCGAGGTCCCGCTGGATCTTCCCGCCGATCAGGGCGGGGAGCAGGATGCTGTGGCCCAGGCTGGAGACCGGGAAGAGTTCCGTCACACCCTGCAGCAGGCCGACGCCTATCGCTTCCGGGTAGGTCAGGGTGGACATCGCGCACCTTCGCTCGGGGGTCTGGATCCGGGGGAGCCCCGCGAAGCTACTACGGGCATGTAGACGCCCGGCAGCCCCGCCGCCAGAAGTTCATCGAGCGGACGTCTGGGCGCCACCGCCACCGCTGCCGGTCAGCCGTCGTCAGCCGCCGGACCGCGCCGCCGACCCGCCTCCGCCGAGCGGCACCCGCCGCCACGCCCCGCCGTCGGCGGGCACCGGCGCGGGGGCGAAGTCGTAGCGCGGCCCGTCCGGCCCGAGCGCGAGCAGCGAGATCGAGGAGGACCCCCAGATCCGCCCGTCGCCGAAGTCCCGCCGCTGGATCAGCGCCGCGTCGTCGTCCAGCGGCAGGCCGTCGCCCGCGACGATCGGCAGCCAGTCGCCCCAGGCCCGTTCGGCGGGCCCGTCGCCGGTCGGCTCCGGCCGGGGCGCGGCGGCGAGGCGGGCCCGGAAGCGGTCGGCGCGGGCGGCCATCAGCGCGCGGATCCGCTCGGAGGCGGTCCGGTTGGCGGCCGTGCCCTCCAACCCGTCGTTGAGCACCACGCTGAGGCCGACCGGCAGTTCGCGCTCCTCCAGCCGGCCGCCGCCCCAACTGGCGACCCGGGCGCCGTCGGGCCGGACCAGGACGAGGTGGAACGGGTCGTACGGGGTGAGGTCGAGGTGGCCGATCCCGCCGTCCCGGACGGCGGTGAGCGGCAGTTCGCCACGGGAGAGCCGGGTGTCGGCGGGGGCGAGCGGCCCGAAGCCGTTCAGCAGGCAGGCGGCGGTCCGCCGCCCGGGGTCGACGGCCAGCCAGGTGCCGCCGGCGGCGAGGTCGAGTCCGCCGACCAGGGCCGGCCGGTCCGGCCAGTGGTGGTCCGGCGGCAGCCAGCCGCGCCCGAGGTACTCGTCCCGGACGGAGAGGAGCAGCACCGGCACGGCCGCTCCCGGTTCGATGCTGACGAACGCCGTACACACGATCGCGGCCCCCTGACCTCGCCCGGCGGGGGCACGCGTGGTGGCGCCCCCGCGGTCGATCCTCGCACTCCCGTTCGCGCGCCGGGAGTGCGCGTCCGCGCCCTGAGGCGCCCCAGGGCCCTCCCTTTTCGGCCGCCGCCGTGGCACACTCGCCGGACGGCCGGGCGCAGGCCGAAGTGGCCCAGGATTTCGCGGTTCAAATGCACCAGGGAACAGGTCCACCAGGTCCCTAGGCTGGTGGCCATGACGACGAACGAGCACCAGCCGACCGAGGCCCCGGTCCCGGTCCCGGCCCCCGCCCAGCGCCTCACGCTGCACAGCCTGGCCCCCGACTTCTACCAGGCCATGATCGCGGTGGACCGCGCCGCCCGGAAGGGCATCGACCACACGCTCGCCGAGCTGGTCAAGGTGCACGCCTCGATGATCAACGGCTGCGCCTTCTGCATCGACATGCACAGCACCGACGCCCTGAAGGGCGGCGAGCAGGACCACCGGCTGCTCTCCCTCCCGGCCTGGCGCGAGACCCCCTGGTTCACCGCCCGGGAGCGGGCCGCGCTGGCCCTCACCGAGTCGGTCACCCTGCTGACCCAGGGCCACGTCCCGGACGCGGTCTACGCCGAGGCCGCCGCCCAGTTCGACGAGACCGAGCTGGCCCAGCTGATCGCGCTGATCGTCACCATCAACGCCTGGAACCGGATCGGGGTGGCCTCCCGGCTCAGCCCGGCCGCCAAGTGAGGCCCGGGGACATGACGAACATGGCGGACATGGCGGTCGTCCAGCAGGAGAAGGCCCGGCTGCTCCGGGAACTGCACCGGCCGGGCGAGCCGCTGGTGCTCGCCAACGTGTGGGACGCGGCGAGCGCCCGCCTGGTCGCCGCCGCCGGAGCGCGGGCGGTGGCGACGGCCAGTGCGAGCGTCTCCTGGTCGCTCGGCAGCCGGGACGGCGGCGGCGCCGACCTCGAACAGGTCCTCGTACGGACGGCGCAGGTGGTCCGCGCGGTGGACCTGCCGGTCACCGCCGACCTGGAGAGCGGCTTCGCGCGGACCGCCGCCGGCGTCGGCGAGTCCGTCGCCGCGCTGCTGGCCACCGGCGCGGTCGGCGTCAACCTGGAGGACGAGGGCCGGCCGGTGGCCGAGGCCGCCGAGCGGATCGCGGCGGCCCGGGCGGCGGCGGACGCGGCGGGCGTGCCCGCCTACGTCAACGCGCGCACCGACGTGTTCCTGCACGGGATCGGCGCGCCGGAGGGCCGGCTGGACGACGCGGTGCGCCGGCTGCGGGCCTACGTCGAGGCGGGTGCGGACGGCGTGTTCGTGCCCGGTGTCGCGGACCGGGAGACGATCGCCGCGCTGGCCGCGGCCGTCCCGGTGCCGCTGAACGTGCTGGCGGGGCCGGGCGCGCCGTCCGTCCCGGAGCTGGCGAAGCTGGGCGTGGCCCGGGTGAGCCTCGGCCCCGGGCTGGCCGAGGTGGCGTACGCGGCGGTGCGCCGGGCCGCCGCGGAGGTGTACGCGAGCGGTACCTACACCGCCCTGGAGGGCGGGCTGACCTACCAGGAGCTGAACGGCCTCTTCTGAGCGGGCTCCGGCCCGGTCCGTCCAGCGCTGAGCGGGCCCGGCGGCGCTGGGCAGGGCGGTCCGGCGGCGCCGGGTGGTCCGGGCGGGCCTGCGGCGCGGGCCGGGCGGGCCCGGGAACGGCGAAGCCCCGGTTGCCGCCGACGGGGGTGGCGGCAACCGGGGCGGTGCCCGGTGGGCGTGGTCAGCCGATCTGACCGCTGAGCCCCGGGTGGGTCATCTGGTTGGTGCCGACGGCCTCCACCTCCTGGGCGGTGTGGCCGACCACCGGCAACTTGCCGGCGGCGTGGATGGCGAGGTCGGCCGGGGAGAGGTTGAGACCGTCGGTGAGGCCCCCGGTGGCGTCCGGGGAGCTCGCGGTCTGGGTGGTGGCGGACGCCGCCGGGGCGGCGAGCGCGAGGCCCGCCATGGTGAGGGCGGCCAGGGTGGCGAGTTTCTTCATGCACTGCCGAACGACCCGGGCCGCCTTCAGGTAACCGGGCGGCTCAGACCGTCACCCGCAGGGTTCGCACGCTGTTGCTGATGAAGGAGCCGATCGGCTCCGGCGCGTCGCCCTCGGCGAGGGCCAGCCCGGGGAACCGCCCGAACAGGTGCCGCAGCGCGGTCTCGGCCTCCAGCCGGGCCAGTCCGGAGCCGAGGCAGAAGTGCGGGCCGTGGCCGAGCGACAGGTGCCGGTTGGGCCGCCGGGTGACGTCGAAGCGGTCGGCGTCCGGGTGGTGCCCGGCGTCGCGGCCGGCCGCCGCGTAGGAGGCGAGCAGCGCCTCGCCGCGCCGGATCACCACGTCACCGACCTCGATGTCCTCGGTCGCGTAGCGCAGTGGGAACTGGCCGACCGGCGAGTCGTAGCGCAGCGTCTCCTCGATGACCGCCGACCACGGCTGCTCGCCGGAGAGCACCAGCCGCAACTGGTCGGGGTGGGCGAGCAGGGCCCGGACGGCGTTGGTGATCAGGTTGAGCGTGGTCTCGTGCCCGGCGACCAGCATCAGCAGCAGGGTGCCGACCAGTTCGGCCTCGCTGAGCCGGTCCCCGGCCTCGCGGGCGGCGATCAGGTCGGTGGTGAGGTCGTCGGCGGGCGCGGCCCGCTTGGCCGCCACCACGGAGCCCAGCAGCGCGTACAGGGCCTGCTGCGCGGCGGCGGCCGCCGCGGGGGTGGCCGAGCTGGAGACCAGGGTGTCGGAGAGCTCGTGCAGCCTGTCCTGCTCGTCCAGCGCCAGGCCGAGCAGTTCGCCGATCACCTGCATCGGCAGCGGGTAGGCGAAGTGCTCGCGCAGGTCGAACGCGCCGTCCAGCTCGGCGACCCGGTCGAGCAGCGAGACGGTGCGGGCCTCGATCGCGGGCGCCAGGTCGGCTATTCGGCGCGGGGTGAAGGCCTGGCTGACCAGGCCGCGCAGCCGCCGGTGGTCGTCGCCGTCGGCGGTGACCATGCCGGGCACGGTGACGAAGTTGAGCAGCGGCCAGCCCTGGGGCAGCCGGCCCTCCCGGAAGGTCGTCCACAGCTGGGCGTTCTTGCCCACCCGGTGGTCGGCGAGCAGCGCCTGGAGGGTGTCGTGGTGGGTTATCGCCCAGACCACCACCCCGCCAGGGAGCTCCACCAGGACCGCGGGGCCGGCCGCCCGGAGGCGGGCGTTCTCCTGGTGCTGGTCGCGTCCGAAGGGGTCGAGTCTGACGGGCTCGGGTCGGGGGTCGACGGCGGTGTCCATGCGGGCCTTTCGGGGGCTGGCGGGCGGGGCGGGGTGAAGGCGCTGTACAGCACCGGCAGGCCGAGCAGAGCCCGTGACCACGGGGACGGGCGCCATCCCAGGTCGCCGGCGGGGACGGCGAGTTGGAGATCGGGCAGGCGGTGCAGCAGGGTCTCGACGGCGGTCTCGACGATGATCCGGGCCGGGTGCTGGGCCGGGCAGACGTGCCGTCCGGCGCCCCAGGCGAGGTGGGCCCGGTTGCCGCCGAGCGAGCCCTGGGCGGCGGAGGCGAGGCCCTGGGCGGCCGGGTCGGCGTTGGCCGCGGCCAGGCCGAGGACGAGCATGTCGCCGGCGCTGATGTACTGGCCGCCGAGGACGGTGTCGCCGGTGGCCCAGCGGCCGGGGAAGTTCTGCGTCGGCGGGTCGCGCCAGAGCACCTCCTCCAGCGCGTCGGAGACGGTGAGCCGCCCGCCGGTGAGGGTGGCCCGGAACCGGCGGTCGGTGAGCAGCAGCCGCAGCGTGTTGCCGGTCCAGTTGATGCTGGTCTCGTTGCCCGCGACCAGCATCACCACCAGGTGGTGCACGGCCTCCTCGTCGGTGAGCCCGGCCGGGTGGGCGAGCAGCCAGGAGGTGAGGTCGGCGCTGGGGGCGGTCCGGCGGCGCCGGACCAGGTCGACCAGGATCGCCTGGAACTCGGCGTTGGCGCGCACCGACTTGGGGCCGCTGTCCACGAAGTGGCTGATCAGCTCGACCAGGTGGGGCCCGGCCTCGCGGGGCAGGCCGACCAGCTGGGTGAAGACCAGCAGCGGCAGCGGGCGGGCGTACTGGGCGATCAGGTCGGCGGTGCCGTCCGGGCCCCAGCTGTCGATGAGGTCGTTGGCGCAGGCCTCGGTGGTCTCGCGCAGCTGGCGGTGGTCGATCTGGGCGAGGGTGTCCGAGACGGCGGAGCGCAGCCGCTGGTGCTCGGCGCCGTCCAGGTTGAGCAGGGTGGGCCGCCAGGAGGTCATCGGCAGCAGCCGGGAGTCGGGGGCCAGCCGGCCCTCGGCGGGCACCCGCCAGCGGCGCGAGTCCTTGGAGAACAGCGCCTCGTTGCGGGTGAGTTCGAGCAGTTCGGCGTAGCCGAGGACGAGCCAGGCCTCGACCCCGGGCTCCAGCTCGATCGGCGCGACCGGGCCGTAGCGCTGGCGCAGCCGGGCGTACAGGCCGTGCGGGTCCTCGGCGACGGCGGGGCCGTACAGCGGGGTCAGCGGGAGGCCGGCGGGCAGGCTGCCGCCGTGCGGGAACGGGCAGCCGGGGGAGGCGGTGCCGGGTTCGGGCGCGGTCATCCCTGGAGCTCCAGGATCGAGCTGCGGTGCAGGTGGTCGACGAAGTCGATCAGCAGGTCGTAGGACTGCCGCCGGTCGCGGGCATCGCAGTGCAGGATCGGTACCTCCGGCAGCAGGTCGAGGGCGGAGCGCAGCTCCTCCTCGGGGTAACTCGGCGTGTCCGAGAAGGTGTTGACCGCCACGGCGAACGGGATGCGCTGCTCCTCCAGGCGGCCGAGCACGTCGAAGCTCTCGTCCGGGCGGCGCAGGTCGACCATGGCGATGGCGCCGAGCGCGCCGCGCGACAGGTCGTCCCAGAGCGGCCAGAACCGCCGCTGGCCGGGCGTGCCGAACAGGTACAGCGCGAGCCGCGGGTTGAGCGTGATCCGGCCGAAGTCGAGCGCGACCGTGGTGGTGGTCTTGCCGGTGCGCCCGGTGAGGTCGTCGATGCCGCTGCTGGCGGCGGTCATCGTCTCCTCGGTGCGCAGCGGAGTGATCTCGCTGAGCGAGCCGACCAGCGTGGTCTTGCCGACCCCGAACGGGCCGGTGACCAGGATCTTCACCGCGCCCTGGACCGAGGACGGCAGGTACCGCGGCTCGGCGGGCAGGTCGGCGGTGGCCCCGGGGGCTTCAGCGGAGTTGGCGGAGGCCAACGAGCACCTCTTCCAGAAGGGTTGCGGGCAGGCGTTCGGCCTGCGGGACGGGCGGGAGGACCTGGACGGCGCCGAGGTCCCAGAGGTCGCCGACCAGCACCTTGACGACGCCGAGCGGCAGCCCCAGGTGGGCCGCCACCTCGGCGATCGACAGCAGGCTGTGACAGAGCGCGAGGATGCGCCGGTGCTCGCGGTTGAGCAGGGCGTGGTCGGGGAGCTCCGGCGGCTCGGGTAACGCGCTGACCAGGCTCTCGATGGCCAGCTCGGCCCGGGTGGACCGGCTGCGGCCACCGGTGATGACGTAGGGCCGGACCGGCCCGCTCACCGGTGCCCCCCCGCCGCGTGGTCGACCCGCGGCGGGCTGGTGAGGTGGCTGCCGATCCGTTCGACCAGGACCTGCATCTGGTAGGCGACCAGGCCGGCGTCCACGGCGTCGCTGGTCACCACGGCCAGGTGCGCGCCGGCCCCGGCGGCGACGATGAACAGGTAGCCGCCGCCGTACTCGATGATGATCTGGCGGGTGGCGCTGCCCGGTCCGCCGAACCCGGTCGCGACGCCGCGGGCCAGCGACTGGAGTCCGGAGCAGGCGGCGGCGAGCCGTTCGGCGTCCTCGCGCGCGATGTTCGCGCTGCGGCCGATCTCCAGGCCGTCGTTGGAGACGACGACGGCGTGCTGGACCTGCGGGACGTTGACGATGTCGGCGAGCATCCAGCCGAGATCAGGGGTGGTGGTCATGGAACTCTCCGGAGCGCTGGGGAAGTCGGGGGGAAGCGGGCAGGGAAGGGTCGTGCTGGGCCTGGACCCGGGCGGCCGATCGGCCGCTGGCGGTGCCGGCCTGGAACATCGCCATGAACGCCTGCGCATCCCGGGCCGAGCGGTACGGCGGGGCGGGCGGCGGCGCGGGAGAGGCGTGCTGGGCGGGGCGGGCGGCGCGGTCGCGTCGGTGGCTCCGGCGGGGCAGCGGCGGCGGGGTGTCGGCGGCCGCGGGGGGTCGGCCGGCCGGCGGGGTCTCCACCAGGGGGTGTCCGGCGGGGTGTCCGGTCGGCCGGAAATCGGTGCTGAACGCCCGGTCGTCCGGTCCGAGGCCGGGGACGGTGGGCGGCAGCGGTTCGGTGAGCAGGGCGTTCGGCAGCATCACGACGACGCGGACGCCGCCGTACGGCGAGGGCGCCGAGCTGAGGGTGACCCGGAAGCCGTACTGCTCGGCCAGCCGGCCGACCGCGGCGAGGCCCAGCTGCGGCACCTCGCCGAGCCGGGAGACCTCCAGGCTGGTGCCGCCGGCGAGGGCGGCGGCGGCCTTGGCGACGGCCTGTTCCGGCATGCCGACGCCACCGTCGTCGATCTCGATGACGGCTCCGTTGTGCACCGGCATCAGGGTGACGAACACCTGGGTGCTGGGCGGGGAGTAGCGGGTGGCGTTGTCCAGCAGCTCGGCGACGGCGTGGATCAGCGCCTCGGCGGCGGCGCCGACCACGGCGGTCTCGATCCGGCTGCGGACCACCACCCGCTGGAACGGCAGGATGCGGGACTGGGCGCCGCGCACGACGTCCTCCAGCGAGACCGGCTCGGGCCAGTGCCGGCCGGCCCGCGCGCCGCACAGCACGGCCAGGGTCTGGGCCAGCCGGGCCTGTTGGGCGGCGGCGTGGTCGGCCTTGAGCAGGCCCTCCAGCAGCGCCGGGTCGTCGTGGGTGCGTTCCATCTCGTCGAGCAGGGCCTGCTGGTCGTGGGCCATGACGAGGATGCGGCGGGCGACGCTGAGGAAGGCCCGCTGGGTGGAGGCGGTGAGTTCCTGCTCCTGCTGGACGGCGGCCAGGTCGGCGCCGCGGCGGGAGAGTTCGGCGCCCAGCTGCTCCTGGAGCCGGGCGAGGTCGCGTCGCAGCCGGTCGGCGCGGCGGCGCTGGGTGACGGACACGGCGCGGTACCGGGCGGTGGCCACGAGGGCGAGGGCGGCGAGTACGCCGGTTGCCGTTGTGCACCACTGAGTCATCGTCACGCCGCGAATTCTAGGGTGATGATCCTACGAAGGTGTGAACGGATCTCGCCAAGTGACCGGATCTCGTCAATATCCAGTCAATACGGCGTCAAACCGGCGCCGTTCGACCGCGATCCGGACGGCCCGAGGACGTTCGTCCCCGGTGGGGCGCCTGCGGCGCGTCGGCCGGGCCGGGCGGGAGATGGCCGAGTCACGTCCTGGGATGTGTGGGGAACGTGTGCACGGTGTTACGGAAGGGGCGACGTCCGGTGCAGGAGCAACAGCGCCACGTCGTCCGGCCGGGACCGCCGCTCGGTCACGTTCAGCGTGAGCAGGTCGGCCAGCCGCTCCAGCGCGGGCGCCGCGCCGACCCGGGTCGGGCCGGTCTGCCGGGCCCACAGCTCCAGCCCGCCGAGCATCCGCTGCACCGACTCGTCGTAGTCCTCCTCGCGGTCCTCGACCAGCCCGTCGGTGTACACCAGCAGCGTCTCGCCGACCGCCAGCCGGCCGTCCGTCAGCGGGTACGGCTGCCCCGGGTCCACGCCCAGCGGCGGCCCGCCCGGCAGGTCGAGCTCGACGGCCCTGCCGTCCGCGATCCGCACCGGCGCGGGATGCCCGGCCCGGGCCGCGGTCAGCGCGCCGTCGGCCGGGTCCAGGGCCAGGAAGAGGCAGGTCGCGAACAGGTCGGTGTCCAGCTCGGTCAGCAGCCGACTGGTCCGGGCCAGCGTGGCGGCCGGATCGTGCCCGTCCGTCGCGTACGCCCGCAGGCCGCTGCGCAGCTGGCCCATCACCGCCGTCGCCTCCGCGTTGTGGCCCTGGACGTCGCCGATCACCAGCCCGATCCGGCCGTCCGGCAGCCTCAGCAGGTCGTACCAGTCGCCGCCGATCTGCATGCCCTCGGTGCTCGGCAGGTAGCGGGCGGCACTGGCGATCCCGGGCAGCCGGGGCAGGGTGCGCGGCAGCATCGCGCGCTGCAGCTCGGTGGCGCGGTGGTGGTGGGTGTCGTACAGCCGGGCCCGCTCCAGGGACTGCGCCAGGATCCCGGCGAACGCCGAGTACAGGGTGCGGTCCTCCCGGCCGAACGCCCGCTCGGCGGAGAAGGTGATCAGGCAGGAGCCCACCTGCCGCCCGGAGGCGACCAGCGGCAGCACCGCCCAGGAGGCCGGGGTGAGCGGGCCGTGCCGGCCCCGTTCCGGGCCGGGCTCGCTGAACAGCGGGGCCGAGCGGGTCAGCGCGTGCTGCATCACGTTCTCGGAGAGGTCCGCCAGCCGGGTCAGCTCGGTGCGCCTGGGCCCGCCGTACACGGTGTGCGAGACGGGCAGCAGCCGGCCCTCGTCCACCAGGTCCAGGACGATGCTGGCGGCGCCGAACGCCGGGCGGGCGACGTCCGTGACGGCGGTGGTGACGTCCCGGACGGTCACCGCCCGCGACAGCGACCGGGTGAGCGCGAGCAGCAGCGCCGTCCGGGCCCCGGCCGGGGTGGACTGTTCCTCGGGCTGCTGCCCTGGGTGTTCCCGGCCCTGGTCCCGGCCGCGGCCCTGGCCCCGGTCGGAGAGCAGCCCGGCGACCCGGACCGGCCGGCCGTGGACGTCCAGCATCACCTCGCCGGTCTCCTCGATCCGCGCCACCCTGCCGCCCCCGCGCAGCACCCGGTACCCGATCCGGTACCACCCGCCGGTGGTGAGCGATTCGGCGAGCGCCGCCTGCACGTCCGGCAGGTCCTCCGGGTGGACGATCCGGTCCAGCTCCGGGGCGGAGCCGTCGGCGGTGGCGGGCTGACCGGTGACCCGGAACGCCGCGGCGTCCCAGTAGCTCTCGCCGGTGACCAGATCGCGTTCGAAGGCGCCGTGCCCGGCCGCCCGGACGGCGAGCGACAGCATCGGGTGGGCCAGCCCGGCGGGGAGGCTGCCGGCCCCGTCCGGCGGCGCCCCGGCCGGGTCCTGGGGTATCCGGGCGTCCGCGTGGTCGAGCAGGTGGGACAGCCGGTGGGCGCAGGCCTCGCCGATGGTCTCCAGGACGTCCAGGTCGCGGCGGGGGACGGTGCCCCGGTGGGCCAGCGCGAGGGCGAGGACGCCGACCGGCCGCTCGTCGACGACCATCGGCAGGGCGATCACGGCGACCATGCCGGTGCCCATGCCGGCGTTCTTGTTCGGGTAGTCGACGCTGGTGTGCTCGGGACTGAGCAGGTAGGGGCGGCGTAACCGCAGGGCCATCGCGGCGGGGAGGTCACCGGCCGGATCGACGATGCTGTAGCGCTCGTGGGCCCAGTCCGGCAGCCCGTGCGAGGCGGTCAGCCGGAGCATTCCGGCGGAATCCAGCAGGTAGAGCGCGGAACCCTCGCCGGTGATCCAGCCCGGCCCCTCGGCGAGGACGGTGCCGAGCAGTTCGGCGGCGCTGGTGCAGCCGAGAAGTAAGCGCACGCACCGCATGGGGCTGCGGGTGGTGGGACTGCTGCGCGGCGTCCGGCTCTCGTCCTCGGAGGGGGGAACCCACGGCGAGGTCAGGTCCATCGGATACCCGGCCTTTCCGCTCTCGGGGGGTGGGTGCCCTCTGGGTGCCCGAACGGGCACTTAATTCTTCATACCTTATTTCTCAAGCGGGTGCTGAAGCGGGTGAATGGTGACCCAGACGGCGCACCAGCACCAGCGTCCGGTCGTCCGCCGCGTCCCGCGCCACCGTCCGGACCAGCCGCTCCGCCGCACCCCGGGTGAGCTGCTGCTGCGTCCGCCACGGCCGCACCACCGGCTCGGCCGCCGCCAGCAGCCGGCCCACCCCCTCGTCCAGATCCCGACCCGGCACCTCCACCAGGCCGTCACTGAACAGCAGCAGCGAATCGCCCCGCCGCAGCCGCCCCGACACCGCCGGGTACAGCGCGCCCGACACCAGCCCCAGCGCCGGACCGCCGTGCCCCGACCGCGCCCAGCCGCCGCCGTCCGCCCGGCGGAACTGCGCGGGCGCCGGATGGCCGGCGTTGAACAGCAGGTAGTCGCCCGTCGCCGGGCGCAGCGCGAGGTGCACCGCCGTCGCGAAGTCGTCCTCCCAGCCCATCCGCACCAGATGGTCGTTGGCCGCCGGCAGGAACGCCTCCGGCGGCACCCGCCCCAGCAGCATCGCGAACGCGCCCGACAGGTGCGTCGAGCGGGCCGCCGCCCGGCTGCCCTTGCCCGACACGTCCACCAGCAGCAGTTCCAGCAGATCCTCCTCGGGGCGGTGCGCGCACAGCAGGAAGTCACCCGAGAACGAGGTGTCGCCGGCCGGCGCCAGCGCACTGTCGAAGTGCCAGTCGAGCAGCCGCTCCGGAAGCCGGGCCAGTGCCCGGGTGTGCTCGGCCAGCTCCAGCAGCATCGAATCGCCCTGCGTCCCGCGCAGACCCAGCCGGTGCCGGAACCGGTTCGCGGCCAGCACCGTCACCGCGGTCGCGGCCAGTACCAGCGTCACCCCGATCCGCACCCCGAGCGGATCCCGCACCACCGCCCCCAGCACCCCGCCGGCCAGCGCCGCGCACACCAGCACCAGCAGCTGCCCGCGCCGCAACAGCAGCCCGCCGACCACCAGCGGCAGCACCAGCGCCGACGGCGGCCAGCTGTACGGCAGCACGATCGGCAGGACGCTCAGCACCGCCGTCACCCCGAGCAGCACCCCCAGCGCGTACCGCGCGGCCCGGGCGTTCCCGTCCAGCAGCCGCAGGTACCACCGCCGCGCCCTCGCTATCGGTGCGGGCACGTGGACCTCCGCCAAGGGGTCGGCGGTCCCCTGTCATGACCACCAGTCAGCCCGGCCACACTAACCCGTCCACCCCCACCACCCCCAGGCCGCTGCCTGCCCGCCGCACGGGAAGTCGGCGGGTCCGACTTCTCGCGCATGTGTCACCCGGGGCGCTGGCCGTTCCGTCGTCGTGGGAGGCCGGGCGGGTCGTGCCGCGGCCGGTGCGGTGGCCGGGCGGGTCGTGCCGCGGCCGGTGCGGTGGCCGGTGCGGTGGCCGGTGTCTCAGGGGGTGGGCCAGGTGCGGAGGCCGGTGGTGAGGAGGGTGATGAGGCGGCTCTGGGTGGTGGCCAGGTCCTCGGCGAGCTGGAAGCCGCCGCCGATGGAGAGGGAGGCGAAGCCGTGGGCGACGGAGCGGACGGTGCGGGCGGCGTGGATCGCCTCCGCGCCGTCGAGGCCGTACTCCCGCAGGACGGCGATGATCACCCCGACGAGCCGGCCGGCCGCGCGGGTGAGGTCGTCGTCCGGCTGCGGGGCCTGGGGGAGGGCGTTGTAGCGGTGCGGGTGCTCGGTGGCGTACGCGTGGTAGGCGCGCAGCACGGTGGCGACGGCGTCGTCCCCGCTGCGGCCGACGGCGGCCTCGGCGAGCCGGTCGGCGAGTTCCTCGGTGACCCGGACGGCGATGAGCCGCCGCAGTTCGGTGAGGCCGCCGCTGACGTGCTTGTACAGCGACGGGGTGGCGACCCCGGCCCGGGCGGCGACGGCGGCCAGGGTGAGGGCGTCGGTGCCCTGCTCGTCGATGAGGGTGAGGGCGTGGTCGACGACCTGCTCGGGGGTGAGTCCTACTCGGGGCATGGTGTGGGCTCTCCGTCGGTGGAAGGCGTACGTGGCGGGGTGGGGCGGGGCGTGTGGGCGGGTGGGGCTGACGTGGGCGGACGGGGTGGGCGGGGCTCAGGCGAGTTCGGCGAGGAAGGGCAGCAGGGCGCCGGCGGTGGCCTGCGGGTTGTCGGCCATCGGGTAGTGCCCGGATCCGTCGATCATGACCTTCCGCGCGTTGAGCGCGGCGGCCTGCCGGTCGGCGACGGCTTCCGGCTTGGGGAAGTCGGGGTCCTTGCTGCCCATGATGACGAGCGAGGGGCAGCGGACGGCCGCGGTCCAGCCGACGGGCGCGGAGTCCCCGCCGACGTGTCCGCGGGTGGCGGTCTTGCGGCCGGGGGTGCGCATGGCGGCGACGAGTCCGGCCACGTACGTGTCGAAGTCGGCGGGCTTGGCGCCCGGGTAGGCCAGCTTGCGGTGGTAGAGGCCCCAGAAGGCGGGCGAGTGGACGGTCAGGGTGCCCATGACGCGGAGGGCGCCGCGCATGAGGGCGCCGGGCGGGGGGTTCTCGACGAAGGCGTCGATCAGGGCGATGCCGGCGACCCGCTCGGGGGCGTCGCCGGCGGCCTTGACGACCGTCGCGCCGGTGTAGGAGTTGCCGACCAGGACGGCGCGGTCGATGCCGAGGTGGTCGAGCAGGGCGAGGACGTCGGTGGCGATGGCGGCGGGGGAGTAGTCGTCCCAGACGATCGAGGATTCGCCGAAGCCGCGCAGGTCCATGGTGATGACCCGGTGGCCGGCGGCGGCCAGCAGCGGGTGGAGGTGCCGGTAGGCGGCGCGGGTGTCGAGCATTCCGGGGAGCAGCACGACGGGGGTGCCGTCGCCCTGCCGGGTGTCGTCGTAGGCGAGGCGGCCGCCGGTGACGTCGAGGTACTGGGTGGTGGGGGCGCTGGTGGCGTTCATGGTGGGCCTCCGGGGGCTGCCGGTGCGGGGCTTCGGCGGTGCTGCCGATAGCCATAAAGCTAAGGCTAATAGCCTTAGCCGTCAAGCCTTCGCGCCCTGTGGAGCGGGGGAGGTTGGCGGGGAGTGCCTGAATGAAGGGCCGTCCGTTGACGTCCGATCACGTGAGGTGGCGTCAATGGTGTTCAAGCGTGCCCAAGGGGCCCAAGGGGGACAAAACGCCCTTCGCGTCCCAGAGCGCCCCGTCCGTCTCCGGTCGTCCCGGGCGAACGGCTTGGAATCAGGGCCTCCTAGGATTAACGTTTGATAACGCAGCGCGGTCCTCAACGCCGTACCCAGACGGCACCGTGCGCCGTCGCCTAATCCCGCCGACCGGCCTCCGGGCAGGTCAGGGAGCCGGGGAACCACGTTCCTTGGGGTGAATCGGCGGGGCTCCGGCCCGGCCGTAGGAGACCTTCCTGCTCCGAACCCGTCAGCTAACCCGGTAGGCGCGAAGGAAGGAAAGGAGCGCGCCTCCGTGGCGTCGACGCACACCCCGGCACACCCGGCCGGCCTCGCAGCAGGTACCCGGCTCCTCGACCACCCCGGCCCGGACGGCCCCGAGTACGCGGGCCCGGAGGCCGAGACCAACCGGCACCGGATGCCGCGTCAGGTCCGTGGGACCTCCCCGCTGCTCGGCGTCACCGCCGTCGCCGCCACCCTGGGCGCCACCGGCTTCGCCTCCGCCACCCCGGCCGCCGCCCCCGCCATCGAGACCCCGGACGAGACCCCGGTCGCCCTCTCCGCCGACCCCGGCCTCGCGCTCGCCGCCCGCATCCAGCTGCAGGCCGACAGCCAGCGCACCGCCGCCGAGGAGGACGCCCGCGTCCAGGCCGCGAAGGAGGCGGAGGCCAAGGCCGCCGCCAAGGAGGCCGAGGCCAAGCGGGCCGCCGAGGAGGCCGAGCGGGCCAAGGCCGCCGCCCTCACCCTGCCGGTGCGCGACTACCACCTCACCGCCCACTACGGCCAGAGCGCCCGCTACTGGGCCCACCTGCACACCGGCCTGGACTTCGCCGCCGACACCGGCACCCCCGTCTACGCGGTCGGCCAGGGCACCATCACCTCGGCCGGCTGGTCCGGCTCGTACGGCTACCGGATCGTCGAGACCCTGCCCGACGGCACCGAGATCTGGTACTGCCACCTCTCCTCGATCATCAAGGGCTCCGGCAAGGTCGGCTCCGGCCAGCAGATCGGCAAGGTCGGCGCCACCGGCAACGTCACCGGCGCGCACCTGCACGTGGAGGTCCGCCCCGGTGGCGGCGCCCCCGTCGACCCGGAGACCTGGTTCCAGCAGCGCGGCCTCAACCCCTGACGCACCCGCGAAGCCCCGGCCGCCGGAACCGAAAGGCACCGGCGGCCGGGGCTTCGCCGCGTCACTCCCGAGCCTGGTCCGCCGGGTCCGCCGGGTCCGTCGGGTCCGTCGGGTCCGTCGGGTCTGCCTGGTCCGCCGGGACTGCCGATCCCGCCAGCTCCTCCAGGCGGGCGTCGAACTCCTCCTGCGCCAGCCCCGCCAGGTACGCGTCGATCTCCTCCTGCCCCGGCTCCGGCGCGAGGTCCGGGAACTCCTCCACCAGCAGTCGCGGCAGCCCGGGCACCGTCCACTCCCCGTACAGGTCGAGCGCGGCCTCCACCGCCGCCTCCTCGAACGCCCCGAAGTCCCCGGCCAGTTCGTCCGGCATCGGCCGCCCCAGCGCGGTCAGCTCGGTCAGGTTGCGGTAGCTGCGCCGCATCAGGCCCTGCTCCAGCAGCCGGCGCGCGCCGTCGGTGGCCATGCCGACCGAGATCACCCGGGTCGGGCTCCATCCCTGCTCGTCCACCTCGTCCAGCCAGCCGGTCTGCGCCAGTGCGGCGAACCTGGCCAGCCGCTCCTCCTGCGCCAGCTCCCGGAAGCCGGTCAGCCACTCCCGCACCGCCTCCGGATCCGTGACGTCCGCCCCGTACGCGTGCAGCAGCAGCGCGTACAGCCGGGGCCAGGTCACCAGGTCGGCGCGGCGCAGCAGCCCGGCCGCGACCTCCCCCTGCCACTCGGCCTCGGCGTGCAGCCGCTCCTGGCGCTTGGCGTTGAGCCGCTTGGCGGCCCGCTGGTGGTCGGTCAGCAGCCGGACGGCGGCGCCGTACGCGAACGGGTCCGCCTCCGGTTCGGGTTGGACGTACAGGTAGAGCCGCTCGTACAGCAGGTGCTCCACCGCGTTCGAGGTCAGTTCGGGCCAGCCGTCGTGCATCCTGCCCTCGCCCAGCTCCAGCAGGGCCAGCACCGCGCGCAGCGGCGCTTCGGCCACCGGGGTGCGGTCCTCTTCCGCCGCCCAGGCGAGCAGGTCGGCGGCCCTGGTGCGCGGGGCGAGCCGCAGGTCTTCGTCGTTCATAGCTCGAACGGTAACCGCTGGCCGGGAGTAGGGTCGGCTGCCATGGTCCCCGTACGACTCACCGGCCCCCGGCTGGCCATCCGCGAGTATCACCACACCCCCGGCGACGTGGACGCGCTGCACGGGCTGTTCGGCGACCCGGAGGTCACCCGCTACCTCCCCTTCGAGCCGCGCGACCGCGAAACCTGCGCCGACCAGATCGAGCTCTACCTGGAGGAGGCGATGGCGCCGGAGCGGGACACCTACCGGCTGGCCGTCACCCGGCGCGACGACGCCGAGGACCCGGTGGACGCCGTGCCGATCGCCCACGCCTCCCTCACCCTCGGCAAGCACCGCTCCGCCCACCTCGGCTACGTGCTGGGCCGCGACGTCTGGGGCCGCGGCTACGCGGGCGAGATCGCCGGCCTGCTCTGCGAGCTCTCCTTCGAGGCCCTCGGCGTGCACCGGCTGGCGGCCCGGGTCGACGTGGACAACGCCGCCTCCGCCAAGGTGCTGCTCCGGCTCGGGTTCCAGCTGGAGGGGCGGGTCCGGCACGACCTGTACAAGGGCGGCGCCTGGTCCGACTCGTACCTGTACTCGCTGCTCGCCGACGAGTGGACCGGCGCGACCGGCTGACGGCCCGGCGTGGACGTCCGGCGTGGACGTCCGGTGCGGACGTCCGACGCGGACCTGGGGGCAGGCCGGGGGGTTAACCCCACCCCCGATCCGCCAGGCCTCCGGATCCTCCCCGGCCCGCCGTTCGACCAGACTGATGCCATCAGCAGTCGAGAACGAGGGACCGGGGCCGGGACATGAGCAGCAGCCGAAGCACGCAGGACCGCGAGTGGGACGTCCTCGGTGGTTACGGCGACGACCCGCGTCCCGCTCGGGCCCACCGGACCGAGGAGCCGCCGGCCGTCTGGCGGGCGCCGTTCTCCAAGCACTACTACCGCGAGATCGGCTACACGCTCACCGGTCTGCCGCTGTCGGTCATCGGCTTCTCCGTCTCGATCGTGCTGTTCTGCATGGGGGTCGGCACCTTCGTCACCGTCCTCGGCCTGCCCGTGCTCGCCCTCCTGACCACCGTCGCCCGCGGCATGGGCCGGATGGAGCGGGCCCGGGTGCGCGGCATGCTGGCCCTGGACGTGCCCGCCCCGGCGCCGGTGCGCCAGACCCGCCCGGGCACCTGGGGGGCGATCACCGCGCGGCTGGCGGACCCGGCCGGGTGGAAGGCCGCGTTCTACCAGGTGGTGATGTTCCCGTGGGCGGTCCTCAGCTTCGCCCTGTCGCTGGTGTTCCTGCTGCTCGGCTGGGCGATGGCGCTGTACCCGCTCTACCAGTGGATCTTCCCGGCCTTCACCTCCTGGCGCGGGTACCGGGTCTTCGACTTCTACGACAGCGACAACGTCCAGCACGTCTACTACGTCGAGGGGGCCTGGCAGATCGCGGGCTTCTCGCTGGCCGGGGTGCTGCTCATCATCCTCACCGCCCAGCTGGTCCGCGGCCTGACCAACGTGAACCGGGCCGCCGCCCAGGGCCTGCTCGGCCGCTGAACCCCGCAGCCCTCCCGGCCAGGCGGCCCTCCCCGGTCCCGCCCGCCTCACCGGCCCCGCCCGCGCCCCGGACGTGCTCCGGATGCGGGCGGGGCCGGCCCGTGTTCGGATGGCCGGGTGGCCGCCGCACACACCCCCGCCGACCCGGGCGCCCTGGGCCGGGACATCCTGGTCACCTCCCGCCCGCTGGACGAGTACTGCGACCTGTTCGACCTCACCCGGGCCCAACTCGCCGCGCTGCCGGGCCCGGTGCTGGACTGCCCGGGCGGCGCGGCCGGCCTGGCCGCCGAGGCGCGCCGGCTCGGCTGCCGGGTGATCGCCGCCGACCCGGCGTACGCGCTCCCCGCACCCGAGGTCGCGGCCCACGCGCTGGCGGCCCGGGCGTCGATGGCCACCGCGATGGCCGCCCGCCCGCACCTGTACCCGTCGCTGCGCTCCTGCCGACCGGACCGCTACCTGCGCAGCTGGGACCGCGCCCGCCGCCTGTTCGCCGCCGACTCGGCCGCGCACCCGCAGCAGTACGTGGCCGCCGCGCTGCCCCGGCTGCCGTTCGCGGACGGCGCCTTCGCGCTCACCCTGAGCGGCTACCTGCTCTTCGCCTACCCCGAACTGTTCGGCCCCGAGCGGCAGTTGGCCGCCCTGGTGGAACTCGTCCGGGTGACCTCCCCGGACGGCGAGGTCCGCGTCCAGCCGCTGCACGACGGCCACGGCCTCCGCTGCGCCCACCTCGACCCGCTGCGGTACGCGCTCGGCGAGCGCCGCGTCGCCAGCGAGATCCGCCGCTTCCCCCGCGCCGCGGACGGCCGCACCCGCCGCGTCCTGGTCCTGCGGTCCGCCGACCACCGCCGCCGGTCCGCCGCCGAAAAGTAATGGTCTCTCCTGGTCAGCACCCCTATACTCGCCCGCATGAGCGAGACGACCATCAGGCGCGCCGGGGCGGCCGACGCCGACCGGCTCACCGAGCTGATCCAGGCCTCCACCGCCTACCGCGGCGACTACGCGGCGATGATCGACGGCTACCGGGTCACCCCCGAGTACGTCGCCCGGCACGAGGTGTTCCTGGCCTCGGACCCGACCACCGACCGACTGCTCGGCTTCTACGGCCTGATCCGCGAACCGGCCGAACTGGACCTCATGTTCGTCGCCGACGAGGCCCAGGGGCTCGGCATCGGGCGGAAGCTGATCGCGGACATGCTGGAGCGCGCCCGGGCCGCCGGGATCGCCTCGGTCAAGGTGGTGTCCCACCCGCCCGCCGAGGGCTTCTACCTCCAGATGGGCGCCGAGCGCACGGGCACCCGCCCGCCGCAGGTCAAGACGCCCTGGGAGCAGCCCGAACTGCGCTTCACCGTCAAGGAGTTCAGCAGCTAGCTGTGGTCGCCCGCCGACGGAGCCGACTGGACGGGTTGGACGGGCTGAGCGGGTGGGGCCGACTGTCCCGGCTGTCCCGGCTGTCCCGGTTGGGCAGGTTGGGCAGGCTCGGCGGGTGGGGCCGGCTGCGTCGGGACGAAGGCCGTCGCCTCCAGCCGGGACAGTATCTTCTCCGCCAGCCAGCTGCGGTCCGACCCGTACGGAATCCCCTCCGGCAGCACCAACTGCCCGGCCACCGCGTCCCGCAGCCGCTGAGCCTCGGCGCCGGGCAGCCGGGAGAGCAGCCCCCGGGCGGCCAGCAGCGCGTGGTACTGCTCGAAGCCGGAGCGCGGGCGCTCGATCGCGTCCAGCAGGCTCGGCAGGTCGGCCAGCGACGGGTCGCCCTGCATCAGCGCGAGCGCCTGGATCCGGCGGCCCTCGGAGCCGTCCGCGTACAGCGCCCGCACCTGGTCGGCGGTCAGCGCCGAGCGGCGCGCGGTCGAGCGGACCTCGGCCACCACGCCCTCCGGCCCGGACGAGGGCGAGGAGGCGGGCGGCAACTGCGCGGCCAGCGCGGCCGACTGCTCCGCGCTGCCCCCCAGCAGCCCGAGCTGCTGCATCGCCCGGACCCGCAGGTCGTCGGCGCCCACCTTGTCGCCTCGCCGGTCGCGGTCCTGCCCGGCGAGGAAGAGGTCCAGGGCCTGGTCGGCGTCGGTCAGTACCTGCGGCAGCGCGAGCCTGGTCACGAGCCAGCCGGCCAGGAAGCCGAAGACCACGAAGTACAGCACCAGTGCCGCCGCGAACGGCACCGCGGCGTCCTCCCCGCCCAGCGCGGGGGCCAGTGCGGTGCCGAGCTGGTGCAGCCGCTCGCCGAGCGAGCCGAGCTGGGTCAGCCCGACGCCCAGCAGCACCTTGGTCAGCCAGTCGGACACCTGCTCCAGGTTGGTGTTCGGGGCGTACGAGCCCTGCGGTTCGCCGCTGCCGCTGCGCACCCGGGGCACTCCGAACAGGAAGCCCAGCGCGCCGCCGAGCACCGTCGAGGCTCCGGCCACCACCAGCCCGCCGCCGAACGCCTGCCAGGCCTGCTCCCGGCCGAGCGAGAAGAGCAGCAGCCCGAGCAGGCCCGTCCCGGCCAGTGCCCCGGGCGCGGCCCACCGTGCCGTCCGCAGGGCCGTCGTGCCGCTCCGCCGCCGCGCCTTCGCCATCGCCTACCCCCTGTGCCCGCGCCGCTCCGCTCCGGAACCCGCGCCGACTCTAGCGCCGCGGCCCCACCGCGGGAACGACCCGGGGGCGCCCCGGACCGGGCGCGGGTGAGGACCAAGAGCGGCGGAAGACGCCGGAGGGCGGCGGAGAACGCAGACAGCCCGCAGGCTGCTCCTCCGCGCCGGCCCGTGCACTGGCCTGGCGCCGAGGCACCGGGGATGTACCGGTGGGCCTGCGGGCCGGGTGACTGCTATGGATTTCGCCTGCCGGAGGCCTCAGGCCTCACCCCGCGCAGGCAGGGGCGGCTCTAGCGAGCAGCCACCTCACGCATCCTGATGGAACTCAATTCAGGATCACCTCCCTTCAGTGTGCCGCCACGATAGGCAGCCCACCGGCCGGAGGGCAACGGATTTATCGGCGGCCCGCCCGGCGGCCGTCGGCCGGGCCGCCGTCGTTCGGGAGGTCTCCGCTGACGGGGGCCCAGGTCCTGTTGCGGCTTCGCGGCAGAACGTTCCTTCGCCGTGCCGGGGAACGCGAAAGGCCCGGAGGACGAATCCTCCGGGCCTTTCGTTGCTACTGAGTAGCGGGGACAGGATTTGAACCTGCGACCTCTGGGTTATGAGCCCAGCGAGCTACCGAGCTGCTCCACCCCGCGTCGGTGAACACAACAATACGGGGAAGTCGCCGAGATGGGAAATCGGTTCTTCAGACCGCCCCGGCGGAGCGCCTGTCGCGCCGGGCGGCGTGCCGGGCCGCCCGGGACCTGGCCCAGGCCGCGAAGCAGACCAGCGCGGCGAAGCAGGGCACCATCAGCGCCCCGTACACCACCAGGAAGCCGTCCGTGCCGAGGTCGGCGGCGGCGTTCCAGGTGCCGTGCAGCGCCATCGCCAGCAGCAGCCCGGTCGGCGCGGCCAGCCGGGCCAGCCAGCGCCGCCCGGTGGTCAGGGCGACGGCCAGGCCGATCCCGGTGAGCGCGGTGAACAGCGGGTGCGCGAAGGGGGAGAGCAGGGCGCGCAGCACGAAGGTCTGCACGGTGCCGTCGAAGTCGCGCAGGCTGGGCGGATCGCCGAGGCCGATGCTGTCCAGCCGCTGCCGCTGGTCGGTGGTGAACGCCCGGCCCAGGTAGAGGGCGTTCTCGGTGAAGGCGAAGCCGCAGGCGGTCATCCCGCCGAGCACCACCCCGGCCGCCAGGGTGCGGGGCCGGGAGCGGCGGTGCGGGCCGCCGCCGGAGGGCGGGGCCGGGCGCAGGTACGGCAGCGGGCGCAGGTACGGGCGCAGCCGCAGCCGGCCCCGGGCGTGCGGACCGGCCGGGCGGCGGGCGTACGTCCGGGGGAGCCGGGGGGCCGGCAGCCGGTGCAGCAGCGGAGCGCAGGGGCGGCCGGTGCGGCGGCCGTGGCAGCGCAGCCGCTGGCCGAGCGGCAGCAGCAGCACCAGCAGGGCGGTGGCCTTGGCGGTCTCCTCGATCAGCGGGGTGGCGATGCCGGCGCCCAGCAGTTCGCCGAGCGGGCCCTGGTGCGAGGTCAGGTAGCTGGCGGTCCAGTTGTTGGCCACGATGGCGACGGTGGTGGCCGCGCAGGCGCCCCAGCCGAGGCAGAACACGGTGTGCCGCAGCGGCACCCGGGCGGTCAGGTTGAGCCAGGCCAGGGCGCCGAGCACGAACGGCAGCGGCACCATCGCCAGGCCGACGCCGACCAGCAGTCCGACGGTGCCGGTCTGCCGCTGGACCAGGTGCAGGATCAGCACCCCGCAGCCGGCCAGGGTCAGTACGGCGGTGGCGGTGACGGAGGAGACCGCCACCGAGTGGCCGCGCCGGGGCGGTGCGGCGGCTCCGGCCGGTGGCGGTGGCGGTGAAGCGGCGCCGGCCCGGGGCGCGAGGCGGTGGGCCCGGCGCCTCCGGGGCCCCGGGATGGTCCGGGTGTCGCCGGTGCGCGGGACCGTCTCCGGTGCGTCGGCGGCGGCCTGGACGGTGGCCCGGGACCCGCCGCCGGCCGGGCTGCCCATGCGGCACAGGGTAGGCCACCGCACCCGCCCGTCGGGAGGACTCCGGACGAACCGTCCGTCCGGGGAACGGCCCCCCGGTCAGCGCGTGGTGGCCTGTTCGAACGGCCGACGGCGGCTCAGCGGCGGCGGAACAGCAGGTCGTGGACGACGTGCCCCTTGGCCAGCCCGGCCCGTTCGAACTTGGTGACCGGGCGCCAGTCCGGCCTCGGCGCGTAGCCGGGGATGCTGCCGTCCGGGTGGTCCGCGGGCTCCAGCCAGCCGCTGCCGTCACCCTCGGGGTGCAGGTTCTCCAGCTCCGGCGAGGCGGACAGCACGGCCAGCATCTGCTCCGCGTACGGCTCCCAGTCGGTCGCGCAGTGCACCAGGGCGCCGGGGGCGAGCCGGGGCAGCACGAGCTCCAGGAAGGACGGCTGGACCAGCCGGCGCTTGTGGTGCTTGGGCTTGGGCCACGGGTCGGCGAAGTAGACCCGCAGGCCGGCCAGCGAGGCGTCCGGCAGCATGTCGCGCAGCAGGATCACGGCGTCGCCGGCGGCCGGCCGCACGTTCCGCGAGCCGTCGCGCTCCAGTAGGCCGAGCAGGTTGCCGTGGCCGGGGGTGTGGACGTCGGCGGCGAGGATGCCCATGGCCGGGTCGGCGGCGGCCATGGTGGCCGTGGTCTCGCCCATGCCGAAGCCGATCTCCAGGGTGACCGGCAGCTCGCCGAACAGCTCCCGCAGGTCGAGCGGGCTGCCGTCGATCGGTATGCCGTAGGCCTCCCAGCCCCGGTCCAGGGCGCCCGCTTGGGCGTTGGTCATCCGGCCCCGGCGCGGCTGGAAGCTGCGGATGCGCCGCTCGCGGTGCTGGGCCTCGGTGGCCTTGTGCGGGTACATCGGCGCGGGGTAGCCGGCCGGCGCGGCGGACAGCCGGGCGGACGGCGAGGGCTGGGGGATCGGGGCGGTGGCAGTCACAATTCCCCGAGTCTACGGGGACCCCGGGCCCCTCCCGAAGGCGCTGTGACCGGGCTCATCCGCCGGCCTCCAGTGCCGCCAGCGCCCGGCGGGCCACCTCGCGGCCGATCGGCAGCGAGGCCGTGGCGGCGGGGGAGGGGGCGTTCAGCACGTGCACCGCGCGGCGCGGGGAGCGCGGGTCGGCCGGGTCGAAACCGGCGAAGGCGAAGTCGTCCAGCAGCGAGCCGTCCCGGGCCACGGCCTGGGCCCGGACCCCGGCGCCGGCCGGCACCAGGTCCTCGGCGGCGACCACGGGCAGCAGCCGCCGCACGGCGGCGGTGAACGCCCGCTTCGACAGCGAGCGGTGCAACTCGCCCACCTCGTACCGCCAGTGCCGCCGGGCGATCCGCCAGGCGCCGGGGAAGGCCAGCGTCCCGGCCAGGTCGCGCGGGCGCACGGTGCGCCAGTCGTAGCCCTCGCGGGCCAGCGCGGGCACCGCGTTCGGGCCGACGTGCACGTCCCCGTGGACGCCCCGGGTGAGGTGCACGCCGAGGAACGGGAAGACCGGGTCGGGCACCGGGTAGACCAGGCCGCGCACCAAGTCCCTTCGCCCCTCGGTCAGTTCGTAGTACTCGCCGCGGAACGGCACGATCCGCACCCCGGGCTCGTCCCCGGCCAGCCGGGCGATCCGGTCGCTGTGCAGCCCGGCGCAGTTCACCAGCACCTGGCAGCGCAGTTCCCCGGTGGAGGTCTGCACCGTCACGCCGTCCGCCCGCCGGGCCGCCGCCCGCAGCTCGCAGCCGAGCCGGAGCTCCGCACCCGCCTCCCGGGCCAGCCGGGCGTAGGCGGTGGCGACGGCCGGGAAGTCGCAGACGCCGGTCGTGCCGACGTGCAGCCCCGCCACCCCGGTGACCTGCGGCTCGTACCGGGCGATCCCGGCCCGGTCCACCTCGGTGACGGGGATGCCGTTCGCCCGCCCGCGCTCGGCCAGCGCCGCCAGCCGGGGCAGCTCCTCCGGGCCGGTGGCCACGATCAGCTTGCCGGTGACCTCGTACGGGACACCCTGCTCGCGGCAGAACGCCACCAGCTCGGCGGCGCCCGCCACCGCGTACCGGGCCTTGTACGAGCCCGGCCGGTAGTAGACGCCGCTGTGGATCACCCCGCTGTTGCGGCCGGTCTGGTGGGCGGCGAAGCCGGGCTCCTTCTCCAGCACCGCGAGCCGCAGCCCCGGCCGGGCCCGGGTCAGCGCGTACGCGGTGGCGAGGCCGACGATCCCGCCGCCCACCACCAGCACGTCGAAGTCGTACGCCACCGCCAGCTCCTCGCAGTCCGCCCGGCTCCCCCCGCCGCCGATGCTGCCACGCCGGGCGGGGCCGGTCGAGGGCGCCGAGGGGCGGGCGGCGGCGCCGGCCGGCGGTGTCGGGCCTGGGTGCCCGGGGCCCCTCTCGCCGGTGCACCTCAACGACCGCCGGGCTCGCCCCCGGTCACGCCGGGGCGACCAGGACCGCGCGGGCCCGTTCGGTCAGCTCCCGGACGCGGCGCTCGCCCTGGAAGGGCTCCAGGCGGCGCAGCATCTCCACCACGTACTCCCGGCTGCGCTGGGAGGAGATCCGGCCGGCCACCTCGACGGCGCGCTCGCCGGCGGCGACCGCGGCGTCCAGGTTGCCGGCCTCGGCCTCGGCCATCGCCGAGACCACCAGGCGCAGGCCGTGCGAGCGGACGAAGCCCTCGGTGGGCTTGGCCAGTGCCTCGCGGGTGAACTGGCGGACCTTGGAGGGCACTCCGAGGTCGCGGAAGCACTCGGCGGCGTCGGCGGCGAGCCGGTCGTAGGCGTAGAAGTCGATCCACGCCGGATCGGGATCCCCGGCGCGGGCCCGTTCGAGTGCGCTCTCCGCCGCGCCGAGTGCCGTCGCGCACGCCGCCGCGTTGCGGGCCTTGGCCTGGGCCCGGGCCTCCACCAGGTGGAAGAAGCTCATCGTCCGGGCGGTGGCCAGGCCCCGGTTGCGCTCCAGGGCGGCCTGGGCGAGGTCCACCGCCTCCTCGGCGAAGCCCCGGTAGCCGGCCTGGAGGCTCATCGAGGCGAGCACGTAGCCGCCGAGCGGCACGTCGGCGGCGGCCCGGGCGAGCCGCAGGGCCTGGATGTAGTAGCGCTGGGCGGCCTCGTGCTGCCCGGTGTCGAAGGCCATCCACCCGGCCAGCCTGGTCAGTTCGGCGGTCGCGCCGAACAGCGCCCGGCCGACGGTGTCGCTGTACGAGGCCAGCAGCAGCGGGGCCGCCTCCACCCGCAGGCACTCCGGCACCATCGACGAACGCCAGTCCCCGCCGCCGTACTTGGAGTCCCAGCGGCGGGCCTCCTGGGCGGCCTCGCGGAGCTTGGCGGCGTCCGAGTGGCCGACCCGGTAGGAGGACGCCTCGCTGGGCGCGCGCGGCGCCTCCCGGGCGACCGAACCGTCCGCCGGGGTGATCAGCCAGCGGGACACCGGCGTCGCGTAGGCGGCGACCGAGAAGGTGCCGGCCAGGCTGTCGCTCCAGCGGCCGCCGCCGGGGCCGCGGCGCAGGTCGAGGTCGACCCGCCACAGGTCGGTGGCGGAGCGGACCGCCTCGGCGACGTCGCGCGGGAAGGCCAGGCCGAGTTCGGGGGCCGGGTCGGTGTCGCCGAGGCCGATCTCCTCCAGCGGCACCGGGCGGCCGAGCTTGCCGCCGATCGCGGTGGCGATCAGGTGCGGGACGGGCCCCTGCGGGACCATGCCCTTGCTGACCCAGCGGGCCACCGAGGTCTTGTCGTACCGCAGGGTCAGCCCGCGCTGGGCGCCCAGGTCGTTGACCCGGCGGGCCAGTCCGGCGTTGCTGATCTGGGCGAGGGTCAGGAGCGTGCCGAGCCGTTCGTTCGGTCCTCGTGGGCTGACGGTCATGGTGGCGGCGGCACCTCCTGCGGCCTTGTGCGCGGGGCCCGGGCGGCACCGGGCCGTAGCTGCTGCACCTAGAGTAGTCGGACGCGTTCCGACGGTTAAGAGGCCGCATTCCGGATGGCGGGATCGTGCACCCGGCGGTGCGGCGCCGGCTCCTCGCCGGGGTTGGTCCGGACCACTCGGATCGGGCCGGGGGTGCCGCGCGCCGGAGCGTCGTGCTCCGGTCCTGTGTTCACGTGCGCCCGGCCGTGCCCCCTGGCTCGACCGGCTGGTCGGCGATTCGCTGGTGGTCGTGGGTCGGCCCGCCGTCGAGGACCCGGCGGGCCGGGGGACGCCGCCGCCTCAATCCCCGCGGGTGGTGGCTGAGTCCGGGAGGGCATGCGGATGCCCTCCCGGGCCGGGCGACGCCTTTCGGCCATCTCGCGATGCCCATGTCAAAGGCGGCGCGGCGGGCGGTCCGGGCCGGGGAGGGGAAGGCCCGGCCCGCCCTGCGGACCACGCGAACACGTCAACACCCGCTGCCCGCACCGGGATCGCCGCCGGGGCCGGAACCACCCCGCACCGAGGCCACCGGCGGAACCGGAACCGGCAACACGGGCCACGGGAGCGCCAACCGGTGGCACGATGTCTCCTGACGGCGCGCCGGTACCCGGGACCGCCGTCACGGCACACCGCGGACCGGCGAGGAGCCGCCCGGCGGCGGACGCGCCGTACGGGTGCAGGTCCTCGTCCGGTGGAGGCGCGATGCGGTGGCTGACGGGCTGGAGCACGGGCGCGCCCCGGGCGGGCGCACCGGCGCACGAGGCGCTCGGTACGGTCGCACCGATCGCCGCGCGCCCCCTGTGGACCGGACCCAACCCGCTCTGGGTCGTCGGGGACTGGCGCCCCGAGGAGATCCGCCTCGCCACCCTCCGCCCCGGCGCCCCCGCCACGGTCACCACCGGCCCCACCGCCCCCGACCCCGTCGAGGACACCCCCGCCACCCTGCGGCTCGCCGTCCTCGGCCACTGCGGCGCCACCGACGCGGAACTCGCCGCCGGCCTCGCCGCCGCCCGCGGCGGCGCCGTCCGCCACCTCACCGCCTGGCCCGGCAGTTACACCGCCGTCCTGCGCACCGGCACCCGCTCCACCCTGCTGCTCACCGACCTGGCCGGCGCCCAGCCGGTCTTCCACACCCCCTGGGCCGGCGGCACCGCGTACGCCACCGCCGCCCTCCCGCTCGCCGACCTGGTCGGCGCCCCGCTGGACACCGGCCACCTCGCCGCCCGGCTCGCCTGCCCCGAATCGCCCGAGGCGCTCGGCACCGGCACCCCGTACCTGGGCGTCCAGCGGGTGCCGCCGGGCCACGTGCTCGCCATCCGCGGCGGCCACCCCTACCTCTCCGCCTACGACGACCCCGCCGCCCGGGAGCAGCCGCGCGACGAGGCGCCGGCCATCCGCGAACTCACCCGCGCGCTGCTGGAGTCCGTCCGCTCCCGGGTCCGCACCACCGCGCCCGCCACCGTGCCGGGTTCGGCCGGCCGCGCCCGGCTCGGTGTCGACCTCTCCTACGGCACCGCCTCCGCCACCGTCGCCCTGCTCGCCGCCGCCGTACCGCTGCCGCCGGTGCCCGCGAGCACGGGCCCGGAGCGCCTGCCGGCCGTCCGCGCCGGGGCCAGGAACGGCGCGGTCAAGGGCTCCTGGACCCGCGTCGCCGCCCAAGAGCCCTCCGCCCCGGAACAGTTGGCCGCCGTCACGCTCGGCGAGACCGAACCCCCGACCACCCTCGCGCTCGCCCCCGACACCCCCCGGCTGCGGCACACCGTGCTCCACCCCGGCCCCGACACCCTCCCGTACGCCGGACTGCACGCCGACGCACCGCCCGGCCGGCTCACCGACGAGCCCGGGCCCGAACTCGTCGCCGCCGCCCGCGCCGAGGCCCGCTTCGACGTCGGCGGCACCGACCACCTCACCGGCTACGGCGCCCGCCAGGTCCTCGACGGCCACCCGGCCCGGCTCGCCGACCTCATCCGGGCCGGCCGCCCGCGCGAACTGCTGCCCCCGGTCGCCGCGCTGGCCGGTGCCGACCGGGCCGTCGTCGGCGTCCTGGCCGGCGCGCTGCGCACCCCGCTCACCGTGGTCCGGGCCGCCCACCGGCTCTCCCGGGTCCGGTACGCCGAGGCGCTGGACGACGCCGCCGCCAAGCTGACGGCCCGCCACCTCCCGGTCAA
Organism: Kitasatospora sp. NPDC058243; assembly: GCF_042882025.1. Lineage (NCBI taxonomy): Bacteria > Bacillati > Actinomycetota > Actinomycetes > Kitasatosporales > Streptomycetaceae > Kitasatospora > Kitasatospora sp. NPDC058243. The sequence goes on from NZ_JBHVWW010000046.1 coordinate 61,366, forward strand.
CGGCCGCACGGCGGGCGACCGTTCGGCCGGCGACCTCGCCTGGTGCGTCCCCGGCCCGGCCGCCCGCTGGCTGTCCGACGAGGCGCTCTCCTCCGTCGCCCTCCGGCTGCGACTGGCGGCGCGCAGACCGGCGCCCGACGAACGCCCGGGCGCACACCGCGCCCGGCACGCCCTCTACCGGCACGCGCGCTCCTACCGCACCCTCGTCCACGCCGCCGAACAGCCCGGCCAGCGGCTGCACGCGCCGTTCCTCGACAACCAGGTGGTCCGCGCCGCCCGCCTGCTCCCGGACGACGTCCGCCTCCAGCCCGGTGCCCGGCACGCCCTCCTGCATGCCGTCCTCACCGGCGCCGGCCGCACCGACCTGCCCCCCGACTGGGGCCGCGGCCCCCGCCCCGACCGCACCGCCCCCGCCCGGGCCGGCCTGCGCCTCGCCGCCGACGGCCTCGCCGAACTCTTCGACGCACCCCTCCTCGCCGAAGCCGGCCTCATCGACCTCCCCGCCGTCCGTGCCGGCCTCGCCGACCCCGCCACCCCCCTCTCCCCGGCCGCCCTGGCGGGCCTCGCCGACCTGGTCTCCACCGAACTCTGGCTCCGCCGCATCCGCGCCCGCCGCCACGGCGCCTGCTGGACCGGCCTTCCCCTGGCCCAACCCCCGGCCCTCAGCCCCGTCCGTCCCTCCTGACCCCGCCGGGCGCCGCGCCCGGCCGGGCGGCGGGGTCCGGGAGCCGGGGCAGGTGATGATGGCGGGCAACGAGTCCGTCGGTGAGGAGAGCCGTGGTGGCCAGCGTGAGCCCGGAGCAGTCCGTTCCCGTCGTGCTGTCGGTGTTGGGGCGGCCGCCGACGGGGCGCCCGCCGGGGGTGCTGGCCGCGTGCGACGGGTCGGACGGGTCGCTGTGGGCGTTGGACCGGGCGATGACCGAGGCGGAGCTGTTCGGGCTGCCGCTGTACGTGCTGGCCGTGGTGAACCCGGCGCCGGCCGGCTATCCGCCGGGGATGGCGGAGCTGGTGCAGGAGAGCGTCGAGACGCTGGTGGAGAGCATGGCGGACGGGCTGCGCCGGGCGGTGGTGGCCGTGCAGGGGCAGCGTTCCCGGCCGTACGCGGGGGAGATGTCGCTGCACGTGGTGCTGGGCAACGTGATCGAGGTGCTGCTGGAGGCCTCGACCCGGCAGCACACGCTGGTGCTCGGCACGCGGGGGAACGGGGGGTTCGCGCGGCTGCTGCTGGGTTCGGTGAGTTCGGCGGCGGTGCACCACGCGGCCTGCCCGGTGCTGGTGGTTCCGGCGCCTGCGGAGGGTTGACCCGGGGCGGGGCCGGTGCGCTGACCAGCCCGGCTCGGGGCGCTGACCAGGGAGGCTGACCGGGGTGCCGGGAATGTACCGAGATGGTTCATCGTTCACCTATCCCGACACCCGTCCCCGCCCCACCCCTGGAGTCCCCTCATGAAGGTCGAGATCTGGTCCGACATCGCCTGCCCGTGGTGCTACATCGGTAAGCGCCGCTTCGAGCAGGCCCTGGAGGGCTTCGCCGGCAAGGAAGGCGTCGAGGTGGTCTACCGGCCGTACCAGCTGGTCCCGGACGCGCCGGCGACGGCGAGCCCGCACCGCGCGTGGCTGGCCGAGCGCTACGGCCCGCAGTCGGTGGCGATGGACGCGCGGGTGGCCGAGCTGGGCCGCGCCGAGGGCATCACGTACGACTTCGACGCCGCGCTGCACGCCAACACCTTCCTGGGCCACCGCCTCCTGCACCTCGCCGAGACCGAGTACGGCGCGGCCGTCCAGGGGCGGCTGAAGGAGGAGCTGCTGAAGGCGCACTTCACCGACGGCGTCGACGTCGGCGACCGCGCCGCGCTGACCGACGTCGCGGTGGCGGCCGGCCTGGACCGGGCGCGGGTCACCGCCTACCTGGCGGGCGACGAGGGCGCCACCGAGGTGAGCGCGCAGCTGGCCGAGGCCCGGGAGCTGGGCATCACCGCCGTGCCGACCTTCGTGTTCGAGGGCAAGTGGGCGGTGCAGGGCGGCCAGGACGAAGAGACCTTCCGCAAGGTGCTGGAGCAGGTCGCCGCCGAGATCGGCGAGACCCGCCCGGCGCCGGTGCAGGTCGCCCCGGCGGGGGAGGCCTGCGCGGACGGCTCCTGCGCGATCTGACCCCGCACAGCCCCACCCCGCACAGCTTTACCCCGGGTGGGCCCCACCCCGCACAGCCCCCGCCGAGGCCCGTTTCAGGAACACCTGAAGCGGGCCTCGGCCCAGTCCGCCACGTTGAGCGCCGACCAGATGCCGTGCACCGGGGTGACCACCAACCGGATCGACTTCTGCCCGGCCAGCGGCACGTGCACCGGTGCCGCGTCGTCCCCAGCGGCGAGCGGGGAGGAGCGCCACAGGGTGCTGCCGTCGCCGCCCTGGACGGAGAAGACCACGCCGCCCGGCGAGAGCGTGGCGTCGTCGACCCCGGCGACCGCGTCGAAGGACGTGCAGCTGCGGTTGAGGTCGATCAGGGTGGTCGCCGGGGCGCGCACGGTGATGGCGTGCCCGTGGCGTTCGCCGCCGATCCAGGCGCTGTCGTGCTGCCAGAACCAGTCGCTGCCCTTCTGCCGGATGCTGGGGCCGGGCGGCGGCACCCGGTTGTTGCCCGGCTTGACCACGGGCAGTGAGTCGGCCCAGAAGTCGGCGGGCGCGGGCGGCGAGGGCGGGATGACCGTCGGGGTGGGCAGCGGCGGCACGGTGGGCGTGGGGACGACGGGGACGACCGGCGGCTCGGGCGTGGGCAGCGGCGGCACGCTGGGCGTCGGCACGACGGGGACGGCCGGGGCCGGCGGCGTGGGGGTCCGCTTGGGCGTCGTCGAGCTCGGCGTGACCGGCGACGCGGCCTTCGTCGTGGTCTGGGCGGCTGTCGGGGCAGGCGTCGACCGGGTGACCGGCGTCGCGCTCGGGCTCGGGCTCGGCGCAGGCGGTGCCGGGGCGGCCGCGGCGCTGCTGGGCGCCGGGTCGGCGGGCGCGGGCGGCGCGGGTGCGGGGGCCTGCGGCCGGGGGGTGGCGGGGGTGCCGGAGGCGGGGGGCGCGGCCGTGGGCGGCTTGGGCTCGGGTGAGCCGGTGAGCGCGTACGCGGCGACGGCGGCCGCGGCCACCGCGACGGCGGCGGCGATCCCGGCCTTGGCGGCGGTGCCCAGGCCCTCGCCGGCCGCGGCGCCGGCGCCGGCCCCGCTTCCGCCGGAGACCGCACCCGCTCCGCCAACTGCACCCGCACCCGCGGTTCCGGAGGTGGCCGCCGCGGTGCCCGCAGCCGCACCGCCGACCGCGGCGACCCCGCCGACGGCCGCCGCGGCGGCGCTGAACCCGCCGACCCCGATCCAGACGAGCACGCCGCCGGGCAGCAGCGCGCGCAGGCCGGTGTTGATCTCGGTGAGTTCGAGGCAGGCGGCCGTGCAGCGGTCGCACTCCTGGAGGTGCCGTCCGACCTCCGCCGAGGCGCGCTTGCGCAGCGATCCGCGCGCGTACGCGCCGAGCCGGTTGGCGTACGCCTCGCAGGTGCGGTCCTGGCTGCCGGAGACGTGCGCCTGGAGGAAGGCGGCGGCGAGCCGGTCGCGGGCCCGGTGGGCCTGGACGGCGGTGGCGTTGGCGGTCTTGCCGAGCATCACGGCGACGGTCTTCGGGGACTCCCGTTCGACCTCGGTGTGCCAGAGCACCATCCGGTCGTCCTCGGGCAGTTCGGCGTAGGCCTGCATGACCATGCGCTGGTCGGCCATGGCCATCGCCCAGGCATCGGCACCGGGGTCGGCCAGGTCGAGGTCGACGACGGCGGCCGAGGTCTGGGCGAACACGCTGAAGTCGTCGACGAGTTGCTCGCGCCGCTCGCTGCGGGTCCAGGCGGCGGCGACGTTGCGGACGGCGGTCAGCAGGTAGGCGCGGACGGCGAACTCCGGGCCCTTGCCCGCCCTCAGGGCTTGCAGGGTGCGGGCGAAGACCTCGCCGGCGAGGTCCTCGGCGGTGAAGCTGTCCCGGCAGCAGGTGCGGGCGTAGCGGCGCACCGAGTCGGCGTGCCGGCGGTAGATCTCCTCGTACGCGGTGTCGTCGCCGGCCCGGACCCGGGCGGTCAACTCGGCGTCGGAGGCCGGGCGCTCGCCGTCGACCGGGTCGGCGGGGGCGGGCACGGTGGGGCGGGCGGGGCGGCCGGCGCCGACGAACGCCTCGGGGGCGACGCCGCCGCGGCCGGCCGGGGCCTGGCCGGGCACCCGCCCGGGGGGCAGCGCGGCGGCGGAGGCGGAGAGGGACTCGCGGCTGGGCATGCCCGCCTGGTCGGGCACGTGTCCGGCGGTCGGGCCGGTGGCCGAACCCGGTGCGGCGCCGGGTACTTGGGCCGGGCCGCCGGAGGCCGTGGCGGGGCCTTCGGACGTACTGGACGTACTGCCGGACGAGCCGTCGGCCAGTCCCCCGGTCAAGCCTCCGGACGGGCCGAAGTCGAGGCCGTACCCGTAGTCGTTCTGTTCCTCGGCGCTCACAACGGACCCCAGATTCCACGACAGCCCCCGCAGTGTGGCAGGGCGCGCGGGAGCGCGTGGGCGCACGGTTCCGCGCTGTACGGCGCCGAGGGCGCGCGAAGGGCGCGCATCGGGACATTGGCTCCAACCACGGGCAAAGGATGGCATAGCGCAGAGATGGGCGGTAGCCGGACCGGCCGGGACCCACTCTTCCGAGGAGCCGTCGCGGATGTGTTCGGCCAGCACAGGGCGGGTGGTTGTGCACCGCCCGCACCCGGCGCGCGTGACTGGTCCGCGCGCCGGTCTCCTGTCCAACTCCCGTCCCCGCCAGCTGCGGCGGCCGCGCCCGCGGTGGCGCGTCAGCGTGCTCGCAGGCCGTCCAGCAGGATCTCCAGCAGCCGCTCCGAGGGGCCGGCCGTCGGCTGCCCCTCCGCCTGCTGGACCCCGGCCGAGAAACCCGCCGTGGTCGGCGCGGTGCGGGCCGCGTGCACCGGCACCGAGGCGGTCAGCACCAGCACGACGTCCGACACCGTGACGCCCGGCCGCAGTTCGCCGGCCGCGCCGGCCCTGGCGACCAGGGCGGCCAGCAGTTGCAGCAGCAGCCGGGGATCGGCGTCGGCCGCCGACGGCTCGACGGCCGCACCGTTCTGCGCGTCCTCGCCGCGCAGGTCGAACCGGACGGCGGCCGGCTCGGGCACCCGCTGCTCCGGCACCCGGCCCAGTTCCTCCGCGTACCGGAACGCCTCCGGCGGCAGCAGCCGCCCGGCGCCGGTGCCGACCGCCCGCGCCAGGTAGCCGGCCAGCGACTCCCAGGCTCCGCCGCCGCCGTACAGCGACTCCCGCGCCTGCGCGGTCAGCCAGGCCACCTCCTCGGCGGCGATCCGCTGGACCAGCACCTCCTTGCTCGGGAAGCGCCGGTAGACCGTCCCGACGCCGACCCCGGCCCGGCGCGCGACCTCCTCCATCGGCGCGCCGTAGCCGAACTCGCCGAACACCTCGCGGGCGGCCCGCAGCACGCTCTCCAGGTTCCGCCGGGCGTCCACCCGTAGTCGGGTCCCGGGGACGTGCACGACGACCGGTGGCGGCTCCACCCGGTAGGGGACGCCCGGATAGGCGGCCCCGACCTCCGGCGGCAGGTCCACCGGGCCGCGCTGTTCCGGCACCATGCCCTGGCCGGCGTGCGGTGCTCCCGTTCGCCCCAACACCTGCTCCTGCTCCATCATCCCAACTCTCCCCCGCAGGCGCCCGAACCCGGACCCTGTCGTCGCCCGCCCCTGCACCCCCCGGTGCAGCTCAGCCCGTCAGAAATGACCTGATGACCCATCGCTCGTTGCCGCCCGTCCCGTTTCGTGACCACGGTTCGTGCCTCCGGGCCGGCTCGCGTCCGGCTCGGCGCGTCGGCACCGTCCGGGGCCTTGTCCGGGAACTACCCTTCCCCGGATGACTGTCCCGCAGTCGGGTTCTCGAGCCAACGCTGGAACTGGCCGTAGTGGCCGCTCCACGGTGCGTCGCCGCCGATTGTCATGGCGGTAACCGCTCCGGCACACAATCCGACCATAGTTCACGCCCGTTCGCGGCCGAAAGTCCGTCAGAAAGTCGCCCGGACAGCACAACTGGCCCCACCCGTCGACTCCCGTCACATCCGGCGCGGTACGGACTGTGGACAAGACCGCCCCTGCCGGTCCTTCATAGGGGGGCGCGAGGGGGGACACCCCCGGCCGCGGGGCCGGGAGGAAGCGCCAATCGGCAGGAGGTGCACCATCAGAATCCTGATCGCCGGCGGAGGCTGTGCCGGGATGGCCACCGCGCTGCACCTCCAGCGCGGCCTGCGGGAACGCCTGCGACGCGGCGAGGTCGAGATCACCGTCGTCGAGCCCCAGGCCTACTTCACCTACCACCCGCTGCTGGCCGAGGTCGCGGCTGGCTCGATCGACCCCCGGCACGTGGTCGTCCCGCTCCGCCGGGCCCTGCCGGACTGCCGGGTGCTGACCGCCCGGATCACCCGGATCGAACACGCCGCCCGCCGCGCCTTCGCCGACGCCGCGGGCCCCGGAGAGGCCGCCGCACCGATCGAACTCCCCTACGACGTCCTGGTGGTGGCGCCCGGCTCGGTCTCCCGGACGGCGCCGGTGCCCGGTCTGGCCGAACACGGCCGCGGCTTCTCCACCGTTGGCGAGGCCGTGGGTCTGCGCAACCACGTCCTGGAACAGCTCGACCTCGCCTCCGCCACCCGCGACCCGGCCCTGCGCCAGGCCGCGCTCACCTTCGTCTTCGTCGGCGCCGGGTACGCGGGCGTCGGCGCGCTCGCCGAACTGGAGGACATGGCCCGGACCGCGGTGCGCGGCTACCACAACGTCCGCCCCGAGGACCTGCGCTGGGTCCTGGTCGAGGCCACCGACCGGATCCTCGCCGAGGAGTCGCCGGAGCTGGCCGAGCACACCCTCGGCCAGCTCCGCGAACGCGGCGTCGACATCCGGTTGCGCACCACCCTGGCGTCCGCCGCGGACCGGGTCGTCGCGCTGTCCGACGGCAGCCGCTTCGGTGCCCGCACCCTGGTCTGGACGGCCGGGGTGAGGCCGGCCCCGCTGCTGCGCGACACCGACTTGCCGCTGGACACCCTCGGCCGGGTCCGCTGCCTCGCCACCCTGCAAGCCGTCGGCCCGGACGGGCGCGCGCTGCCCGGCGTCTGGGCGGCCGGGGACTGCGCCGCCGTGCCGGACCCCGACGCGGACGGGGCGCCCTGCGCGCCCAACGCCCAGCACGCCTTCGCCCAGGCCGAGCTGCTCGCCCGGAACATCGCGGTCGCCCTGGACGCCGGACCGCACGCCCCCGGCCTCGCCGAGTACCGGCCGGGCCACGCCGCCTGCTCGACCTCGCTGGGCCTGCGCCGGGCCGTCGCCCACACCCGGCGCGGCCGCCGGATCACCGGGCGGCGGGCCTGGTGGCTGCACCGGGCCCGGCACCTGCGGCGCCTGCCGAGCGCGGAGCGCCGGGTGCGGGTGCTGATGGACTGGGTGCTGGGCGGGCTGTTCTCCCGCGAGGTGGTCTCGCTGGGGGCGGCGGAGCATCCGCGTCCGGAGTTCGAGGCCGGGTCCGGGCCGCGGCCCGACGGCGGTCCGGACGCCCCGCGGTGAGCGCCCCGGTGCCCCGTGCCGGGGCGGAACGGGCGGCCACGCCGGGCGGGCGACTTCCGGAATCGGGCCCTTGCCTGACAGGATCAGCCCAACCTAGTCATTACCCCGTGTGCTGATGTGCACACAAAAAGTGATGATATGCCTGGAAATCGAGGAAGCGGCCGTCGTTTGAACCTCATGCGCTGGAGCGCCCGGCTCACCGGAGTCCCTTGGCGTGCCGCCCCGCCAACAGGGGCCGGCACCGACGAGGGCGCGCCCTCCGCCGACGGCGTCGTCGTCCCCGGCCCCCGCGACCCCACCAACCTGGCCACCGCCGCCGAACTCCTCGACCTGCACAAACCCCAGAACCTGCGCGAGGTCCTCAACCGGATCCCCGCCCCGGTGGCCGTCACCTACGGCCCGCTCCACCAGCTCGGCTACGCCAACCGCGCCTACCGCGAACTCTTCGGCGACCGCACCACCGGCCTGCCCGCCGGAGAAGCCCTCCCCGAACTCGGCACCATGGGCGTCCTGGCCCTGATGGACCAGGTCATCCGCGGCGGCCGCCCGCGCAGCGTCAAGGCCCGCTGCATCCTCGGCCTCACCGGCAACCGCTACTACAACGTCTCCTGCGTCCCGCTCGGCCCCGGCGGCCCCGGCGACACGGGGGACACGGGGGACACCCCCGCCGAGGGACCGCCCGCCGGCGTCCTGATCTTCGCCGCCGAGGTCACCGACCAGGTCCTCGCCGCCGCCCGGCTCCGCGAAGCCGAACGCCGCCAGCGCGAGGCCGCCGTCACCCTCCAGCGCAGCCTCCTCCCGCAGAAGCTCGACCAGCCGGCCGACCTGAGGGTCGCCGCCACCTACCAGCCGGGCGGCGCCGAGGCCGCCGTCGGCGGCGACTGGTACGACGTCATCGCCATCGACGGCGGCCGGACCGCCCTGGTCATCGGCGACGTGATGGGGCGCGGCCTGCGCGCCGCCGCCGTCATGGGCCAGCTGCGCACCGCCGTCCGCGCCTACGCCCGGCTCGACCTGCCCCCGCACGAGGTGATGCGCCTGCTCGACGGCCTCGCCATGGAGATCGACGCCAACCAGATCGCCACCTGCACGTACGCCGTCTGGGACCCGCAGCGCCGCACCCTCTCCTACGCCTCCGCCGGACACCTCCCCATGCTGCTGCGCTGCCCCGACGGGACGGTCCTGCGCAGCGAGGAGCAGAACGGCCCTCCGCTCGGCACCGGCGACGGCCTCCACGTCTCGCACACCCTGCGCCTGCTGCCCGGGACCACCGGCGTCCTCTATACGGACGGCCTGGTCGAACGCCGCGACGAGGACATCGACCAGGGCCTCGACCTCCTCGCCCGCACCCTCACCGGCGCGGTCGGGGCCCCCGAGGTGATCTGCGCCCGCCTCCTGCGGGCGATGGGCGTGACCTCCGAGCACGACGACGACGTCGCCGTCCTGGCCTTCCACCTGCCGGCGGAGGAGGCGGAGGAGAAGGCGGAGGAAGAGAGCGTCGCCGGGGCGGAACCGGAGCTTGACTCGGCCTTCCCCGAGGTCTAGTGTTCTTCGAGCTGCCTGGCAGGGAGCACCGGACACGCATTTTGCGCGGACGGTCCCGCGGTAGCCAATCCTTTCGAAACACCACTTCCCGGTTCGGGCTGGGTCGCGTCTTGTCGCGGCTTGGTTCTTATTCGGCGTGCTCGTTTTATTGGATTGCGGCCGATTCGCTTTTCGGAGCAGGGATCGGCTAGAGTTTGAAACGTCGGACGGGGCGTCAAGCCGCAGAAGACACCAGCGAGTTGGATGAACGAAGCGCCGGAAACGGAGCGGAAAACATCTGGTAAGCTGGAAACAC
>NZ_JBHVWW010000047.1:0-3210 GCF_042882025.1 Kitasatospora sp. NPDC058243
GGCGAGCACGGCCGCCACGCCGAGCGGCCCGTCGAAGAGCCCGCCTGCGCCCGGTCTCGGGCCGCGCCGCCGCATCGCCGCGATCAGCCAGTCCGCGTACTCGTCGGGGCAGGGCGCCCCGGCCCGGTGCAGCGCGTACAGCACGCCGGCGGCGCCGTGGGCGACGCCGGTGCCGCCGTCGGCGAATCCGGCCGGGTCGCCGGGGAAGAGCCGGTCCGGCCGGTCGGGGGTGGCCCCGGCGTGGATGCCGGCGACGAGTTCGTTCCTGGCGGCGTCGAGGGTGGGCCCGGCGAGGAGTTCGCGGACCCGCCGTTCGCCGACCGGTTCCACCGGCGCCACCGGCGCCACGGCGCCCGGCCGCACCGGTCCCTCCTCCGGCCCGAGGCCGAACCAGCGCCGTGCCCGCCGTTCCAGCGCGGGCAGCTTGCCGGGATCGCGTTCGGCCAGCTCCATCACGGGCATCAGCAGCATCAGCCAGGTGGCCCAGAGCATGTGGCGGTCGGCGTCGGCCCCGTCGAGCCCGGGCGGGGGCTGCAACCCGCCCGCGCCGGCGAGCGGGACACGGCGGCCGGTGAGCTCCTCCGCGTACTCGAAGTCGACGAGCACCACCGAACCGTCCGGACGGACGATCACATTGGCCGGGTGCAGGTCGCCGAACCGGACGCCCCGCTCGTGCAGGGCGCCGAGCGCCTTCTCCAGCCCGGCCACGACCCCGGCCACCCAGTGCGCGTACTCGGCGCGCTGTCCGGCGGTGCAGTCCTGGTGCACCAGCGGGTAACGGCGGATCGCCTCGGCGAACAGCTGGACGCCCTCGATGTGCTCCTGGACCAGGAAGGTGTGCTCCCAGACCGTCCGGACCTCGTGCAGCCGGGGCACGCAGTCCAGACCGGCGAGCCGTTCCAGCGCCCACTGCTCGCGCCGCAGCCGGGTGACGGCGTCGTCCCCGGCGGCGTCCAGCCCGGCGTGCGGGCGGGCCTCGCGCAGCACCACCCGCTCCCCGGTGGTCCGGTGCTCGGCGAGGTAGATCCCGCCGGCGTTGGAGAACTGCAGCACCTCGACGATCCGGTACGGCAGGTCGCCGCCGGCCGCCTCCCGGGCGGCCAGGTGCGGGCGAAGCTCCTCGGGCGGTTCGACCCAGGCGGGCAGTTGGAACACCGGGTCGCGCCGGTCGGGGACCAGCTCGCCGGACGGGTCGCGCAGCGCGGGCACGGGCCGCCCGTCCTCGTCCTGGCACCACAGCTCGACGAACGCGCCGTAGCGCACGTACACGGGGGCCGTGCCGATCCGCAGGTCGGTGAGCACGTACGGCCCCAGGCGGCCCGCCAGCACCTCGGCCAACTCCGCCGCCACGGCCAGGAACTCCTCCTCCGACCCCGGGTAGACGGTGACGAACTTGCCGCTGCTGCCGCGCCCCATGTACTTGCCGTTCGCGACCCGCAGCGCCTCGTCGCTGCGCAGGAACTTGAACGTCGTGCGGCGCGCCGTGCAGACCCGCGCGACGGCCCGCAGAGTCGCCTCGGCCTCCTCCGGCACGGTCGAGACGTGGATCTTCCAGCCCTGCTCCGGCAGCCGGGCGCCGTCCGGCCGCAACGCCGTCCACAGCCCGCGCCGTTCGCGCCGCCACCCGGCGGGCGGTGCGCCGAGCCCCAGCGGGTACCGGCCGGCCCGGTCGCGGAGGCGCCCCGGGGTGTCGTAGTACATCGGATCGGCGAGGCAGTACAGCTGGGTCTCCTGGGCGCCGGCCATGGCGCGCCTCCTCTTCCGGGTCGTCTTCCAAGCTCTTCCGGGTCATTCGTCTCCCGGGCCGCCGGGCCGTTCAGCCTGCGGGTGCGGGTAGCGGTGCCGGGACCGGCGCCGGGCCGCGCCGGACCGGCGGCGCCCAGGTGACCACGGCCGCGCAGAGCGAGATGGCGAGGGCCAGCAGCGCGAAGGTCCGGGTGCCGCCCAGGGCGCCGAGCAGCGCGCCGCCCACCAGCGGGCCGAACGGCTGGACCAGGGTGGACAGGAAACCGGCGGCGCTCTGCACCCGGCCGATCCGGTCGGGCGGCGCGGCGAGCAGCATGCCGGAGACGAAGCCGATGCTGGCGACCGTGGACAGGCACATGCACACCGCGCAGAGCAGCCCGATCAGCAGCGGGATCCGGGTGAGCACCAGCACCCCGGCGGTGGCGGCGGCCGCCCAGCAGCTGAGCGCCACCAGCCTGCCGTCACTCGCCCCGGGGCGCGCTCTGGGCCCAGTCCGGGCCTCCAGCCTCGGGGCGAGCAGCGCGCCGGCCAGGGCGCCGGCCGCGGTGCAGGAGACCACGGTGCCGCCGCCGATCCCGGAACGGCCGCCGTCGGAGGCCACGGCCAGGGTGGTGAACATCAGCGCGCTGAACGCGAAGTTCATCCCGAGCCCGAAGATCAGCAGCAGGGTGCGCAGGTAGGGCTGGCGCCAGATGAAGCTGAGTCCGGCGGTCAGTTCGCCGCGGCTGAACGCCGCGCCGCTCCTGGCGGCGGGCACCGAGCGGGTCCGCATCAGCGCGACGCAGACGGTGGAGAGCAGCAGCCCGACGCCCTCCGCGAGGAACGGCAGCACCGGGTGCCAGGCGAACAGCGCGCCGCCGGCGATCGGCCCGACCAGCCGGGCGGCGGCGCCGCGCGCCTGCATCCGGGACGACGCCGCGCGGACCTGCTCGCGCGGCACCACCGCGCGCAGCAGGCCGCCGGCGGCGGGCCCGTAGGCGCTGGTGATGAGCGCCCCGGCGGCGGCCACCAGCAGCACCAGTGGCAGCGGGGTGTGGCCGCGCAGGACGGCGATCACCAGCGCGGTGACGGCGAGCAGGCTGCCGACGTCGCACACCCGCATCAGCCGGCGCCGCTCGATCCGGTCGGCGATGACGCCGCCGGGCAGCATGGTGAGCAGCAGCGCGCCGATCGAGACGGTGCCGATGGCGCCCGCCTGGGCGGCCGATCCGGTCTCCCGCAGGACGAGCAACGGCAGGGCGATAGAGGCGAGTTGGGAGCCGAGCGAGGCCATCAGGCCGCCGACCCAGAGCAGCCGGAAGTCCCGGTTGCGGGAGAGCGAGGTGGGCTCCATGGCCGTCCTCCGGGGTGGGGGGTGGAATCGGGCCGGGGGGGGGGGGCGCCCCGACAAACACCCCCCCCACCAACCCCCCCCCCCTCCCCCCCCCGGTGTGTGTTTCCTCCCCCCCCCCCCTCCCCCCCCCC
>NZ_JBHVWW010000047.1:3220-70781 GCF_042882025.1 Kitasatospora sp. NPDC058243
GAGGGTTGGAGAAGAAACAGCTCCGTTGTTTCCTGGGGGGGGGGGGGGGGGGCTTGGGCTGGGGCGTCCCCACCCCGGCGGGACCGCCCCGGAAGCCAATCACTGCCCGGCGGCCGGGGGCGGTGGTGCGCCCGCCCCCGCGCCGGACACCGCTGACCTGCCGCTGGTCAGGCGGAGGTCTCGGCGGAGCTGACGTAGCTGATCAGGCTGAAGCAGCTGCCGTCGGAGGCCTCCTGGAGGACCTTCATCGCCTGGAGGTCCAGGACGTTGGCGGCGTGCGCCTCGACCTCCGGGGTCTCCTCGCTGTCCTCGCCGACGATCGGGTCGATGTTCTCGGCCATGGCTGAACTCCCTTCACTGGGTTGATCGGTGGGGGTTCGACGGGTGGTGGCCCGCCGTGGTGAAGACGGTAGGCAGGCGGGGCTGCGCACGGCCTGGGAACCGGTACGGCACCGGTATGGCCGCAGGTCGGGGCGCCGACGGCGGCGCCGTCCGGCCTGCCGCACCCGTCCGCCGGGCCCGCGCACCCGCTCCGGGCTGCGGCCATACCGCCGGCAAGGCGGCCGCGAACCGGGCCCGAAGCCGGGCCGGGGAGCCTGGCCCGGCACGCCCGCACGCCCGGCTCCGACCACGCCCACCCCGGCTCCGTGCGCACCCCCGACCCCGTGCACCACCCAACCTCATGTACTCCCCGATGCACTCCCCGCACCGCGAAGGACTAGCGAAGGACTGCCACCATGCCCTGCCCGCTCTGCGCCCAACTCGCCAGCACGAACGACCAGTTCTGCCCCGCCTGCGGCACCCCCCGGGCCGCCGCCCTCGACCTGGCCGCCGAGGAGCGCAAGCTGGTGACGGTGGTCTTCTGCGACCTGGTCGACTCCACCGCCCTGTCCGGCGCGCTCGACCCGGAGACGCTGCGCGAGGTGATCCTGCGCTACTTCGAACGGATGCACCGTCAGATCGAGGCGCACGGCGGCACCTTGGAGAAGTTCATCGGGGACGCGGTGATGGCGGTGTTCGGCGTCCCGGTGATCCGCGAGGACGACGCCCACCGGGCGCTGGCCGCCGCGCTCGCCATGCTGGAGGACCTGGAGGACCTCAACACCGAGCTGGACGCCACCCTCGGGGTGCGCCTGGACGTCCGGATCGGTGTCAACACCGGCCAGGTGGTGGCGGGTTCGGACGCCTCGGCGCGCCAGGCCCTGATCTCCGGCGAGACCGTGAACATCGCCGCCCGGCTGCAGACCCAGGCCGCCCCCGGCCAGGTGCTGATCGGCCCGCAGACCCTGCGCGCGGCGGGGCCGGCCGCCCAGGTGCACGAGGTCGGCCCGCTGCGGCTCAAGGGCAAGACCGAGCCGGTCACCGCGTACCGCCTGGTCGGGCTGGACGAGGACGACCCCGAGCTGCTGCGCCGCTTCGACGTCCCGCTGGTCGGGCGGGAGCGTGAACTCGCCCAACTGGACGCCGCGCTGGCCCGGGTGTCCGGCGGCCAGGGCGCCGAACTGCTGCTGGTCGTCGGCGAGGCCGGGATCGGCAAGACCCGGCTGGTGCGCGAGTGGCAGGAGCGGACGGGCCGGCACACCGCGCGCTGCGGCACCGGCCGCTGCCGCAGCTACGGCGAGCAGGGCGTCCTGACCCCGCTCGCGGAGGCCGTCGGGGCCCTGCTCGGCGGCCCGGGGACGCCTGCGCCCGCCGAGGCGCTGGACCGGCTGGCGCAGGCCACCGCGCCCGGGGTGGGCGCCGAACAGTCCCTGGACCGGCTGGCCGCGGTCCTGCGCGGGCGGACCGTCGAGCGCCCGGCCGTGCTGGTCCTGGACGACTGCCAGTGGGCCGGCCCGGTGCTGCTGGACGCCGCCGAGCGGCTGGTCGCCGCCCTCGGCCAGGCCCCGGTGCTGCTGCTGTGCCTGGCCCGGCCGGAGCTGCCGGCCTCCCGCCCGGAGCTGCCGGCGCTGCCGGTCGGCGGCCTGTCCTGGGACGAATCGGCGCTGCTGGCCGCCCAGTTGACGGAGCTGAGCGCCCACCAGGACGCGGTGCCGACCCGGCTGCTGGAGCGGGCCGAGGGCAACCCGCTGCACCTGGAGGAGCTGCTGGCCGCCCTCACCGAGGCGGACGGCCCCGCCCTCGCCGACGAACTCCCGCCCACCGGCCGGGCGCTGCTCAGCGCGCGGATCGACGACCTGGAGCGCGACGAGCGCACCACCCTGGACCTGGCCGCCGTGCTCGGTCGCGCCTTCACCGCCGCCGAACTCGCCCAGCTCGCCCGCGGCGGCGCCGACCAGGACGCCTTCGCCGACCCGGAGGACGACGTCTTCACCGGTCCGTTCGACGGCCTCCCCGGCCTGCCCGCGGGCGACGACACCCCGCCGCGGCTGCACGCCGCGCTGGCCCGGCTGGCCGAGCGCCGCCTGGTCGAACCGGCCGGCACCAGCTTCCGGTTCAGCAGCGGCCTGGTCCAGGAGTCGGTCTACCAGTCGATGTCCAAGCGGGCCCGCGCCGAGCGCCACGAACGCGCCGCCGACCTGCCGGCCGTCCGCGCCGCCGGGGACGCCGCCGTCGGCGGCCACCTGGAGCGCGCCCACCGCTACCGGCTCGAACTCGGCCTGCTGGACGCCCGGACGGACGCCCTGCGCACCCGCGCGGCGGCCGCCCTCGGCGTGGCCGGCGCCCACGCCCTCGCCCACGCCGACCTGCCCGCCGCCACCGACCTGCTGGAGCGCGCCGTCCGGCTGCACTACCCGAACGAGCGCACCGCCGGCCCGACGCTGCGCCGCCTCGGCGAGGCCCGGCTGGCGCTCGGCCGGGCCGACGAGGCCCTGCCCGTCCTGGCGCAGGTCCGCGACTCGGCCGCCGACCCGCTGGACGCCGCGCACGCCCGGCTCGCGCTGGCCGCGCGCGGCCTGCCGCCCGGCCCGGAGCAGCCCGCCGCCACCGCCCGCGCCGTCCTCCCGCTCTTCATCGACCTGCGGGACGACCTGGGCCAGGCCCGGGCCGGGCTGCGCCTGGCCGAGGAACACCTGCTGGCGGGCCGGCACACCGAGGCGGAGCGGCTGCTGGACGACGCCCTCGACCACGCCGCCCGCACCGACGCCGAGCTGGACCGGGCCGCCGTACTGGCCGCGCTGGCCGCCTCCCTGCTGGCGGGCCCCGAGCCCGTCCCGAACGCCGTCTTCCGGCTGCGGGCCCTGCTGGCCGGGCACGGCGCCGGCCACCGGACGGTGCGGGTCGCGCTCAACGGCCCGCTGGCCGTCCTGCTCGCCCTGCGCGACCGGCCCGGCGAGGCCGAACTGCTGCTGGCCGAGGCCAACGGCCTGGCGGGCGAGCTGTCGCTGGCCGACGCGATGGTCTCGCTGCCGGCCCTGACCGCCCAGGCCGCGGCGGCCACCGGCCAGACCGGGCAGGCGCTGGACCTGCTCGCCGACGCCGCCGAGGTCGCCCGCCGGCTGGGCAACGCCGCCCCGCTGCCCCGGCTCGCCCTCACCACCGCCCGCGCCCTGCTGGACACCGACCGCCCGGGCCCGGCCGCCCGCCACCTGGACGGCGTCGACGCCACGTCCGCGCTGCCGCCGGTGCTGGCGATCGAGCTGGACGCGCTGCGCGGCCGGCTCGCCGCCTCCCGGGGTGAGGCCGACCCGGCGCTGGAGCTGACCGCGGCCGCCGCGCAGGCCGCCGAGGCCACCGAGTCGCTGCTGCTCCAGGCGCTCACCGCGCTGGACCGCGCCCACGCGCTGCTGCTGCTCGACCGGCGCGCCGAGGCCGCCGTGGCGGCCGCCACCGCCCGGGACCGGTTCGCCGCCAAGGGCCACCTGCCGGGCGTGCGCCGGGCCGAGCGGCTCGGCGGCGCCCGGTGAGCGGCCCGGCCGGCCTCACCTGGAGCCTGCGCGGCCGGGCCGCCGCGGACCTGCCGGTGCTCGCCGACACCACCGCGCACGGCAGCGCCGCCCACGACACCACCGGCCCCGACACCACCGGTCCCGACGGCGGGGGCACCGGCAAGGGTGTGCGGGTGTGCGTCGTGGACTCCGGCATCGAGCCGGACCACCCGTTGGTCGGCCCGCTGAACGGCTCCTGGGTGGTGGTCAAGGACCCGACGACCCGGGAGCTGGTGGTCCGCCCCGACCGCACCGGCGACACCTGCGGCCACGGCACCGCCTGCGCGGGCATCATCCGCCGCACCGCCCCGGACTGCGAGCTGTACAGCGTCCGGGTGCTCGGCGAACGCTTCACCGGCACCGGCGACATGCTGATCACCGGGCTGCGCTGGGCCGTCGAGCAGGGCTTCGACGTCGTCAACCTCAGCCTCTCCACCACCCGGACCCGCTTCCTGGAGGAGCTGCACGCGATCGCCGACGACGCCTTCTTCGCCCGCACCGCGATCGTCGCCTCCGCCCACAACACCCCGGTGGAGAGCTACCCCTGGCGGTTCTCCTCGGTCATCTCGGTCGGCAGCCACCAGGAGGACGACCCGGCCCTGCACCTGTACAATCCGGCGCCGCCGGTCGAGTTCTTCGCCCCCGGCCAGAACGTCCGGGTCCCCTGGCTCGGCGGCTCCACCATCCGCACCACCGGCAACAGCTTCGCCACCCCGTACGTCGCCGGGCTGTGCGCCCGCATCCTGTCCGGCCACCCGAGGCTGACGACCTTCCAGCTGAAGAGCGCGCTCTACCTCACCGCAGCCAACGTCCAGGTCGGCACCGGAGCCGGTCCTCACCGTCCCCCAGGCGGGAGTTCGACGACCGGGCCCACCCCGTCCACCCCCATCACGGAGGCGCCCGATGACCCTCAGCACTGATCCCGCCGTCGACCCGCTGGCCCGCGAGCTGCTGCAGTCCGTGGTGGACGTGGCCCGAGCGATCTTCGGCGCCGAGGCCGGTTCGGTCTGCCTGCTCGACGAGGCGGCCGGGGAGCTGGTGTTCCAGGCCGTCTCGGGGCGCGGCGAGGAGTCCCTGGTGGGCCGCCGCTTCCCGGCGGGCAGCGGCATCGCGGGCTGGGTCGCCGCCTCGGGCGAGCCGATGGTGGTCGACGACCTGGGCGCGAGCCGCACCTTCGACCGGGCCTTCGCCGAGTCCACCGCGTACGTTCCGAACGCGCTGATGGCGGCGCCGCTGACGCACGGCAGCAGGGTGCTGGGCGTCCTGGAGGTGCTGGACCCGGCCCCGCAGGCCCGGTCCAGCCTGCCCGAGCTGGACCTGCTCGCCCTGTTCGCCCGCCAGGCCGCCGCCGCCCTGCGGGTCATCGCCGAGCGCTCCCCGGCCCCGGCGGCGGTGCCCGACCGCGCCGCCGCCCTCGACCTGCTGGCCGACCTGGAGGAGCTGCTGCGCCGTCAGCCCTGACGCGGTGCCAACCGCGCGATCGATCCGCGCTCCAGCGCCGCGTACACCGCGCCGTCCGGGCCGACGGCGATGCCGTGCGGCTCGGCGGCCGGTCCGGGCAGCCGGTGGCCGTCGAGCTGCCCGTCCGGGCCGAGCACCCCGATCCGGCCGGCGCCCCACTCGGTGAACCAGAGCCGACCGTCCGGGCCGCAGGTGATCGCGTGCGGCCGGGCCGCCCGGTCGGCCAGCGGGTACTCGGTGACCTCGCCGTCCACCGTGATCCGGCCGACCAGCCCGCCGCCGATGCCGACGTACCAGAGCGCGCCGTCCGTCCCGGCGGTGATCCCGACGGGGGCGGTGCCCCCGGTGGGCAGCGGGTGGACGGCCACCTCGCCCCCGACGGTGATCCGGGCGACGGCGTCCGCCTGGTTGAGCGTGCACCAGAGCGCGCCGTCCGGGCCGGCCGTGATGAACGACGGGAAGGCCCCGGCCCGCGGCAGCGGGTACTCCGTCACCTCGCCCTCGACGGTGATCCGCCCGATCCGGTCGGCGTTCAGCTCGGTGAACCAGAGCGCCCCGTCGGGCCCCGCCGCGATCCCGTACGGCCCGGCGCCCGCCGTCGGGACGGCGAAGGAGCGCGCCTTCCCGTCGGTGTCGATCCGTCCGATCCGGTGGTCGCGCATCCGGGTGAACCAGAGCGCGCCGTCCGGGCCGACGGCGAGCACCGCGGGCCCGCACTCCGGCGCCCCGAGGCCGTAGCGCTCGACCGTGCCGTCCGCCGCCAGCCGTCCGATCTCCCCGGCGTGCACCAGCGTGAACCACACGCCCCCGTCCGGCCCCACGGCGACCCCGTACGGTCCGGCCCCCTCCTCGGCGACCTCGATCAGCTCCGCGATCCGTGTCATGCGAACCCCCACCCTCACTATCGCGACTTTTATCGCATTAGTGATGCTCGCACGCCCGCCCCGCCCCCGGCAACCGGGTTACTCCCCGTTCCCCGCGCGGCGGGCGGCCCGCGGAGCGGGGACACCGCGCAGGACGGAGACGATGCCCACGCCGGCGGCGCACACCGGGACGGCGAGCAGGGCCCCGAGGATGCCGGCGATCCCGGAGCCGGCCACCACGGCGACCATGATGGTGGCCGGGTGCAGCTCCACCGTCCGGCTCTGGATGAGGGGTTGGAGCACGTTGCCCTCGAACAGCTGGACCGCCATCACCACGCCGAGCGCCCACAGCGCCGTCCCGATCCCGCCGTCGGCGAGCGCGACCAGCACGGACACCGCCCCGGACAGGAAGGCCCCGACGAACGGGATGTAGGCGCCCATGAACACCAGCGCGCCCAGCCCCGGCGCACCGGGCACGCCGAGCGCCACCAGGCCGATGGTGATGAAGGTGGCGTCGATCAGCGCGATCAGCGAGGTGCCGCGCATGAAGCCGGCCATCGCGTCGAAGGCCCGCTCGGCACAGGCGATCACGGTCTCGGCGCTGCGCTCGGGCAGGTAGGAGCGGATCGTGTCGCCGGTGCGGTGGCCGTCCCGGAGGAAGAAGAACACCAGGGCGAGCGCCAGCACGCCGCCGGCGATCAGCTGGGTGGCCAGGCCCAGCCCGGACAGCACGCCGTTGGTGACGGTCGAGACCAGCGAGTTGGTCTCCCCCTTGGCGTTGTCCAGCGCGTGCCGGATCTTCTCCCCGGTCGGGCCGAGCCACGCGGCGAGCTGGTTGCCCGCCTGCTGGAGGGACTCGGCGATCTGCGGGGCGCTGTGCACCAGCGCGTTGACCAGCAGCGCGATCACCCCGCTGACGGCGGCGACCAGCAGCACGCAGGTGAGCCCGGCGGCCAGCCCCCGGTTCACGCCCCGCCGGACCATCCACGGCACCGCCGGGTAGAGCAGCGAGGCCCCCAGCAGCGCCAGCACCACCGGCACGGTCGCGGCCCGCAGCTCGACCAGCGCGAGGACCAGCAGTGAGGCGAGCGCGAGCAGCAGGATCACCGCCGCGGCCCAGGCGGCCGCCTGCCGGACCACCGGCGGCAGCATCAGGTACGGCCTGCGGGGGTCCGGCGCGGCCCCGACCACGAACCGGGGCTCCACCGCCGGACCCTCCCCAGCCGGATGCTCCTCGGGCACGGCCACCTCCGCCTGGCTCGTCGACGAGTCCGAATCACCCCGTCTCGACGGACGATCCGTCAGCGTGCCCGCTTCCGGCCGGCTCCCCGGCGACAACGGCACGCCGCCGTCCGGCCGATCAAGGGTGGAGCCGATTCAATCCGCCCCCGTCCGTCGCGTACAGAGCAGCCGGTGGAGCTCACCTCATCGGACGAAGCGCCCTGGCGGACGCGTTCGAGCGCCGGACCTCAGTTCGCCCCGGAACGCCCGTCCACCCGGAGCGGCCGACCCCGTCCAGCAGGCGGCAGGCTCACCGGCGGCCGTCCAGGACGGCGCGCAGCACGCCGATCCGGTTGCTGGTGATGGAGGCGACCCCGGTGTCGCGCAGCCGGCGCATGGTGCGGCGCAGGTCGGCGGTCCAGGTGGAGACGGCGAGCCCGGCGTCCGCGGCGGCGGCGGTGAACTCGGGGGTGACCAGGCCGAACGGCGGGTTGAGGTAGCGCGGGCGCAGGTCGTCGAGCAGGGCGCGGACGGGCAGCCGGGGCTCCTTCCAGGTGAGGGCGATCTCGGCGCCGGGCGCCAGCGCGCGGACGGCGAGCATGGCGGTGGCGGGGCCGCAGAAGGAGACCAGCCCTTCGGCGCCGAGGCCGGTGACGACGGACCAGGTGGCGGCGACGGGGCCGGGATCGTCGAGGTCGATGAGCAGCCGGGGGCCTCCGGCGGCCGCGACGACCTTGACCGTCTCGGCGAGGGTCGGGACGGCGAGCGGCCCCCGGCGCAGTTCGTCGAGCTGCGCGGTGGTGACCCGGCCGATCGACCGCGGGTCGCCCCAGAGGCGTTCCAGGGTGCGGTCGTGCAGCAGGACGGGCACCCGGTCGCGGGTGAGCTGGACGTCCACCTCGACGGCGTCGGCGCCGGCGGCGAGCGCGGACTCGACGGAGGGCAGGGTGTTCTCGCGGTGGCGGTACGGGTCGCCGCGGTGGGCGACGGCGAGCACCCGGCGGCGGTCGGCGGTCGGTTCCCCGACCGCGCGGACGGCGCTCTGGGTGGTCGGCAGATGCGGGTGGGACATCCCGGGCGGGCCTCTCGTTCGGAACCGGTACGGACGGGGCTCGACGCGCCGTCGGCGCGCGGCGCGCGGCTAACGCCGCTCGATCATCACATTGGTGGACTTGATGACCGCGGTGGCGGGGGCGCCGGGCACGAGGTTCAGCTCCTCCGCCGACTCCCGGCTGATCAGCGACACCACCCGGAAGGGCCCCGCCTGGACCTCCACCTGGGCCGCCACGTCGCCGAGCACCACGTGGGTGACGATCCCGGGGAAGCGGTTGCGGGCCGAGGACGGACGGCCCTCGGCCTCGGCGTTCTCCGGGCGGGCCAGCTCACGGGCGAAGGCGGCGAGGTCGACGCCGGGGATGATCCGGTGGCCGTGCTCGTCCCGCTCGGCCGCGACCCGCCCCGCGTCCACCCAGCGCCGCATGGTGTCGGCACTGACCCCGAGCAGCGCCGCGGCTTCACCGATGCGGTACGGGTTGACCGGCGCCTCGGACTGGCCCATGTACGACTCCTGACACTGACTCGGGAACTGCCCCGGGGCTGGCCCGGGGAACGTGGGACGGGAACGGGGACGCCGCACGCGCGGCGGGCCGTCGCCGTCATCCTGCCGTACCGGCGGCCGGGGCCGCCAAGCGAGGCGGGTCAGGGCTCGCCGAAGAGGTCGCGGCGCACCGCGTCCCCGGCGGTGAGGACGGCCCCGGCCAGTACCGCGCCGCCGCCCGCCGTGCCGGGCCGGACCTCGGTGCGCAGCGGCGACAGCTCGGCCAGCCGCCGTTCGACCCGGCCGGCCAGTTCGGCGCCGCCGGCCCGGCCGAGCTCGCCGCCGAGCACCACGCAGCCCGGGTCGAGGACGACGCAGATGCTGGCGGCGCCGACCGCGATCCGCGCGGCCAGCTCGTCCAGGAACGGCCCGCCGGGCCCGTCCGGGCCGAGGGCGTCCAGCGCGGCGCGGACGGCCGCCTCGGCGGCGGGGGCGTCCCCGGCGGCGCCGGCGGGCAGTCCGTGGGCGCGGGCGAGCTCGCAGACGGCGGCGCTGCCGGCCAGGCTGTGGAAGCCGCCGTCGCAGCCGGTGGCGCTGGGCAGGCCGCCGGTGCCGGGGACGGGCAGGAAGCCGATCTCGCCGGTGCCGCCGGAGAAGCCCCGGCGCAGCCGGCCGTCCAGGACGACGGCGGCGCCGACGCCGTGGCCGAGCCAGAGCAGCACGAAGGTGTCGCGGTCGCGGGCGGCGCCGATCCGGTACTCGGCCCGGCCGGCCAGGTTGACCTCGTTCTCCAGGATCACCTCGGTGCCGGGCAGCCCGCGCAGTTCGGCGAGCAGTTCGGCGTGCCAGGCGGGGAGCTTCCCGGTGCTGTTGAGGCGCCCGGTGGCGGGGTCGACCAGCCCGGGGGCGCCGACGGCGACGGTGTGCAGCCGTTCGACGCCGACGCCGCGCGCGGTGTCCAGCAGGGTGCGCACCAGGTGCTGGGCGGTGTCGGGCGTCCCGTCGCCGTGCACCGGGACCTCGGCGCTGGCGAGGGTGCGCCCGGCGAGGTCGGCGACGACCAGGCTGACGCCGCCGGAGCGCACGTCGAAGGCGGCGAGGTGGGCGCGGGAGGCGACCAGCGCGTAGAGCCGGGCGTTGGGGCCGCGCCGCTGCTCGCCCCGCTCGCCGACGACGGCGACCAGGCCGGTGCGCTGGAGGCGGTCGAGCAGGTCGGCGACGGTCGGCCGGGAGAGGCCGGTGAGGTCGCGCAGCTCCGTCGCGGTCAGGGGGCCCTGTTCGAGGAGCAGGTTGAGGGCCAGCCGGTCGTTGATCGCCCGGGCGGTGCTCGGCGTGGCCGTGCGCGCGGTGGTCATGGCGGCTCATCCTTCCAGAGTGTTTCTATCAGGGTCCCTTCCTGATAATTTTATCGGACCATCCGCCGGACGGCCGTCGCCGCCGCGCGGACCGAACGGCCTGCACGTAGACCACCCTCAGGCACGTCAGAACCACCGCCGGGCACGTCAGACCACCCACCAGCACGTCAACCACCCACACAGGGCACCGTCGCGCCGCCCCGCCTGCGCGACCCGGGAGGGAACGCCGGATGAGCACCACCGCACAGCCATTGGAACCTCTGGCCTCCCCACGCCGGGCCAGGGCGGGCATCGCCCTGGTCTTCGGCGTGCACGGCGCCGTCAGCGGCAGCTTCGTCACCCGCATCCCGTGGATCCAGGACCGCCTCGACCTCTCCCCCGGCCAGCTCGGCCTGGCCCTGGTGATGCCCGCCATCGGCTCCTCCCTCGCGATGCCGCTGGCCGGCCGGTTCGTCCACCGCTACGGCGGGCGGGCGGCCGTCCGCGGACTGATCTCGCTCTGGTGCCTGGCCCTCGCCCTGCCCGCGCTCGCCCCCTCACTGCCGGTGCTGTGCGTGGCGCTGCTCGCGTACGGCGCCTCGGCCGGGATGGCGGACGTCGCGATGAACGCGCAGGGCGTGGAGATCGAACAGCGGCTCGGCCGCTCGATCATGTCCGGACTGCACGGGATGTGGAGCGCCGGCGGGCTGCTGGCCTCCGGCTTCGGCATCCTGGCCGCCCACCTCGACCTCGACGCCCGGCTCCAGCTGGCCGTCACCGCGCTCGTGCTGCTCGCCCTCGCGCAGCCCGTCTGCCGCAACCTGCCCGACCTGCGGGCGCCGGAGGGGGCGGAGGAGCCGCCGCGGTTCGCACTGCCGCCGCGCAGCTCGCTGGTGATCGGACTGGTCGGCTTCTGCGCCGTCTTCGCCGAAGGCGCCTCGATGGACTGGAGCGGCGTCTACCTGCGGGACGTCACCGGCGCCTCGGCCACCGTCGCGGCCGCCTCCTACACCGCCTTCTCCCTCACCATGGCCGTCAGCCGCCTCTGCGGCGACGCGGTGGTCCGCCGGCTCGGCGCCGTGCGCACCACCCGTCTCGGCGGCGCCGTCGCCACCGTCGGCGGCCTGCTGGTGGTGGCCGCCGACAGCCCGGCGCTCGCCATCCCGGGCTTCGCCCTGATCGGCATCGGCATCGCGGTCACCGTCCCGCTGGCCTTCGCGGCGGCCGGGCGGATCGGCAGCAACCCCAGCCAGGCCATCGCGGGCGTCGCCACCGTCACCTACACCTCCGGCCTGGTCGCGCCCGCGATCATCGGCGCCCTCGCCCAGGCGACCTCGCTCACCGTCTCCTTCGGCCTGGTCACCGCGCTCGCCTTCGCGCTGCTGCTGAGCGCCGGGGCGCTGCGCCGGGCCGAACGGAATTCCCCCGGATCCGGCGCCGAGAATGTGACCGCAACGTCACCGGAAAGCACTTCGAAAAAAGATCTCTCTGCGATATGATCTAGGAAATTCCGGGGAATTCCTCGCTAATATCGCCGACCGCCGGGCGCATTCCGCGCCCGGCGGTTTCGCGATCCGTGAGGTGGACCCCGTGTGCTACGACCCCGACGCCGCCCCGCCCGCCGTCACCCCCGCGCTCTGGCCCCTGGCCGAGGCGGCGGCGCTCACCCTGACCTCGGCGGACGGCACCGAGTTCGCCGCCTTCCTGGCCCGCCCCGAGGTGGTTACCGGGGTCGGCGTCCTCGTCCTGCCGGACAACAAGGGCCTTTCCGGCTTCTACCGGCAGACCGCCGCCCGGCTCGCCGAACAGGGCCACCCCGCGCTCGTCGTCGACTATTACGGCCGCACCGCCGGAGCCGATCCGGAAAGCCGCCCGGAGGAATTCGGCGACCTGCCCGGCCTGCTCCGCCACCTGCTCGCCCTCACCCCCGAAGGCCTGGACGCCGACCTGGCCGCCGGCCTCGCCCGGCTGCGCGCGAGCGGGCCGGCCGAGGTGGTCGCGCTCGGCTTCTGCTTCGGCGGCCGGCAGGCCTTCCGCGCCGCCGCGCCCCGGTTCGGGCTGGCCGGCGCGGTCGGCTTCTACGGATACCCCGACGCGATCAACGGCTCCCCGGGGCCCACTCAGCTCGCGGCCGGCCTCAGCGCGCCGATCCTCGCCTTCTGGGGCGGCGCGGACGAGCACATCCCGCCCACCGCCGTCGACGCCTTCGACGCGGCCCTGACCGCCGCCGGCAACCCGCACGAGTTCGTCACCTACCCGGGCGCGCCGCACAACTTCTTCGAGCTCTCCGCCGTCGAATACTCGGACGCGGCCCAGGACTCCTGGCGACGTCTGCTGGGATTCCTCGCCGACCGCTCCGCATCCGCGACCCCCCGGAGGACGCCCTGATGTCCCGCCCGTCCCGTCTGCCTCGCCCGTCCCGTCGTGCGCGGCTCGCCGCCGCCACGGCCGCCCTCGCCACCGCCGCGGTGGCGCTCACCGCCCCGCCGGCCCCCGCGGCCACCCCCACGATCACCCCCGCGGTCGCCGCCGACTTCGGGCCCGCCGAGATCCGCACCGGCATGTACGCGGGCCCGGACGACCTGTGCCTGGAGGTCGCCGACTGGCGCACCGACGACGGCGCCCCGGTCCGGATCTGGACCTGTACCGGCGGCGCCAACCAGCAGTGGACCCAGAGCGCCCGCGGCTGGGTGAACCTGAACAGCGGCAAGTGCCTGGACATCCCGGCCTTCAGCACCACCTGGGGCACCCAGGCCGACCAGTGGACCTGCGACGGCGGCGCCAACCAGAGCTGGAGCGACCCCCCGGCCAGCCACCCCGGCACGCCCCGCCGGATCGTGAACGGCTACAGCGGCCTCGTCCTGGACGTCTCGGGCGGCGCCCTGACCGACGGCACCCCGGTGATCCAGTGGGAGTTCCACAGCGGCGACAACCAGTTCTGGCACTACAACCCGGAGAAGCCCCCGTACAGCTGACCGCGACCGCCCTCGACGCCCGCAACCGGGCACCGGTTAGGCTCGGCCGGTGCCCGCACCCGCGCCGCCTGCGCCCGCAACAACCCCGCCCGCCGTCGAGCAGCCGCCGTCCGGCCCCGCGCCGCGTTCGCCGTGGTGGCGGTTCGCGCTGCTGGTGGTGCTGCTCGGCGCCGCGGCCGGATCGCTGCTGCTGTGGAGCCCGACGGCGCTGCTGAACGGCGGCCTCGCCGACCGGATGCCCGGGTACTGGTTCGCGCCGCTGTTCGCCACCGTGTACGCGGTCGGCACGCTCGCCTTCGTCCCCCGGCCAGCACTGAACGCCGCCGCCGGGCTGCTGCTGGGCATCCAGCAGGGCGTGCTGCTGTCGGTGCTCGGCACCACGCTGGGCGCGGCCATGGCCTTCGGGCTCGGCCGGGGCCTCGGGCGCGAGGCGCTGCGGCCGTACCTGCGCGGGCGGGTGCTCGGCACGCTGGACCGGCGCTTCACCGAGCAGGGCTTCCGCAGCGTGCTGGTGCTGCGGCTGCTGCCGGGCATGCCGTTCCAGGCGGCCAACTACGGCGCGGCCTTCTCCGGGGTCCGCTTCGCGCCCTTCCTGTTCGCCACCGCGATCGGCGTGGTGCCGACCACGGCGGTGTACGTGACGGCGGCGGCCAGCGCGGGCGAGCCGGGCTCGGCGGCCTTCCTGGTGTCGGCCGGGGTGATCGCGCTGCTCGTGCTGGGCAGCGTGGTCGGACTGTGGCGGGCCGTGGCCGCCCGCCGCCGCGCACCGGCCGCCTGAGCATCTGAGCGCCTGACCGCCACACCCCCCTGACCGGCCGAGATTCCGAGGCACTCGGGGGGCGCTCGACAATTCGCTCGCGCCCGCCGGTCGGTGGGCACCAGGATGGCCCGCATGACCGAACTCTCCCCGCGGGTCGACCCGCCGATGGCGGCCGACGAGACCGCCATGCTCACCGCCTGGCTCGACTACCACCGCAGCACCCTCGCGCTCAAGTGCGAGGGCCTGACCGACGACCAGCTGCGGCTGCGCTCCGCCCCGCCGTCCGCCCTCTCGCTGCTCGGCCTCGTCCGGCACATGGCCGAGGTGGAGCAGTACTGGTTCCAGGCCATCCTGCGCGGCGACGAGTACACCGAGAACCACTACTGGACCGCGGCCGACGAGGACGGCGACTTCAACAACGTCGACACCGCCGACGTCGCGGCCGACTTCGCCACCTGGCGCGCCGAGGTCGAGGCCGCCCGCCGCGCGAGCGCCGGCCTGTCGCTGGACACCGTCGGCAAGCGGCTGCGCCGCGGCGAGGAGGTGACGCTGCGCTGGATCCTGGTGCACATGGTCGAGGAGTACGCGCGGCACAACGGCCACGCCGATCTTCTGCGCGAACTGGTGGACGGCACCACCGGCGAGTGAAATCGTTTCCTCATTGTTGACAGATGGTCAATTGCGCGGTGACCGCGACCGATATGGTCTACGCGCGCAACCGTACGGCTCACCGCCGCGTCGCTGATGTTGCCCGGGTTCGCCCGGGTTTCCGTCGCGGCGCGACTCGTACGGGGGCCGCGAGCGGGCACGGGACCGGTGAACAGTGCGATACTCGGACAGTTCCGACGAGTGGATGACGTGTCAAAAAGGACACGCGACCCCGGGGGACCAGGACGGGACGAGGCAGGGAGGCGCGGCATGGGAGCACTTCGCGACGAGCACCACAACGGGTGGCTGATGCCCTCCGGGAACTACCCGGCCGCGGTGTACGAGGACGAGTGGGTCGATCAGGAGACGATGCCGGCCGTCCCCGCGCCCGCGAAGATCGTCTCCCTGCGGCCGACCGGTTTCGAGGCGGCCCGCACGGTGGGCGAGCACATCCGGGCGAGCATCCCGGTGGTCATGGACCTCACCGAGATGAACGAAGCCGAGGCCAAGCGGATGGTGGACTTCGCCTCCGGGCTGATCTTCGGCACCCAGGGCGGCATCGAGCGGATCGCCCGCCGGGTGTTCCTGCTCACCCCGGCCGACGTCGAGGTCATGGTGATCGACCGCCCGCTCGACGAGACCGGGTTCTACAACCAGAGCTGATCCGGGCGGCGCACGGCCCGACCGGGCCGAACCGACCGAACTGAACCGACCGAGCTGAACCAGCCGCACGACAGCGGCACCCCGACCGGGGACGGCACCCGCCGTCCCCGGTTTTTTGCCGCCCCGACCGTGGCGGTCAACGCCTCATCCGAGACGACAGCCATAATTTTGAGACATCCATGTCTCATGTGGCCTACACTCGATTCATGGCCACCGATCGCGACACCGTCCTGGAAGCCGCTGTCGGCGTGCTCTCCCGCCGCCCGACCGCCCACCTGGACGAGATCGCGCGCGCCGCCGGGATCAGCCGCGCCACCCTGCACCGGCTCTTCCCCGGGCGCGAGGCCCTGATCCGCGAGGTCGGCCTGCTCGGCCTGCGCCGGTTCGCCGCCGCCCTGGACACCGCCGCCGTCGAGGACGGCGACGCCGAGGCCGCGCTGCGCCGCCTGGTCGACGCCGCCGTCCCGGACGCCACGCTCTGCGCCTTCCTGGCCGGCGAGAACCAGCTCTACGACGACGACAGCATCAACGACCTCTGGGAGCTCCAGATCGTTCGACTGCACGCGCTCTTCCTGCGCGGCCAACAGCAGGGCACGTTCCGCATCGAGCTGAGCGCCGCCTGGCTCAGCGAGGCCTTCTTCGACCTGGTGGCCGGCGTCGGCTGGGCCATCCAGGACGGCCGCCTCGCCCCGCGCGACGCCGCCTTCTCACTCGCCGAGCTGTTCCTCGGCGGCGCGCTGCGCCGGCCCGACGCCGCCACTCCCCCGCCCACAGCACCTTCGGCCCGCACACCGGAAACCGATACCCCATGAGCAGTACCGTCCTTGCCAGCCCCCGCCAGCGCTGGACCGGCCTCGCCGTCCTCGTCCTGGCCGTCACCGTGGTCGCCCTCGACGCGACCGTCCTCTCCCTCGCCATCCCCTCCATCAGCGAGACGCTGGAGCCCAGCGGCACCCAGCTGCTCTGGATCGGCGACTCCTACTCCTTCGTCCTGGCCGGCCTGCTGGTCAGCATGGGCTCGCTCAGCGACCGGATCGGCCGCAAGAAGCTGCTGCTGATCGGCTCGGCCGCCTTCGGCGCGGCCTCGCTGCTCGCCGCCTACGCACCCAGCGCCGGCTGGCTGATCCTGGCCCGCGCGCTGCTCGGCGTCGCCGGCGCGACGATCATGCCCTCGACCCTGTCGCTGATCCGCGGCCTCTTCCCGGACGACCGGGAGCGGGCCACCGCGATCGGCATCTGGGGCGCGGCCGCCACCGCCGGCGCCGCGCTCGGGCCGGTGGTCGGCGGGGTGCTGCTGGAGCACTTCTGGTGGGGTTCGGTGTTCCTGATGAACATCCCGATCCTGCTCCTGCTGCTGGTGCTCGGCGCCTGGCTGCTGCCGGAGTCCAAGGACCCGAAGCCGGGCCGCTGGGACGTGCTGAGCGTCGCCCTGTCGATGGCCGGGGTGATCGGCACGGTCTACGCGATCAAGGAGGCCGCCGCGCACGGCGTGGCGCGCTGGGACGTCCCGGTCGCCTTCGTGCTGGGCGTCACCGCGCTGACCGTCTTCGTCCGCCGCCAGCTGCGGCTGGAGACCCCGCTGCTGGACGTGCGGCTGTTCCGCGACCGGCGGTTCACCGCCGCCGTGCTGGCCTCGCTGATCGCCCTGATCGGCCTGTCCGGGGTGGTCTTCGTGACCTCGCAGTACCTCCAGCTGGTCCGCGGCTACGAACCGCTGCGGGCCGGCCTGGCCGAGCTGCCGGCCTTCGTCGGCGCCGTCGTCGGCGGCCTGCTGACGGCCCGGCTGGTGCGCCGCACCGGCGCCCGGGCGGCGCTGACCGGCTGCCTGCTGGCCATGGGCCTCGGCGTGGGCGTGCTCGGCTGGCTCCAGCAGGACACCACCTACCTGCTGCTGGCCGCCTCCTTCCTGCTGGTCGGAACGGCCGAGGGCGTGGTCTACACGCTCGGCGCCGACCTGGTGCTGAGCGCCTCGCCCGCCGACAAGGCCGGCGCCGCCTCGGCGGTCTCGGAGACCGCGTACGAGCTGGGCACCGCGCTCGGCATCGCGCTGGTCGGCTCGGTGGTCGGTTCGATCTACGCCGGCGGGCTCGTCGTCCCGGCCGGGACGGACCCGGCGGCCGCGGCGCGGGCCGGCGAGTCGCTGGGCGCGGCGGTCGAGACGGCGCACGCACTGCCGCAGGGCGTCGCGGAGCCGCTGCTGGCGAGCGCCCGGGAGTCCTTCACGCACGGCATGAACAGCGCCGGCCTGCTGGCCGCCGTCCTGCTGATCGGCGCGGCCGCGATGGCCTGGCGGCTGCTGCGGGGCCTGGACAGCACGACCAGCGCGACCACCCCGGCCACTGCGGTCGAGGTACCCGCTCCGGAGCAGCCGGAGAAGCCGGAGAAGCCGGAGAAGGTCGACGCGTAAGCACGCCCGACACCCCTGCCACCGGCGGGAACGGCCACGGCCGTTCCCGCCGGTGGCGTATCGCGGGCCGGGCGGCCGGAGCCGGGGCGACCCAGGCCCAGGGGCATGCGATGTTCAAATGTCTGATGTTTGTATAGGCTGCCTCCATGACACGCATCAGCACACCGCGCAGAACGGCGAGCCTGTCCGCGCAGCTCGTGGACAGCCTCCGCTCGCACATCGAGGCGGGCGGCTGGCCGGTGGGGACGCGGATCCCGCCGGAGCAGGTCCTCGTCGAGGAGCTCGGGGTCGGACGCAGCACGCTGCGCGAGGCGATCGGCGCGCTCGTGCACCTCGGCCTGCTGGAACCCCGGGCCGGAGACGGCACCTACGTCCGCGCGTCGAGTGAGCTCCAGTCGGTCATGGTGCGGCGGGCGAGTTCCGCCCGGCGGGACAACGTCCTCGAACTGCGCACCGTCCTCGAGGAGTACGCCTCGGGGGCCGCCGCCCTGCGGCGCAGCGAGGACCAGCTGCACCAGCTGAGGGAGCTGCTGGCCGACGCCGACGCGGCCTGCGCCGGCGAGGACAGGTCCGCGGCCATGAGTGTCGACGCGCTGTTCCACCGGGCCGTCGTCCGGGCGAGTGGGAACGACCTCCTGATCGAGGTCTACGACTACCTCGGCACGGCCCTCACCTCCGCCCTGGGAGGCCTGCCCTGGGACGCCACCGCCGCCGAGGAGCACGCCGACCTGCACCGGCGACTCGTCGACGCGATCGAGGCCCAGGACGAGAGCGGCGCCCGCACCGCGGCGGCGGCGATCGTCCGGCTCACCCACGACCACGGGGTCCAGGCACCACTCACTTCCACCGAACCGGCCTCCACCGAAGAATGAAGACCGCCCGCCCCTTGCCCAGGCCTTCGAGGCCGTAGAGGAGAACACCGATGCCCGTCTTACCGCCCCCGGCCGACGACCTCGACGCACGCACCGCCCGGCGCACCGCCCACCTGTACGCGACGGATCCGCAGTTCCGCGCCGCCGCACCCCTGGACACCGTCAGCGAGGCGATCCGGCGGCCGGGCCTACCGCTCGCCGACCTCGTGGCCACGGTGATGGAGGGGTACGCGGACCGCCCCGCCCTGGGCGAGCGCGCCACCGAGCCGGTGACCGACCCGGACACCGGCCGCACCACCCTGCGCCTCCTGGACCGGTTCGACACCGTCACCTACGGCGAACTGTGGGAACGCGTCGGCGCGGTGGCCTCCGAGTGGCGCCACCACCCCGACCACGCCGTGGGCCCGGGCGACTTCGTCGCCCTCCTCGGCTCCACCAGCCCCGAGTACGCCGTGCTGGACCTGGCCTGCGTCCGCTCCGGCGCGGTGAGCGTCCCCCTCCAGGCCGGCGCCTCGGCGGAACACCTGGCCCCCGTCGTCGCGCAGACCGGACCGCGTCTGCTGGCGGTGGACGTGGCACACCTGGACGTCGCGCTCCAGGTCGCGGCGGACGCCCCGTCACTGGGCAGGATCGTCGTGCTCGGCCACCGCCCGGAGGTCACCGACCACCAGGAGGTGCTGGACGCCGCCCGCGGACGGCTCGCGGCGCAGGGCCGCGGTGTCACCCTGGACGCGCTGGCGTCGATCGTCGAGCGGGGCAGGAGCCTGCCACCGCTCCCCCGGGTCCCCGAGGGCTCGACGGCCGACGCGCTCAGCGCGCTGATCTACACCTCGGGGAGCACCGGCACCCCCAAGGGCGCCGTGTACACCGAGCGTCTCGTCAAGCACTTCTGGATCGACTTCGTGCCCGGCCAGGGGACGCAGCCGTCCATCGTCCTCAACTACCTGCCCCTGAGCCACATGATGGGACGGGGCGTGCTGTTCGGCACGCTCGCCAAGGGGGGCACCGCCCACTTCGTGGCGTCGAGCGACCTGTCGACCCTCTTCGTGGACCTCTCCCTGGTCCGGCCCACCGAGTTCATCCTGGTGCCCCGCATCTGCGACATGCTCTTCGAGCGCTACCGGAGCGAGGCGGGGAGCGACACCGCCGGGCAGGCGGAGCGAGCGAAGGAGGAGCTGCGGGAGAAGACCCTGGGTGGCCGCCTCCTGTGGGCCACCTACGGTTCGGCCCCGATGAGCGCGGAGCTGTCGGCGTTCCTCGAAAGCTGCCTGCAGATCAGGGTGTTCAACGGCTACGGGTCGACGGAAGCCGGGCTGGTCTCGCTCGACGGCCGGGTGCTGCGCCCTCCGGTGACCGACCACCGGCTGGCGGACGTGCCCGAGCTGGGGTACTTCCGCACCGATTCCCCGCACCCCAGGGGCGAACTGCTGGTCAAGTCGGAACGCCTCGTTCCCGGCTACTTCCAGCGGCCGGACGCCACCGCCCAGGTCTTCGACGAGGACGGCTTCTACCGCACGGGCGACATCGTGGCCCTCACCGGCCCCGACGAGTTCGTGTACGTCGACCGCCGTTCCAACGTCCTCAAACTGTCGCAGGGCGAGTTCGTGGCCACCTCCCGGCTGGAGGCCCTCTTCGCCGACAGTCCGCTCGTCCGGCAGGTCTTCGTGTACGGCAACAGCGCCCGCGCCTACCTGCTCGCGGTCATCGTGCCCACCCCGGAGGCGCTCGACCTCGCCGCCGGGGACGGCCCGCGCCTCAGGTCGCTCCTGCGCGAGTCCCTGCACCGCCTCGCCACCGGGGCGGGCCTCAACTCGTACGAGATCCCACGGGACTTCCTCATCGAGACCGAGCCGTTCAGCCAGCAGAACGGGTTGCTCTCCGGCGTGCGCAAGCTGCTGCGCCCCGCGCTGGCGAAGCGCTACGGCGAGCGCCTCGAAGCGCTGTACGCCGAGCTGACCGAGCGCGAGAGCGACGAACTCCGGGCACTGCGCCAGGCCGGCCCGTCCCGGCCCGTACCGGAGACCGTGTGCCAGGCCGCCCGCGCGCTGCTCGGACACCGGCAGGACGACGTCCACCCCGGGACGCGCTTCCTCGAACTCGGCGGTGACAGCCTCTCCGCGCTGTCGTTCTCCCAACTGCTCAAGGAGGTCTACCGCGTCGACGTCCCCGTCGACGTCGTCATCAACCCGGTCAACACGCTCCAGCGGGTGGCCGACCACATCGAGAACGCCCTCGCCTCCGGGGACCGGCGCCCGACCGCCGACCGCGTCCACGGACCGGGCGCGACGCGGCTCGTGGCGGGCGACCTGACACTGGACGCGTTCCTCGACACGGGGACCGAGGCGCGGACCGGCAGGCCGACCGGCCCACTGCCCGAGGCGCGGACCGTCCTGCTGACCGGCGCCAACGGCTACCTGGGCCGCTTCCTGTGCCTCGAATGGCTGGAGCGCGTCGCGCAGCGCGGCGGCACACTGGTCTGCGTGGTCCGCGGCGCCACCGACGAGTCGGCCCGGGCACGGCTCGACGCGGCCTTCGACAGCGGCGACCCGGAGCTCCTCCGGCGCTACCACGGCCTGGCCGCAGCCCACTTGGAGGTGGTCGCCGGCGACGTCGGGGAGCGCGACCTCGGGCTAGACCGGGAGACCTGGCAGCGGCTGGCCGACACCGTGGACCTGATCGTCCACCCGGCGGCACTCGTCAACCACGTCCTGCCGTACGACCAGCTGTTCGGCCCCAACGTGCTGGGCACGGCCGAACTGATCAGGCTCGCGGTCACCTCCAGGGCCAAACAGTTCACCTACCTGTCGACGGTCGCCGTCGTCTTCGACGACACGGCCGCGGCCGACGAGGACGCGGACATCCGCACGGCCAGCGGGACGCGCGACCTCGGCAGCGGCTACGCGAACGGCTACGCGGCCAGCAAGTGGGCGGGCGAGGTGCTGCTGCGCGAGGCGCACGACACGTTCGACCTCCCGGTCGCCGTGTTCCGCTCGAACCTGATCCTCGCCCACCCGCGCTACCGGGGGCAGCTCAACGTCCCGGACGTGTTCACCCGCCTCCTGCTGAGCCTGCTGGCGACCGGCATCGCCCCCGGCAGCTTCTACACCCGGGGCACCGGTGACGGCGGCGGCCACTACGACGCACTGCCCGTGGACTTCACCGCGCAGGCCGTCGCCGCGCTGGGCGACGACACCCGAGAGGGGTACCGGACCTTCAACATCGTGAACCCGCACGAGGACGGAATCTCCCTCGACACCTTCGTCGACTGGCTGGTGGCGGCCGGACACCCCCTGACGCGCATCCACGACTACGACGAGTGGCTCGACCGCTTCGAGAGCGCCATACGCGCCCTGCCCGACCGCCAGCGGCAGCACTCGCTGCTCCCCCTGCTGCACGCCTTCGCGACGCCGTCGGAGCCGCTGCCCGGATCCGCCCTGCCGGCGGACCGGTTCCGCGCGGCGGTCCGGGCCGCCGCCCTCAACGAGGAGAACGACATCCCGCACCTGTCGCGGGACCTGATCACCAAGTACGTGGCGGACCTCCGGGCGCAGCACCTGCTGTAGCCGGTCCGCCCTCCTCCTCCGCACCCGCCTCCGCACCCGCCGGCGGGAACGGCCACGGCCGTTCCCGCCGGTGGCGTGCCGGGCGGCCGGAACCGGGGGCCACTCAGGCCCAAAAACATCCGATGTTCAAATGTCTGATGTTTGTATAGGCTGCCTCCATGAAACGCATCACCCACGACTACGAGGTCCAGGCATCACCGGCGACGGAGGAGCAATGAGTCCACAACTGTCCTCGACGCCCCGTCAGCACTCCGTCTCCGGGACGGCGGCCACCGACAGCACGCGGCCCGCCGTGTCGATCGGGCTCGTCCTCGCGATCTGCCTCGTGGCGGCCAACCTGCGGACCAGCCTCACCGGCGTCGGCACGCTGCTGCCGGCGATCGAGCAGGGCAGCGGCCTGACAGCGAGCTGGGGCGGGCTGCTGAGCACCCTCCCCCTGCTGACGTTCGCCGCGACGTCGCCCCTGGTGGCCCGGGCCTCCCACCGGTTCGGCAGCGCGCGTCTGCTGGTGGCGGCCCTCGGCGCGCTGGCCGTCGGAACGGTGGTCCGGTCGCTGCCCTCCGTGAGCTGCCTGTTCGCCGGGACGGTGATCCTCTCCGCCGCCATCGCGTTCGGCAATGTGCTGCTGCCCGCCATGATCAGGCGCAGCGTGCCCGCACACCGCATCCAGGGCATCAGCGCGCTCTACGTCACCGTCATGGGCGTCACGGCCGCCGTCTCCTCCGGGATCTCCGCCCCGCTCTCCCACTCCCTGCCGGGTTCCTGGCACACCGCGCTCGCCTGGGGCATCGCCTTCACCATCGCGGCGCTCCTCGTCTGGCTGCCCCGGATGCGGGGCGACGGGGCCCGGGCCTCCACCGGCGCGACCCGCAGTCCGGCACCCTGGCGGTCGGGACTGGCCTGGCAGGTCAGCATGTTCATGGGCCTGCAGTCCCTGGCCTTCTACACCGCCGTCGCGTGGCTGCCCAGCATCCTGATCCACCAGGGCACGAGCAGCACCACCGCCGGATGGATGCTCTTCTACTACCAGCTGATCTCCCTGGCGACCAGCGGCCTGCTGCCCCTGCTCACCCGGGGCCGCCACGACCAGCGGTGGACTGCGGCCGTCGCCTCGGTCATCGTGGCCGGCGGCTTCACCGTGCTGGTGTCCGCCCCCGCACTGTCCGTCGTGGCGTGCACCCTGCTCGGACTGGGCGGCGGCGCGTGCCTCGTCCTCGCGCTGACCTTCCAGAGCGAACGCGCCGGCAGCTCCGGCGAAGCCGCCGCGCTGGCCGGCATGGCGCAGTCCATCGGCTACCTCGTGGCGGCGGCCGGCCCGCTCCTCCTCGGCATCCTGCACGACGCCACCGGCAGCTGGACGCTTCCGCTCACGGTCCTGGCCGTCCTCGGTATCGCCATGGCGGCAGCCGGATACGGCGCGGGGCAGGACCGCCACGTGCGCCTTCCTCGGCCTCGCTGACGTCACCATCACCGCACGCAGCCCCGCCCGTCACGCCTCTCGCCCGTCACGCCTCTCGCGCGTTCACCGCTGTCGCGTGTTCACCGCCCCAGGAGTTCGGCGAAGCGGTCCAGCGCGAGATCGGTGCGCCGGCGGTCGCCGGTGGTCGTGAGATCGAACAGCAGGCCCCGGACAACGGCCATCACCAACGTGGGCGTGACGGTGTCGTCAGGGCCGGTGGAGACGTCCCGGAAGGTGGCGCCGAGAGTGTCGAACCAGTCCGTGATCGCCTCGGCCTGGTCGGGGTAGTTCTCGGGGTGGACCAGGCCGTCGGCGTGCACCTCGAAGAACAGCCGGACGAACGGCGCACGTTCGTCCGCGCTCATCCACCCCCAGATGCCACGCAGCCGCTCCTGCACGGAGCCCTTCATCGGCGCGGGGTGCCCGGCCAGACGCACCGCGCCTCGGCGACGGGCCTCGGCGAGGACCGCCGCGACCAACTCCTGCTTGCTGCCGAAGTCGTAGAGCAGCATCCGTGGACTGGTGTCGAGGGCTGCGGCCAGTGGCCGCAGGCTCAGCCCGGCCAGGCCGTGCGCCAGCACGTAGTCGGTCGCCCGAGCCAGCGTGCGTTCGCGACGGGCGGGGTCAGGGGGTCGCCCCACGGTGGATCTCCCTTCGGCGCATCGGAGTTGAGACGACATTAGCGAGTATATGGTACGACTGTTTCAATAACGAGGGGAGACCACATGCACACCTTCGACCGAGCACTCGTCCTGGGCCCCGGAAGTCACGTCGGCACGGCCTGGACAGCCGGACTCGCCTACGGGTTGCGCCGCAACGGCGTGGACCTGGGCGAGGCCGACCTGATCGTCGGCACGTCAGCCGGCTCGATCGTCGGAGCGCTGCTCGCCACCGGCCAGGACCCGGGGCGGCTCGCTTCCTCGGCTCGCCAGGCCGCCCACCGGGTCAAGCCCGACCCTGAGCGGATGGGCGCGGTGTTCGCCGTACTCGGCGACCGCAGCCTGGAACCCGGCGAGGCGAGGCGCCGCGTCGGCCGCCTCGCGCTCGACGGCGGCGACCCCCAAGCCGAGGAAGCGCTGATCGCGGGGCGCGCCGCCCTGATCGGTGCGGACACGTGGCCGGAGCGACGACTGCTGATCACCGCCGTCTGCGCCACCACCGGTGAGCCCGTGGTGTGGGACCGCGACAGCGGCGTACCGCTGGTCCACGCGGTGGCGGCGAGCAGCGCCTTCCCCGGAGCCGCACCGCCCGTCGCCATCGACGGCCGGCGGTACATGGACGGTGCGCTGCGCGCGGGCCCCAACGCCGATCTCGCCACCGGAGCCCGCACGTTGGTCGTGGTCGAGCCGATGGCCCACCTGTTCCCCCGGGAACCACTCAACCAGCAGCTGGCGGCAGTGGGGGCGGACACCGTGGTGACCATCGGCCCCGACCCGGCCTCGGTGCGCGCCTTCGGCTCGGACGCGGGCGACCTGGCGGCCTGGGAACCGGCCTACCAGGCGGGTGTTCGCCAGGCCGGCGACGTCGACGCGCAACTCCGCACCATGTGGAGGGCGGAAGCCGACGCGGGCTGACCGCTGATCACCAACGCCTGTCCGTCTTACCGCCGGGGTAGCCCTACTACACCTGACAGTTCACAATCGGGCCCGAAAGGAACTCCAGTCATGAGTGACCGCGCAGACCTGTCCGGCGCTTCCTGGATCAAGTCCTCGCATTCCAACAATGGTGGTGACTGCGTGGAGGTCGCCACCGACTTCCCCAACCTCGCTCCCGTCCGCGACTCCAAGAACCCCGAGGGCCCGGCCCTCGTCTTCCCCGCCGACGCCTGGTCGTCGTTCATCGCCGCCGTCCAGGCCGGCGAGTTCGGCGAGGCCTGACGCACACCTTGTCCGAGCCCCACTGCCCACGACGGGCAGTGGGGCTCGCGCATCGCTGCCGATGACACCGTTCCAGACAGGGCCCCGCCCCGGAGAAGCCGGACAGGGCCGTCCGGTCTCGGTCAGCCGATGGTGACCGACCACCGGCCCCGGGACAGGTGGATCACGCCGTCCGGGGTGCCGACGGCACGGGCCGCGTCCGCCCCGCGCTGACCCCCCTGTTCAACCGGCTGGTAGCGATGGACAAGCCTGGAAGCGGCCTGTCATGTCTCTTGCGCGAGATCGGTATCCCCGTCGCCGCCGCCCGCGGCGCCGCCATTCGACAGCAACTCCTTGAGCCGCCTGCCCCCGTCGTCGCGGCCACTCTGGGCTACCACGACAAGACCACCAGCCGCCACCTCAGGGAGACCGGCGGAACAGGAGCCGATACGCCGCAGAGGATCACACACGGGCATCAGAAGGCTGGGAACCTCGGAGAACTATCGGACTTTCTCCATATTCATCGACATACAGCTCTGCGGCTTCGACTCCTGCGAGTTCCTCGCAGATGCTGACGAGAGTCGTGGGGTCGGCCATCAGACGCCGCTCGATAAGCTGACAGTTGGGCTCATTTTCCTTTGTGGCGGGACATTGGCGACAGTTGAATACGCGAGCTCACCAGTAGACCGGATCAGATGTCGATCGGGGTCAGGCCGGGGTAGATGTCGTGCCAGAGGTAGCGACGGCAGTGGAAGTGCCAGTAGGCGAAGGCGGTCATGTAACGGTCGAGGTGCGGGCGTTGCTCGTCAGTGGCGAGGTCCAGGACGCGGCGGTAGGCAGCCAGGCCGCTGTCGAGGCTCCGGTGGTATTCGGCGAGGTAGGGGATGTTCTCGCTCACCGAGCGGCGGTAGATCCGGCTGGCGAGGAAGTCCTCGCCGTGCACCGCCTCCTTGTAGAAGGACAAGACGTCGTTGATGTCGTTGAGAAACGCGACACAGGAGCTCAGCGCCGCCGACCAGAATGCCCGATTGTGGTGGGCGCTCAAGCAGGGGTCGGTGAACTGAAGTGAGGTGAACCAGAACTGGGAGAAGCCGTTGAAGACACGGACGAAGTCACTGTCGACCCCGTCGGACGCCTCCGGCGTGAACTCCGCCTCCATGAGGACGCCGGTGATCGCGTTGTAGAAGAAGGTCTTGAAGACGGCGAGGAACGTCGGATCGCAGAACTGTGTGAGCTCTTTGAACATGTGCCGGATGTACCGGGCGTTCGGCGAGGATGCGCGTTGCTCGGGCAGCATGCCGGCCCGCAGGATGGCTTCGGCCTCTGCGGGGTCGTGGCAGCACACGTCATCGGTGTTGGTGACGAACACCCAGATGCGATCGAGGGCGAGGGCGAGCGCGTCGTCGGCGATGGGCACCATGAGGGCGCGCATCAACGTGATGTTGGTGGTGGTGGCGGTGGGGATGGTGACGCCGAACGCCGCGAACTCGGTGGTGAGCACATCGGCGTCGGCGCGGGCCTGCGCGAGGTTGACGGGCGGATCGAAGGTTTGGGTGAAGGCGATCATCTCGTCAACCAGGCCGGAGGCCAGGACACTGGCGATCATGGTGCGGTGCCGAGGATCGGGGACGGCGTCGAGGCCGCTCCGCGTGGTGTAGTGGAGGGTGTCCACGCCAGGCGGTCGGGGGTGCCTGATCGTGCGGCGGTCTGTCGAGTCCACACTGCGTCCTTCCGTACGTCGTTTCCGGTCAGAGGCGCGTACCTTTACGGCCGCGCTGGATACTCACACAGTTGATCCCCTCACTGACTGCCAATGAGGCGTCGTGAACTCGACTGGGTGTACGCCGCGCAAACGGGTTGACGGCAGCGGGAGTGCCGAAATCGCCGGAAGCCGAAGGCAGACACACTCGGCAGCACCGCCCCAGCCCGAGGGCGACACCTACACGGGGTCCATCACGCCCCGTTCCTGCTCACCCACGCCCTCCTGGCCGAAGGAGTGCTCACGCGCGAAGCGCGGATCATCAACATGTCCTCGTTCGTGGAAAAGCGTGGCAGGCTCGATGCCACCGATCCAGATGTCGCGGGAACGTCGTGGAGCAAGCGCTTCTACCACCAGATCAACGTCTACGCGACGAGCAAACTCGTCAGCCTCCTGGCCGCGCGAGAACTCGCACATCGCCTACCTGACGGCATGAGCGTCTACAACGCCAATCCGGGGATGGCCAAGGGCACCGCGATGAACAGCAACACCGGTGGTCTGATGCGGCTGACCGCCCCGCTGTTCCGTCCGTTCGCCATCACCCCGGACGAAGGTGTGCAGACCCCGGTCTGGCTTGCCAGCGCCTCGCCCGCACCGCGCCCCAGCGGCGGCTTCTTCAGCAAGTCCCAGCCGGACACCCCTTCACGCCTGGCCCTGAACGACGCTCTCGCCCGGACCGTCTACACCAAAACCGCAGCCCTCCTCGGGGTGGAGCCCCTCACGAGGTAGGGCCAGCCCGGAACCGGTTGTCACGCCGCGGTTGCGGCTGCCTCCCCCTGCAGGGTCCGCGGGCCGGGCACCGTGCAGCCCTCTCGGCAGCTGTTGACCGCGACGCTCCGGCTCGGCCCGCAACTTCCGGTGGCGGGTTCGGACTTCCTGGAACGGGCATGCAGGAAGGTCGAGGCATGGAGCCGTGATTACGATCGGTTTCAGGTGGAGTCGCTTCCCAAGGTGGCTTCACTTGCCGTGATCCGCGCTGCTCGGAAGGAGCATGAATGACCGGCCCCACCCTTGACCTGGCCAGCGCCGAGTGGCGCAAGTCCGGCTACAGCAACAACGGGGGCACTTGCGTTGAGGTAGCTCCGAACTTCCCTGGCCTGACGCCCGTCCGCGACTCCAAGGATCCCGAGGGTCCTGCCCTCGTCTTCCGCGCTGACGCCTGGTCGTCGTTCATCGCCGCCGTCCAGGCCGGCGAGTTCGGCGAGGTCTGACGCACGCACGTCGCGCGAGCCCCACTACCCGCAGATGGGTAGTGGGGCTCGCGCATCGCTGCCGATGACACCGTTCCAGACAGGGCCACGCCCCGGAGAAGCCGGACGGGGCCGTCCGGTCGCGGTCAGCCGATGGTGGCCGACCACCGGCCCCGGGACAGGTGGATCACGCCGTCCGGGGTGACGACGGCGTGACAGCCGTAGAGCGGCAGGCCGCCTTCCACTTCCCGCCAGTTCCGGATGGATTCGAGTTCCGACCACAGGCGGCGGGGGCCGCTCTGGTGGACGGTCGGCGGCTCGAACTTCGTTGCCTCTGCGCGCGCCCATGACCCGTCCGGATGGGCGAGACAGGCCGTACGACCCTCGGGCGTCTCTTCGAAGTCGACTTCGATGCCCGGGATGTTGATCGTGAGCATCGACCAGACTTCCCAGTTGTTGCGGATGTCGGTGACCGGGTAACGGAAGAGCTTGACGTTCTCCCCGTCGGCTTCGCGGGCGGTCTTGAACAGCTCGTCCAAGCCGGGCGGGTAGGCGGAGCCGTGGCGCGTGGTCATGAAGCCCGCCCAGTCGCGCTCGATCACGCCGGTCGCTCCGCCGTCCGGGGTCTTCCAGGCCGTCAGGATCAGCGCCGTGTCCGCGATGGTGGTGACGAGCCGTCCACCGCGCCGAAGCGCCTGGAGCCACGGGACCGGGACGGGGCGGGCCGACACGGTGGCCACGATCCGGTCGTAGTCGCCCGGGAGGGCGTCGGTGGCGTCCTGAGTGACGAAGTGAGGGCTCAGCCCCATGCCTTGAGGCGGTCCCGCGCGGCGTCGACCAGGTACCCGTCGATGTCCACGCTCGTCACGCGATCCGAACCGAGCCGCGTGGCGGCAATGGCGGTCAACCCGCCTGCGCCGGTGCCGATGTCCAGCAGGTCGTGCTCGGCGGCGATCCGGCCGTGCCGCAGCATCTTGACCACGAGCGGCGTGAGCGTGGCCGACGACGTTGGCAGCCCGGTCGGGCGGTCATCCGGCTTCGCGTGGTCCGCGTGCAACCCGCCCACGCTGGTGACCAGGGACTCGTTCCCGTAGGCCCGTTGGAGCCAGAAGTCCGGGTTCGCTTCCCCTACCTGAAGCTGCCAAGTGCCGCCCTCGGCAGGCTCCCACCACCTGGGGACCAGTTCGTGCCGGGGAACGCCGGCCACCGGGTTCCGCCATCGGGAGTCCGGATCGGTCGCCCGGGAAGCCAGATCGGCGGCCCGTCCTTCCCATGGGATGTGTGTCATGCCTCGGGATCCTTTCAATGAATTCGTGCAGAGCCCCGGCCGTTCACGGCCGGGAGGAATCGCGTCCAGCCCGCAACCCCCGGTGGCCGGTTCGGACTTCCTGGAACGGGAATGCAGGAAGGTCGAGGCATGGAGCCGTGACCACGATCGGCTTCAGGTGGAGTCGTCGCTCTCCAAGGTGGCTTCGCTTGCCGTGATCCGCGCTGCTCGGAAGGAGCACGAATGACCGACCCCACCCTTGACCTGGCCAGCGCCGAGTGGCGCAAGTCCGGCTACAGCAACAACGGGGGCGACTGCATCGAGGTGGCTCCCGGCTTCCCGGGTGTACTGCCCGTCCGCGACTCCAAGGACCCCGAGGGTCCTGCCCTCGTCTTCCCCGCCGACGCCTGGTCGTCGTTCGTCGCCGCTGTCCAGGCCGGCGAGTTCGGCGAGGTCTGACGCGCACAGCTCTCGCGAGCCCCACTACCCATGGCGGGCAGTGGGGCTCGCGCGTCAGAAGGAACTGCGGCGGGAGCAGCTCCGATCGAGGGGCGGCCGCTCCCCGCCGGAGCGGCGATTTCGGCGGGGAGCGGTGTGGCTCGGCGAGGGTCTGGCGCCAACGTGCCCTCGGAGCCGGCCGGCAGGGGAGGTAGGCCTGCCGGCGCCCGTCCGTGACTGTCCTTCACGGACGGGCGTTGAACCCCGCCGCCGCGCGGGATGAGCACTCGCGGCGCGGTGGCGGGAGCGTGTTGTCAGTCCGGCACGGACGTGCCGCATCTGCACGGGCGTTGAAGCGGCGGCTCGGTGGTCGGCTCGTCACCCGCCTCGACCGCGTTTCGTTGCGTCGTCCCCGCCATAGCGGTGAAGCCGCCGGCCGCCAACGAGCTGAGGTGCAGCCCGGCGAGCAGCATCTCCCCCGAGGTCACGCCGGCTCCGGAAACATCGGCCGACGCTGGGAGTTGCTCCCCGTGCCCGGCGCGATCTCCCTGGGGTCGCACCGTCGCAGCTGATCGGGCCTGGTCGTCCACTCGCACCCCCCGCCGAGCGGCCTCAGAAAGGCCGCCCCGCAGAGGATCTCCATGAAGACCCCCTCCTTCGGCTTGCCGTCGTCGTCTCGGTGCTTCAGGTCCCGCACCACCTCGTTGCGGACGAAGTCGGGCAGCGCGGATTTCGGGTTTTCGGGCATGGGAGTCTCCGTAGCGCTTCGCTCTCGGCGTGTCACTTGGTGTAGCCATGGTGGCGCGACAGCCTCTACGATCGGAAGGGCTTAACCCTTGACCGTTTCGTCGAGTTACAAGGCACGGTGAATCATGGAGTTCGAGGAGACTGATCAACCGTCATCTCCGGCCATCCGCTTCGGAAACGAGCTTCGCAGGTCACGGCGTGCGAGGAACCTCTCCCAGACCAAGCTCGCCAAGATCATGGGCTTCAGTCACGCCCTGGTGTCGTACGTCGAAGGAGCTAAGAAG
Organism: Kitasatospora sp. NPDC058243; assembly: GCF_042882025.1. Classification (NCBI taxonomy): domain Bacteria; kingdom Bacillati; phylum Actinomycetota; class Actinomycetes; order Kitasatosporales; family Streptomycetaceae; genus Kitasatospora; species Kitasatospora sp. NPDC058243. Next base: position 34,394 of record NZ_JBHVWW010000047.1, read on the forward strand.
CCCGTAACCATTAACTTCGCCACGGCAGCCGATCAAGCGCTCGATACAGGGGACAAGTTCCGGGAACTGTTCCGCCAGATCGAGCACGCCAGCCTGCTGGAGGGGTTCGAAGAGTTCGCCAGGGAGGAGGCCCGCTGCCGGAAGATACGGACGTTCGAGCTGAACGTGGTCCCGGGACTCTTCCAGACCGAGGAGTATGCAAGCGCCCTGGCGAACGCCGCAGTTCTCCGAGGCAGCATCACCAAGGAGCAGGCCGCACAACGAGTCGCCTTCCTCATGGATCGGCAGCAAATCATCCGAGCCGAACGCATCCCCGTGCTTCACGCGGTCATGGACGAGAGCTGCCTGCGCCGACCCGTCGGAGGCCCGGCCGTCATGCAGGCACAGCTTCGGCACCTTGAGAGCCTGGCCGAACTCCCGTTTCTCACACTCCAGGTAGCCCCGGTGACGCTTGGCGAGCACATCCCGTTCACGATGCCCATCGTTCTGTTGACCCTGCCGGATCGCTCCACCATCGGCTATGCGGAGTCACAGGCACGTGGCATCCTGGAACGGGACCGCAAGACGGTCGAGGCGTGGAGCCGTGACTACGATCAGCTCCAGGTGGAGTCACTTTCCAAGGTGGCTTCGCTTGCCAAGATCCGCGCTGTTCGGAAGGACTATGAATGACCGGCCCCATCCCCAACCTGGCCAGTGCCGAGTGGCGTAAGTCCGGCTACAGCAACAACGGGGGCAACTGCATCGAGGTGGCTCCTGGCTTCCCGGGTGTACTGCCCGTCCGTGACTCCAAGGACCCCGAGGGTCCTGCCCTCGTCTTCCCTGCCGACGCCTGGTCGTCGTTCGTCGCCGCCGTCCAGGCCGGCGAGTTCGGCGAGGTCTGACGCACGCACGTTGTCCGAGCCCCACCACCCACGGCGGGTGGTGGGGTTCGCGCGTTCTGGGTGGTGACAGTGTTTCAACTGCGTTCACCGAATGCTCGTGCGCGGTCTTGTGCACCGTGCGGGCGGCAACGTTGGATGTACAACATCCGCTGACCGTCGCGTTCACGTCATACCCTCACGGAGCCCCAATGCCGCTGTCGTCCCTCCGCAAGGCCGCCGCCGCCTGCGCTGCCGCCGCCGTGCTCGGCGCGCTCGCCACCTCCCCCGCCACGGCTGCCACCGGCGCCACGACCGAGAGCGCCCCGGTCACCGCGCCCGCGCTGGACGTCCTCACGTACAACGCGTTCCTGATGAGCACGACCCTCTACCCCAACTGGGGCCAGCAGTACCGGGCGCAGGCGATCGCCTCGGCGGACTTCTTCCAGGGCCACGACGTGGTCGTGCTGGAGGAGGCCTTCGACAACGCGGCCTCCGACGCCCTGACCGCGAAGGCCTCGGCCGCCTACCCGTACCACACCCCGGTGGTCGGCCGCTCCACCAGCGGCTGGGACGCGACCTCCGGCAGCTACAGCTCCGCCACCCCCGAGGACGGCGGCGTGACGCTGCTCAGCAAGTGGCCGATCCTGCGCAAGGAGCAGTACGTCTACAAGGACGCCTGCGGCTCGGACTACTTCTCGAACAAGGGCTTCGTCTACGCCGTCCTGAACGTGAACGGCCAGCGCACCCACGTGGTCGGCACCCACCTGCAGTCCACCGACTCGGGCTGCTCCAGCGGCCAGCCGGCCGCCATCCGGGCCAAGCAGCTCACGGCCATGCGCGGCTTCCTGGACGCCAAGCAGATACCGGCGAACGAGCCGATCCTGCTCGCCGGTGACCTCAACATCGACTCGCACGGCTCCGAGTACCAGGCCCTGCTGGACAACGCCAACCTGGCGCCGGCCTCCGCCCGCACCGGCTGGCCGTACTCCTTCGACACCGCCGACAACTCCGTCGCCGCCTACCGCTACCCGGGCGAGCCCAAGGAGGACCTGGACTACGTGCTCTACCGGGCCGACCACGCCCGCCCGCAGCAGTACACCAACCAGGTCCTGCGCACGCACAGCGCGCCGTGGACGGTGAGCAGTTGGGGCAAGAGCTACACCTACACCGACCTCTCCGACCACTACCCGCTCGCCGCGCACTGACCGGAGAAGCGAACTGACCGGGGAAGCACACTGACAGGGGACCAACCCGCGGGGAACTAAGCAGCCCCGAAGGGCAGTTCCAGCTCCGCCCAGACCACCTTGCCGTCCCTGGTCAGCCGGCTGCCCCAGCGCTGGGCCAGCTCGCTGACCAGGAACATGCCGCGCCCGCCCTCGTCCTGCTCGGCGAAGGGGCGCAGCTGCGGGGTCGCCCCGCCGGCGTCGGAGACCTCCAGGGTGAGCACCCGGTCGCGGAACAGCCGCAGCCGCCGCGGGGCGTCGGCGTGCAGCAAGGCGTTGGTGACCAGTTCGCTGACCAGCAGCTCGGCGTAGTCGGAGAGGGCGGTCAGGCCCCAGGCGTCCAGGGTGGCGCGGGTGAAGCGGCGGGCCTTGCCGGGCAGCCGGCCGCCGCCGGTGAGCGGGAGGGTGGCGATCCGGTCGGCGGGCAGCGGCAGGACCCGCGCCATGATCATCGCGATGTCGTCCTCGGTGCCGTCGGTGACGAGTGCGCCGAGGACGGCGTCGCAGTTCTCCTCCAGGGTGCGGCCGGGCCCGGCGAGGGTGTCGGCCAGCAGGTCGATGCCGTCGTCGAGGTCCTGGCCTCGCCGCTCGACCAGGCCGTCGGTGTAGAGGGTGACCATGCCGCCCTCGGGCAGGGTGAACTCGATCGACTCGAAGGCCACCCCACCGACGCCCAGCGGCACGCCGGGCGGCACCTCGACCCGGCGGGCGGTGCCGTCGGGGGCGACCCAGATCGGCGGCAGGTGGCCGGCCGAGGCGATCTGGACGGTGCGCTCCAGCGGGTCGTAGACGGCGCAGATGCAGGTGGCGAACTGGCCCTCGCCGATGCCCGAGGCGGTCTCGTCCAGGCGTGTGAGGACCTGCTCGGGCGGCATGTCGAGGGTGGCGAGCGTCCGGGCGACGGTGCGCAGCTGGCCCATGGTGGCGGCGGCCCGGATGCCGTGGCCCATCACGTCGCCGACCACCAGGGCGACCCGGCCGCAGGACAGCGGCACGACGTCGAACCAGTCGCCGCCGACCTCGCTGACCACGCTGCTGGGCAGGTAGCGGTAGGCGATCTCCAGGCCCAGGGTGCGGTGGATCTCCTGTGGCAGCAGGCTGCGCTGGAGGGTGAGCGCCGTCTCCCGCTCGCGCCGGTAGAGCCGGGCGTTGTCGATGGCCAGCGCGGTGCGGGCGACCAGTTCCTCGGCGAGCGCCACGTCGGCGTCGCTGAACGGCTCGGAGTTGCGCATCCGGATGAACTCGGAGCCGCCGAGCACCATGCCCCGGGCGGTGAGCGGCACCATCAGGTACGAGTGAATGCCCGCCGCGATGCCGGGCTCGACCCGGTCCTCGCTGGAGACCAGGCCGCGCAGCACCTCGGCGTCCACGTGGGCGCGCAGCAGGGGGCGACCGCTGCGCAGGCACTGGGTGTAGCTGCGGTCGGGGGCGTATTCGGAGGTCTCGCCGACGGTGTCCACGGCGTGCGCGAGGCCCGACTCGTAGGACTCGCCGACCGCGACGGCACGCAGGGTGACCGTCCGGTCGGAGGGGATGGGGGTGGGTTCGGCGCCGCGCAGCACCGGTTCCAGCAGGTCGACGGTGGCGAAGTCGGCGAACCGGGGGACGACGGCCTCGATCAGCTCCTCGGCGGTGCGCTGGAGGTCGAGGGTGGTGCCGATCCGGGCCGTCGCCTCGGCGATGGTGGCGAGCCGCTCCTGGGCGCGGGCGGCACGGGCCTCGGCCTGGAATCGCTCGGTGACGTCGATGATCGAGGAGCAGACGCCGAAGACCCGGCCGGTGGAGTCCTCCAGCCGGAAGTAGGAGGCTGACCAGGCGCGGTCGCGCTTCGGGTCGCCTGGCACCCGGCCGTGGGAGCGGGCGTCCACCACGGGCTTGCCGCTCCTGAGCACCTGTCTCATGGTCTGCTCGATCTCGACGCTGTTGATGCCGGGCAGCACCGCGGGTATCCGGCGGCCGAGGTGGGCGGCGACGGGGACGCCGTTCATCCGGGCGAGCGCCTCGTTGAGCCGGACGTAGCGCAGCTCGGTGTCGTAGACGGCCATGCCGATCGGTGAGCGGTCGAAGACGCCGTCCAGGACGGCGAGGTCGGCCTCGACCGCCTGGAGGGCGCGGATGTCGGAGGCGGTGGCGAGCAGCAGCAGGGTGCCGGCCGGGCCGGCGATCGGGTAGGTGCGGAACTCCAGGTCGACCTTGTGGCCGTCGCGGTGGCGGACCGGGAAGACGCCGGACCAGCCGGCGGAGCCGCCCATGATGTGGGCGAACAGGGACAGCACCTCGGGGCGGTCGGTGCCGTCGGTGAGCAGCTGGGCGGCGTAGCTGCCGACGGCCTCCTCGGCGGAGTAGCCGAGCAGCGCCTCGGCGTCCTCGCTCCAGTGCAGGATCAGGCCGTCGCCCTGGAGCAGGGCCGTCGCGAGCGGGACGAGTCGGTGGCCTTCGGGGCGTACGGGGGTGGCGCCCGGTGCGGGGCCGGCGGCGGAGGTCACGTCCCACTCGTTTCCGTGCATGATCAGGCAGCACCCCGGTTCGGCTCGTGCCCGGCCGGGGGCCTCACGGTCCGTGCCGGCCGGGATTCTTCTCCAGACTGCACGGACATCGGCCGCCCGGCGACCCCTTGGTCAGGGGTCGTCCGGCCGTTCCGGTAGTACGGGAGTCATGGGCGTACCGGCCGCAGCGTACTCTCCAGAACGCCGGTCCACTGCCGGATCACCCCGGATCGTCGGACGCTGTCGTCGGTGAGCAGGTTGGCCAGGCCCAGCCCGCGGGCGAGGTCGAGGGTGGCCTGCACGGACTCGCGCACGCCGGGGCGGGCCTCGTCGGCGTCCAGGAACTCGACGGCGGCCCGGTGGGCCTCCCGGCCGACGTGCCCCTCCAGGGCGATGATCCGCTCGCGCAGCGGCTCCTCGGTGGCGGCGGCCGTCCACAGGTGCAGGGCGGCGCGGAACAGCGGGCCGGTGTAGAGGCGCACGATCATGTCGACGACGGCCCGGGTGCGGTCGGGGCCGGCGGCCGGCAGCTCGCCCGTGTGGGCGCGGACGGCGGCCAGCCGCTCGGCGGTGACGTGCTCGACGGCCGCGGTGAACAGGTCCTCGCGGGTCGGGAAGTGGTGCTGGGCGGCGCCCCGGGACACTCCGGCGCGCTCGGCGACCACGGTGACGGTGGAGCCGTGCCAGCCGAGCTCGGCCAGGCAGTCCACGGCCGCCGCGAGCAGCCGGGCCCGGGTGGCGCGGCTGCGGTCCTGCTGGGGGGCGCGGGCGGCGGGGTGGCTGGTCATGGCTGGCGGCGGTTCCTGTTCCGGTGGGGGCTCGGCGGGCCGGTCGTGCCCGACGGGCCCGTCGCTCTCGGCGGGCCCGCCGTGCTCGGCGGGTCGATCCTCACAGACGGGCGCCGGTCTTCGGCCGCCGGGGGCCCGGCCGCTCAGCGGGAGGCCTCGGGGGCGGTGGCGGAAGTAGAGACGGAGGCCGACGCACGGCGCGAGGCCTCGCGGGCGCGCAGCTCGCGCCGGAGGATCTTGCCGGCCGCGGACTTGGGGACGGCCTCGACGAACTCCACCGCGCGGACCTTCTTGTACGGGGCCACCAGCCCGGCCACGAAGCCGGTGACCTCCTCCGCGCTCAGGCCGCTGCCCGGAGCACGGACCACGAAGGCCTTGGGGCACTCGGTGCCGTCGGCGTCCGGGACGCCGATCACGGCGGCGTCGACGATCTGCGGGTGGCCGAGCAGCACGGCCTCCAGCTCGGCCGGGGCCACCTGGTGGCCCTTGTACTTGATCAGCTCCTTCACCCGGTCGACGATGTACAGGTACCCCCGGTCGTCGACGAAGCCGACGTCGCCGGTGTGCAGCCAGCCCTCGGCGTCGACCACCGCGGCGGTGTCGGAGGGGCGGCCGAAGTACCCCTTCATCACCTGCGGGCCCCGGATCAGCAGCTCGCCCGGCTCGCCGGGCCCGAGGTCCTCGCCGGCGCCGTCCAGGGCGGCGACCCGCAGCTCGGTGGACGGGATCAGCCGCCCCACCGAGCCGGGCGAGGGGTCGCGCTCCAGCGGGGAGACCACGTGGGTGACCGGGGACAGCTCGGTCATGCCGTAGCCCTGGAGCAGGTGCGGCAGGCCCAGGCGGCGGGCGCAGGCGGCGGCGAGCTCCGGATCCAGCGGGGCGGCCGCGCACAGCAGGTACTCGACGGAGGAGAGGTCGAAGCGCTCCACGACCGGGTGCCTGGCCAGGGCGAGCGCGATCGGCGGGGCCACCACCAGCGCCTGCACCCGCTGCTCCTCGATGGTGCGGCAGAACTGCTCCAGGTCGAAGCGGGGCAGCACCACCACGGTGGCGCCGCAGCGCAGCGGCTGGTTGAGCAGCGCGGTCAGGCCGTAGATGTGGAAGAAGGGCAGCACGGCGAGCACCCGTTCGCCCACGGCGGGCCGGTAGAGGGCGTCGCACTGGGCGAGGTTGGTGGCGATCGAGCGGTGGGTGAGCATCACCCCCTTGGGCAGTCCGGTGGTGCCGCTGGAGTAGGGCAGCACCGCGACGTCCCGGCCGGGGTCGATGGCGATCCCGGGGGCGGGGCCGGTGGTGGCCAGCAGGTCTGCGAGCGAGCGGTGGCCCTCGGCGCCGTCCAGGACGAGGATCTCGGCCAGTGGGCCGCCCTGCTCGGCGAGCAGGGCGGCGGCCTTGCGGGCGGTCGGCAGGAGTGGGGAGACGGTCACCAGCCAGCGGGCGCCGCTGTCGCCGAGCTGCCCGGCCAGGTCGGCGGGCGTGGCCATCGAGGACACCGTGGTCACGGTGGCGCCGGCCCGGGTGGCGCCGTAGAAGGCCGTCGGGTAGCCGAGCGTGTTGGGGCTGAACAGGGCCACCACGTCGCCCTGGCGCACCCCGGCCGCGGCCAGCCCGGCGGCCACCCGCTCGACGCCGGCGGCGAGCCGCGCGTAGCTGACGCGCTCCCCGGTGACGCCGTCGATCAGGGCCGGCCCGTCGCCGTACGCCGCCGCGCCGCCGAGTACCGCGTCATGGATCGGCAGGTCCACCGTCGGCACGTCCGGGAATTCGCTGCGGAACACCAAAGTAAGCCTCCAGGAAGGTAGTTGACGCATCGACTGGCGCGGCAAAAGGTCGACCGAGGGTACGAACAGGAGCATACGGACCATGACGTCCGCCACTGCAAAGTTCGCCGAGATGTCCCTCTGGTGACCCACCGGGGGCACGCCCGGCGGGTGCGTCCGGTGGGTGCGTCCGCTGGGTGCGGTGCGTCCGGCGCTGCGGACTAATAGGACTTCGGGAGGCCGAGGGTGTGCTGGGCGACGTAGTTGAGCACCATCTCGCGGCTGACCGGGGCGACCCGGCCGACCCGGGTGGCGGCCAGCAGCGCGCCCAGCCCGTACTCCTGGGTGAGGCCGTTGCCGCCCAGCGTCTGCACCGCCTGGTCGACGGTACGGGCGGCGGCCTCGCCGGCCGCGTACTTGGCCATGTTGGCGGCCTCCCCGGCGGCCACGTCCTCCCCCGCGTCGTAGAGCAGCCCGGCCTTCTGGGTCATCAGCCGGGCCAGCTCGATCTCCACCGCGCACTGGGCCAGCGGGTGGGCCAGGCCCTGGTGGGCACCGATCGGGGTGGACCAGACGGTGCGGGTCTTCGCGTACTCGACGGCCTTGCCGAGGGCCTGGCGGGCCAGGCCGAGGGAGAACGCGGCGGTCAGCACGCGCTCGGGGTTGAGGCCGGCGAACAGTTGCAGCAGGCCGGCGTCCTCGTCGCCGACCAGGGCGTCGGCGGGCAGCCGGACGTCGTCCAGGAAGACCTGGAACTGCTTCTCGGGGGCGACGAGTTCCATCGGTATCGCCCGGTACTCGAAGCCGGCGGCGTCGCGCGGGACGATGAACAGGCAGGGCTTGAGCCTGCCGGTGCGGGCGTCTTCGGTGCGGGCGACGAACAGCACGGCGTCGCAGTGGTCGATGCCGGAGACGAACACCTTGCGGCCGGTCAGCAGCCAGTCCCCGCCGTCCCGGCGGGCGACGGTGGAGATCCGGTGCGCGTTGGAACCGGCGTCCGGCTCGGTGATGCCGAAGGCCATCTTGCGGCTGCCGTCGGCGAGTCCGGGCAGCCAGCGCTGCTTCTGCTCCTCGGTGCCGAAGCGGGCGATCACGGTGCCGCAGATCGCCGGGGAGACGATGAGCAGCAGCAGGGGGCAGCCGGCCGTGCCCAACTCCTCCAGCACGATGGCCAGATCGGTGACGCCGCCGCCCCCGCCGCCGTACTCGGCGGGCAGGTTCACGCCGAGGTAGCCGGCCTTGCCGGCGTCCGCCCACAGCTCGTCGGCGGGCTCGCCGGCCCGGGCCTTGGCCATGTAGTAGGCGGAGCCGTAGCGGCGGCCGAGGTCGCCGACGGCCTGGCGCAGGGCCCGGCGTTCGGGGGTCTCGATGAGCTGACTGCCGATGGTGGACATGCGGGGTCCTTCCTCAGGCTTCTGCGGCGGGCTGGACGGCGGCTGTTGCGGCGGGCTCGGCGGCAGGTTCTGCGGCGGACCCGGCGGCAGGTTCTGCGGCGGACCCGGCGGCGGGATCTGCGGCGGACCCGGCGGCGGGATCTGTGGCGGGCCCGGCCTCGGGTACTGCGGCGGGCCTGGCCTCGGGCGGTGCGGCGGGCTGCACGACGGCGAGCAGGGTGCCGAGCTCGACCTGACGACCGGGGACGGCACGGAGTTCGACCAGGACGCCGTCGGCCGGGGCGGTGACGCGGTGCTCCATCTTCATCGCCTCCAGGACGAGCAGCGGCTGACCGGCCGTGACGGTGTCGCCGACGGCGGCGGTGGTGCGCACGACGGTGCCGGGCATCGGGGCGAGCAGCGCGCCCGGGTCCGTCCGGGCGGCCGGGGCGGGGAAGCGCGGCAGGGCGGTGAGCGCGATGCCCCCGTTCGGGGTGTCGACGTACACCCGGTCGCCGTAGCGCGCGACGCGGTGGCCGCGCCGGACGCCGCCCTCGCGCAGCGTGACCTGCTCGGGCGAGGCGTCCAGGAGCTCCGCCTGCGGGTGGTCGTCGGCCCGCAGGCCGTCCCGGGTGAGGCGGTAGCGGACCTCCAACTCGGCTCCGTCGTCGGCGCGGTAGCGCTTGGACTGCGGCTGCGAGGGCAGGTTGCGCCAGCCCGACGGCAGTGCGCCGTGCGGGCCGGTCCGCCGGGCGGCGGCGTCGGCGAGGGCGGCGGCCAGGGCGGCGCGCGCAGTCTCCTTGCCGTCCGGGGCGGTGAGCTCGGCCGCGTGCTCGGCCAGGAAGCCGGTGTGCAGGCGTTCGGCCAGGAAGGCCGGGTGCCGCAGCGCCCGGACCAGCAACTCCCGGTTGGTGGCAGGCCCGTGGACCCTGGCGCGGGCGAGCGCGTCGGCCAGGCGGCGGGCGGCGGCGGCGCGGGTCGGCGCCCAGGCGATCACCTTGGCGAGCATCGCGTCGTAGTGCGGGGTGATCTCGTCGCCGGCCGCCACGCCGGAGTCCAGCCGGACGCCCTGCCCGCCGAACTCCTGGTACGGCACGGTGAGTTCGAGGCGGTGCAGGGTGCCGGTGGCGGGCTGCCAGTCCTTCGCCGGGTCCTCCGCGTACAGCCGGGCCTCGATCGCGCAGCCGGTGGCGGGCGGCGGGACCGGCCCGGGCAGCCGCTCCCCCTCGGCGACGGCGAGTTGGAGCGCCACCAGGTCCAGTCCGGTGACCGCCTCGGTGACCGGGTGCTCGACCTGGAGGCGGGTGTTCATCTCCAGGAAGTGGAACCGGCCGTCCTCGCCGAGCATGAACTCCGCCGTACCGGCGCCGGTGTAGCCGATCGCCCGGGCGGCGCTGACGGCCGCCGCGTGCAGCCCGGCGCGCACCGCCTCGGGCAGGCCGGGGGCCGGGGCCTCCTCGATCACCTTCTGGTGCCGCCGCTGCAGCGAGCAGTCGCGGTCGCCGACCGCCCAGACCGTGCCGTGCGCGTCGGCCAGCAGCTGGACCTCGACGTGCCGCCCGGCGGGCAGGTAGCGCTCGCAGAACACCTCGTCCGAGCCGAAGGCCTTCGCCGCCTCGGCGCGGGCGGCGGCCAGTTCGCCGGGGAGCTCCGCGAGCGTGCGCACCACCCGCATGCCGCGTCCGCCGCCGCCCGCCGCCGCCTTGACCAGGAGCGGCAGGTCGGCCTCGGTGGGGTCGGTCAGGGCGTCCAGTACGGGCACCCCGGCCGCGGCCATCAGCCGCTTGGCCGCCGTCTTGGAGCCCATCGCGGCGATCGCGGCTGGCGGCGGGCCGACCCAGACCAGCCCGGCGTCCAGCACGGCCTGCGCGAACTCGGCGCTCTCCGACAGGAATCCGTACCCGGGGTGGACGGCATCCGCGCCCGCCGCCAGCGCGGCGCGGATGATCAGGTCGGCGCGCAGGTAGGTGTCGGCGGGCGCGGCGCCGGGCAGCCGCACGGCCGCGTCGGCCTCACGGACGTGCGCGGCCCCGGCGTCCGGGTCGGAGTGGACGGCGGTGGTCGCGACGCCCAGGGCCCGGCAGGTGCGGAAGACCCGGCGGGCGATCTCGCCACGGTTGGCGACCAGCAGGTTGGTGATCATGTCTCGGGTGCCCCTCACAACTCGGCCTCACAGCTCCGTCGAACAGCTCGGTCTCGCAGCTCCGTCTCGCAGCTCGATCTCGCGGCTCGGCCTCACATCCGGAAGACGCCGTAGCCGCGCGCGCCCTCGACCGGCGCGTTGTGGATCGCGGACAGGCACAGGCCGAGCACCGTACGGGTGTCGCGCGGATCGATCACGCCGTCGTCGTACAGCCGCCCGGACAGGAAGACCGGCAGCGACTCGGCCTCGATCTGCTGCTCGACCATGGCGCGGATCGCCGCGTCCGCGTCCTCGTCGTACGGCTGCCCCTTCGCGGCGGCCGACTGCCGGGCGACGATCGACAGCACCCCGGCGAGCTGCTGCGGGCCCATCACCGCGGACTTGGCGCTCGGCCAGGCGAACAGGAAGCGCGGCTCGAACGCCCGCCCGCACATGCCGTAGTGGCCGGCGCCGTAGGACGCGCCGATCAGCACCGACAGGTGCGGCACCCGGGAGTTGGCGACGGCGTTGATCATCATCGCGCCGTGCTTGATGATGCCGCCCTGCTCGTACGCCCGGCCGACCATGTAGCCGGTGGTGTTGTGCAGGAACAGCAGCGGGATGTCCCGCTGGTTCGCCAACTGGATGAACTGGGCGGCCTTCTGGGACTCCGCACTGAACAGCACGCCCTGCGCGTTGGCCAGCACGCCGACCGGGTAGCCGTGCAGCCGGGCCCAGCCGGTGGCCAGGCTGGTGCCGTAGAGCGGCTTGAACTCGTCGAAGTCGGAGCCGTCGACGATCCGGGCGATCACCTCGCGCGGGTCGAAGGGCACCTTGAGGTCGCCCGGGACGATGCCCAGCAGCTCCTCCTCGTCGTACTTCGGCGGCTCGGCCAGCCGGTCCGGCGACGGGCCCGGCTTGCGGTGGTCCAGCCGGGCGACGATCCGGCGGGCCAGCCGCAGCGCGTCCGCCTCGTCCGCCGCGAAGTGGTCGGCCAGACCGGAGGTGCGGGCGTGCATCTCGGCGCCGCCGAGCGACTCGTCGTCGGCCTCCTCGCCGGTGGCCATCCTGACCAGCGGCGGGCCGCCGAGGAACACCTTGGCGCGCTCCCTGACCAGCACGGTGTGGTCCGACATGCCGGGCACGTAGGCGCCGCCGGCCGTCGAATTGCCGAACACCACGGCCACGGTGGGGATTCCGGCCGCGGAGAGCCGGGTGAGGTCGCGGAACAGCGCGCCGCCGGGGATGAAGATCTCCTTCTGGCTGGGCAGGTCGGCGCCGCCGGACTCGACCAGGTTCACCACCGGGAGGCGGTTGTCGAACGCGATCTCGTTGGCGCGCAAGGCCTTGCGCAGCGTCCACGGGTTGCTGGCGCCGCCGCGCACCGTCGGGTCGTTGGCGGTGATCAGGCACTCCACGCCCTCGATCACGCCGATGCCGGTGACCAGCGCCGCGCCCACCGGGTAGTCGCTGCCCCAGGCGGCCAGCGGCGACAGCTCCAGGAACGGCGAGTCCGGGTCGACCAGCAGCTCGATCCGCTCGCGCGGCAGCAGCTTGCCGCGGGCGCGGTGGCGGTCCACGTACTTGGGGCCGCCACCGGCCAGCGCCTTGGCGTGCTCGGCGTCCAGCCCGGCCAGCTTGGCGAGCATCGCGGCCCGGTACTCGGCGTGCTCGGGCCCGGCCGGGTCGACGCGGGTGGGCAGCACGGTCACAGCAGGGCCTCCGGGATGTCGAGGTGGCGGGAGCGCAGCCACTCCCCGAGCGCCTTGGCCTGCGGGTCGAAGCGGTGCTGGGCGGCGACGCCCTCGCCGAGCAGGCCGGTGAGGGTGAAGTTGACCGCGCGCAGGTTCGGGAGCAGGTGCCGGGTGACGGGCAAGTCGGCGGTCTCGGGTAGGAGTTCGCGCAGCTTGTCGACGGTGAGGGTGTGGGCGAGCCAACGCCAGCCCGCCTCGGAGCGGGCCCAGACACCGAGGTTGGCGTCGCCGCCCTTGTCGCCGCTGCGGGCGCCGGCCACCAGGCCGAGCGGGGCGCGGCGGGTCGGGCCGGTGGGGAGAGCGTCGGGGGGCGCGTCGGGGAGCTTCGGCTCTTCGGAGGTCTCGGCCGGCCGGCTCGTCACCGGGGCCGGCGGGACGGCGAGCCGGCGGCCGTCCGGCAGCACGGCGGTGTGCTCGACAACCTTGGCGTCGACGTACGCGGCGGCGAACACCCCGTACGGCGCGCCGGGGCCGGGCGGGGCGGTGAGGTGGAAGCCCGGGTAGCCGGCCAACCCCAACTCCACGGCAGCCTTGCCCAGTTCGCGCCCGACTTTGGCCTGGTCCGGGTCGCGGGCGGTGAGCCGGAGCAGGGCGGAGGCGGCCTCCTCGGTGCCGGCGTCCGGGTGGTCGGTCCGGGCGAGCGTCCAGCGCAGCTCGGCGGGCCGGGCGGCGGGCGGCAGGGCGTCCAGGAACTGCCGCCGCACCAGGTCGGCCTTGGCCTCGATGTCGAGGCCGGTGAGGACGAACACCACCTCGTTGCGGTGGCCGCCGAGCCGGTTCAGGCCCACCTTCAGCGTGGGCGGCGGCGCCTCGCCGCGCACCCCGTCGATCCGGACCCGGTCCGGCCCCTCCTCGGCGAGCCGCACGGTGTCCAGCCGGGCGGTGACGTCCGGGCCCAGGTAGCGCGCTCCGCCCGTCTCGTACAGGAGTTGGGCGGTGACGGTGCCCGCGGTGACGGCGCCGCCGGTGCCCGGGTGCTTGGTGATCACGCTGGAGCCGTCGGCGTGCAGTTCGGCGATCGGGAAGCCCGGGCGGGTCACGTCGTGCTCGCGGAAGAACGCGTAGTTCCCGCCCGTCGCCTGGGCGCCGCACTCCAGCACGTGCCCGGCGACCACCGCCCCGGCGAGGGCGTCGAGGTCCGCCGCCGTCCAGCCGAAGTGGGCGATCGCGGGCCCGGCGACCAGCGCCGCATCCGTGACCCGCCCGGTGACCACCACCTCGGCGCCCGCGGCCAGACAGGCCGCCACCCCGAAGCCGCCGAGGTAGGCGTTCGCGGCCAACAGCCCTTCAGGCAAGCCGAGTTCGCTCCGACGCGGCAACAGGTCGTCCCCCTCGACGTGGGCGACGGCCACCGCGAGGCCCTGGCGCTGCGCCAGGTTCCGCAGTTCGGCGGCGAGCCGGGCCGGGTTCAGCCCGCCCGCGTTCACCACGATCCTCACCCCGCGCTCCTGCGCCAGGCCGAGGCACTCCTCCATCTGCCGCAGGAACGTCCGGGCGTAGCCGAGGGACGGGTCCTTCAGGCGGTCCCGGGCCAGGATGAGCATGGTCAGCTCCGCCAGGTAGTCCCCGGTGAGCACGTCCAGCGGCCCGCCGGTGAGCATCTCCCGCACCGCCGCGAAGCGGTCCCCGTAGAACCCCGAGGCGTTGCCGACCCGCAGTACCGAGCGTTCGCGCGCCAAAGCGCCTCCCCTGCCGACGGGTTGGCGACGCTCCCACACGAGCGCCGCCGGGCAGCAGCGTGGCACCGGGCGCAGAAAAAAGCAATCACGCCTGCTTGTTTCAGGATGGCTCCGCCGTTCGCGTCGAACCACGCACCCCTGAGCCTCACTGATTCGGCGACAGTTGCCCTGCCCTGCCTTGCCTGGCCTGATTCTCCGAAACCCGACTGACACCGGCCCGTCGGTGCGACAGGATGTCCGTCCGTCGTACTGGCGAGTGAAAGGCAGTCCGCATGCCGCAGCCTGCACCGCGACCGACTCCCGAATCGACCGACCTGCTCACCGCGGAACTGGTGGTGGACATGGCCGCCCCCGTGGCCCCGGCCATCTCGTCCGACGGCCGCCTGGTCGCCTACGGCGTGGTCGCGAACAGTGGCAGGGACGGACGGCCGCACAGCTCGGTCTGGGTCGCCGCCGCCGATGGCAGCGCGGCCCCGCACAGGCTGACCGACGGCACGGCCCGCGCCGCCGCCCCGAAGTGGGCGCCGGACTCGGCTTTCCTGTTCTTCACCTCCGACCGCGAGGAACGGGGCACCGCTCAACTCCAGCGGATCCTTCTGGACGGCAGCGAGGACAGCGCCGAGGCGGAGCCCCTGACCAGGTGGCGCGGGGGCATCGGCGACCACTACCCGCTCGCCGACGGCCGCACCGTCGCGCTGCTCGCCGAGGACGAGCCCACTCCGGAGGACGAACACCGGGAGGCCGAGGGTGACGACGCGAAGGTCTGGGGCCGGCACCTCCCCGCCACCCGGCTGCGCCTGCTCGACCTGGCGACCGGCGTGGTCCGCACCGTGGACGGCCTCGGAGACCGCCATGTCGTGGAGGTGGCCCAGCGTCCGGACGGCGGCCCGCTGGCCGTGCTGAGCTGGGCCACCCCCGAGCTCGACCCCGGCGTCACGACGGCAGGACTGCACTTGGTCGCCCCGGAGACGGGAGCCGTCCAGGACCTGGGCCCGGTCGGATTCGAGGCACAGTCCCCGGCCTGGTGGCATCACGACGGTGAATGGCATCTGGCCCACCTGGCTGTGACGCCCGGGCACTTGGTCGGCGCGCTCGCCGTGATCGACACCGTGCCGCCGGCGACCGGCCCGACCGTCGAACAGCGCAATCTCACGGCCGGCATGTCCGTCTGCCCCACCGAGCTGGTGCAGGTCGCCGACGGGCCGCCGCTGGCGCTGTTCGCCGACGGGCTGGACACCCCGCTGTACCGGCTCGATCCGCAGTCGCTGCGGTTCCGCCGACTGTCCTGCGCGCCCGGCACGCCAGGCACGTTCGGCACGCCCGGCACGCTCGCCGGGCTCACTGCGAGCCACTCCGGAGAGACCCTCGCCGTGCTGATGAGCACCGCGCGCGAGCCCAGGAACGTCCACGCGGGACCCACGGGCGGGCCACTGCTCCGGCTCAGCGACACCAGTCCCGAACTGCGCGGGATCCGCTGGGGTGTCCAGGAACGGCTCAGCTACCAGGCGCCCGACGGACTCCAGTTGGACGGCCTGCTGATCCTGCCCGCCGGCCGGACTCGGGACCAGGGTCCGTTCCCGCTCGTCACCATGGTCCACGGCGGCCCTTACTTCCGCCATGCCGACGAGTTCGCGCTCACCGCGGTCGACTGCGGGCAGTGGCTGGCGACCGCCGGATACGCGGTCTTCCTGCCCAATCCCCGGGGCGGGTCGGGCCACGGCCATGAATTCGCCGCCGTGGTGGCGGGCGCGGTGGGCGGCGACGAGTGGACCGACATCCTCACCGGGATCGACCTGCTGGTCGCCGAGGGAGTCGCCGATCCCGAACGCCTGGGCATCTCCGGCTGGAGCCACGGCGGTTTCATGGCGGCCTGGGCCATCGGCCAGACCGAGCGCTTCAAGGCCGCCATGATGGGCGCCGGCATCACCGACTGGGGCCTGCAGGCCGGGACCGGCGAGTGGGGAGTCATGGACGCGGCGCTCGGCGGCAGCACCGGCTGGAACGGGCCGGGACCGCACCTCCACGACCGGAACAGCCCGATCTCCCACGTGTCCCGGATCCGCACCCCGGTCCTGATCCTGCACGGCGAGCAGGACACCAACGTGCCCCTCGGCCAGGCGATCCACTTCCATCGCGCACTGCGCCACTTCGGCGTCGAGCACGAGTTCGTCGTCTACCCCCGAGAGGGCCACGGGCTGCACGAGCGCGCCCATCAACTCGACGCCCTCCGGCGCATCCGCACCTGGTACGACCGCTGGCTGTAGGCCCGTCAGCACGGGGACGAACTCCAGCGGTCGGCACCTGCGGTCGGCGACGAGACGGACTTCGCTCTGGCTGCCGGACGTGGTTGTGCACGGTCGACCAGACGCCGAACTCACGCGGCATCTCCCGCCACTGCCCCCACGCCCCTCGGGGGACCGTCTCCCAAGTGGCTCGTACTGCGAGCCGCTTGTGCGGGGCCCGGTCAGCGGCGGGCCAACACCGCGACCTCCCAGCCGAAGCCCACCACCAACCGGCCATCCGGTACCACGGCCACCGCCCAGACCCGCAGTGGGAACACCAACTCCGGCCCGACCTGGTCGCCGGTGGTCAGGTCCCAGACCCGCACCGTGCCATCGTCGCCGCCGGTGATCGCCAGGGGGCGGCCCTCGACCACCGCCGTCGCCACCGCGTTCACCTCACCGGTGTGGCCGGTGAAGGGTTGGCCGATCCGCTGGACGGTGGTCAGGTCCCAGACCCGCACCGTACAGTCGTCGCCGCCGGTGACCGCCACGGGGCGGCCGTCGACCACCGTCGTCGCCACCGCCAGCACGCAGTCGGTGTGGCCGGTCAGGGGCTCGCCGATCTGCTCGCGCGTGGTCAGGTCCCAGACCAGTACCGTGCCGTCGTCGCCGCCGGTGATCGCCAGGGGGCGGCCCTCGACCACCGCCGTCGCCACCGCGTTCACCTCGCCGGTGTGGCCCGTCAGGGGCTCACCGACCTGCTGACCCGAAGGCAGGTCCCAGACCCGTACGTCATCGAAGCCGCCGGTGATCGCTACAGGGCGGCCGTCGACCACCCCCGTCGCCACCGCGTTCACCCCCTCCTCGTGGCCGGTGGGCGGCTCGCTGATCTGCTCGCGCGTGGTCAGGTCCCATACCCGCAGGGTTTCATCGTGGCTGCCGGTGACCGCCACGGGGCGGCCGTCGACCACCGCCGTCGCCACCGCCCACACCCAGCCGTCCCGATCGGTGAGGTGACGGCCGATATGGCGACCAGCGGTCAGATCCCAGATCCGCACGGTCTGGTCAGAACTGCCGGTGACCGCGACGGGGCGGCCCTCGACCACCGCCGTCGCCACCGTGCCCACCTCGCCGGTGTGGCCGGTGAGCGGCTCACCCACCTGGCCGCCCGAGGTCAGGTCCCACACCCGCACCATCCCGTCCTGACTGCCGGCGATCACGTGGGGACGGCCGTCCAGCACCGCCGTCGTCATCGCCCGCACCTTGTCGGTATGGCCGCGCACCGGCTCGCCGAGCGGCTTGCCCGTGGCCAGATCCCACACCTGGAGCGTCCAGTCCTCGCCTCCGCTGACGATGCAGGGGCGGCCTTCGATCGTTGTCGTGACCACCGACAGCACCCAGCCGTCGTGGCCGGTGAGAGGTCGGCCGAGCTGCCGGCCGGTGGCCAGGTCCCACACCCGCACGGTCTCGTCGTGGCCACCGGTGACCGCCACGGGACGGCCGTCGAGCACCCCCGTCGCCACCGCTCGTACCGCCTCCTCGTGGCCGGTGAGCGGCTCGCCGATCTGCTCGCGGGTGGTCAGGTCCCACACTCGCGCGGTCCCGTCGTGGCTGCCGGTGACCGCGACGGGACGGCCGTCGAGCACCGCCGTCGCCACCGAGTACACAGCAGAGGTGTGGCCGGTGAGCGGCTCGCCGATCTGCTCGCGCGTGGTCAGGTCCCACACCCGCACGTCGCCGCTGCCGGTGACCGCGACGGGACGGCCGTCGAGCACCGCCATCGCCACCGCCAACACCCCGGCTGTGTGGCCGGTGAGGGGTTGGCCGATCTGCTCGCGGGTGGTCAGGTCCCACACCCGCACGGTCCGGTCACCACTGCCGGTGAGCGCCACGGGGCGGCCGTCGAGCACCGCCGTCGCCACCGCGCACACCTCGCCGCTGTGGCCGGTGAGGGGTTTGCCGATCTGCTGGCCGGTGGTCAGGTCCCATACCCGCACGGTCCGCTCGGAACTGCCGGTGACCGCCAAGGAACTGTTGGTGACCGCCAAGGAACTGCCGGTGACCGCCACGGGGCGGCCGTCGACCACGGCCGTCGCGACCGCCAGCAACGCATCGGTAGTGTGGACGGTCGGAATACGACGCCGGGACCGGTCGAGCTGGCCGCCGGTGGCCCACTCGACGCCCCACGGTGCGGCGGGTTCGCCCTCCACCGGTACCGCGGTGATCCGTGCCGACAGCTCCCGGTCCCCGTAACGGGCCGCGTCCAGCGCCAGCAGCTGTCGGCGCACCCCCGCAGTGACGTCACGATGCAGGTCTGTCGAGGCCCGGTACACCGACGCGGCCAACCGCGCCGCCGGGCCCGACGCCGTGTCCAGCAACGCCAGTACCGATCCCGGGTCCGCGTTCACCAGGAACCCCGGATCGGCCAACCGCCCAACGGCCACGACGGATTCAGCACGCGGGCGGATGCCCCGCAGATTATCGGACATGACCGGCACACTAGCCGCACCCGGCAACACGGCACCGCAGAAGGTGCGACCGCCAGACCCCGCCTACAGATGGGCAGGGCGACGCCCCCGACCGGCGTCGCCCTGCCGGGCACCCCGGGGATCAGCGGTGCTTGAACTCCTCGATGGCCTCCCGGACGGTCTCCTTCATCTCCTCGCTGCCGATGTGCCCCGAGTCCTCGGAGATGTGCAGCCGCGCGCCCGGCCACGCCTTCGCCAGCTCCCACGCCGTCTGCACCGGGCCGCCCATGTCGTGCCGGCCGTGCACCAGCACCGCCGGGATCCCGGCCAGTTTGTGGGCGTTGCGCAGCAGTTGGTCCTCCTCCAGCCATGCGCCGTTGCTGAAGAAGTGGGCGCAGATCCGGACGAACGCGATCTGCTCGTCGACCTCCCGGGCGCTGTACATGCCGGGCGAGCCGTTGGGCTCGTTCGAGATGACCGCGTCCTCCCAGGCGAGCCAGTCGGCGGCGGCCTTCTCCCGGACTGCCCGGTCGGGGTTCTCCATCAGCCGCGCGTAGGCGGCGAGCAGGTCGCCGTCCCGTTCGTCCTCGGGCACGCCCTCGCGGAACCGGTCCCACGCCTCGGGGTAGAAGGACCCGGCGCCCCGGTAGAGCCAGTCGGTCTCGGCCCGGCGGGTCGTCGTCACCGCCTGGATGATGATCTCGCTGACCCGCTCGGGGTGCTGCTGCGCGTAGGCCAGCAGGAGGGTCGAACCCCAGGATGCGCCGTTCAGCAACCACCGCTCGATGCCGAGGTGTTCGCGCAGCCGCTCCATGTCGTCGATCAGGTGCTGCGTGGTGTTCAGGCTCATGTCCGCCGCCGGGTCGCTGGCGTGCGGGGTGCTGCGTCCGCAGTTGCGCTGGTCGTAGCGGATCACGCGGTAGCAGTCCGGGTCCCACGCCCGGGTGGGCCGGTCCGGCGTCCCCGCCCCGGGGCCGCCGTGGACGTACAGGACGGGCTTGCCCTCGGGGTTGCCGAGCTGCTCGTAGTAGACCCGGTTGCCGTCTCCGGTGTCGAGGAAACCGTGGCCGTAGGGACTCGTCGGAGGATAGAGATCAACCATGACCGTCGATCCTAGGGCGCGGGCGCGCTCGGGGCCCGCGCTTTTCCGCCCAACCTGCTTCGTGGGAACGGACGTTCGGCCGACCTCGGGGCGTTTCAGTCCAGTGGGAGGGCCATCTCCAGGATGCGGGCCTGCGGGTCGAGCCCGTACGGGGTCTCTCCGCCGGTGTAGGTGAAGCCCCGGCGCAGGTAGAAGGCGGCGGCGCGGGCGTTCGCCTCGTGCACGCCGAGCAGCATCCGCTTGGCGCCGCCCTCGGTGCGGGCCCAGTCGGTGGCGGCGTCCAGCAGGGCGTCCGTCACGCCGCGTTCGCGGCCGCGGTGTTGCGGGGCCACCCAGACGCCGATCAGGACGGCGGTCGCGGCCTGGTCCCGGTCGGGGACGGACAGCATCGTGCCGACCCATTCGCCGTCCGGGTCGACGGCCGCCAGGCCGACGCTGCCCGGCTCGTTCACCCGGGCCGCCCGGGCCCGCCAGTCGGCCTCGCCCAGGGCCTGCGCGGCCTCGTGGGTCTCGCCGAACGCCATCGGGAAGTCGAGGAGTTGGGCCAGCCGCACCTTCCGCAGGCGCTGCCAGTCCTCGGCTCCCATCCGCTCGATCCGGTACCGCATGTTCTCCGACCCCCACTGCCGCAGCTGCCTTCGCCGGCGGTGGTCACCTCCGGCGAAGGCAGCATAGCTGCAGGTCAGGGTCCGATGCGGACCGGTCAGGACCTGATGCGGAGCGGTCAGGGCTTGATCCGGACCACCTGCGGGTCGTGGTCGCTGGCCTGCTGGGCGAACTCGGCGTTGATGTGCACCACGTCGTACTTGGCGTAGCCGACCTCGGGGCTGACCAGGATGTGGTCCAGCACCTGCGAGTTGCCCTGGTAGACGTACGAGTACTGCTCGGTCTCCGGCAGTTCGTTCACCAGGTCGCGCAGCACGCCGTCCTTGGTGAGCGCGGCCAGCGCGGGCGAGAACTGGTAGTCGTTGAAGTCGCCGAGCGAGACGACGCGCGCCTCCTTGTCGGCGGCCAGCAGCTTGGCGACGAAGGCCTGCTCGATGGTGGCCTGCTTGACCCGCTGCACCTCGGAGCTGCGGGTGGGGGCCTGGAAGCGGCTGTCGATGCCCTGGTCGCCGCCCTTGCTGTTGAAGTGGTTGGCGATGACGAAGACCTTCTTGCCGCGGAAGGAGAACTGCCCGACCAGCGGCTTGCGGCTGTTGGTCCACGCGTCGTCGGCCGGGGCGATCCGGCCGGGCGAGGCGGTCAGCGCGGTGGTGGCGCCGCTGCCGGCGACGTCCACGGCGCTGGTGGCGGCGCCGCCGGGGATGTCGGTGAAGGAGACCCGCTGCGGGTTGAACAGGAACACCTGCCGGATGTTGCCGCCCGGCTCGCCGCCGTCCTTGCCGTCCTGCGGGTCGATCGAGCGCCAGTCGTACGCCGGGCCGCCGGCCGCCTTGATCGCGGCGATGAACTTGGCGACGGTCTGGCTCGCGTCGACCGTGCCGTCGTTCTTGGCGCCGTTGTTGTCCTGGATCTCCTCCAGGGCGACGATGTCGGGCGAGCGCAGGTTGGTGACGATGCCCTGGGCCAGCTCGGCGAACTTGGCGTCCGGGTTGCCGGGGGCGAGGTTCTCCACGTTGTAGGTGGCGATGGCGAGTTCGCGGTCGGCCGCCTTGGCGGTGACCTCGCGCTGGAGGTGGTTGTCCTGGAGCGTGCCCAGGGTGCCGGCGACGAGGGTGTAGCCGCCGAACTGGTTGTAGTCCAGCGGGCCGGTGGTGGTGCCGGTCAGCACGTCGCCCACGTTGGCCACCGGGAACGGCTGCTGCGGGGTGACCGCCGCCTGCTGCTGCACCATCAGGCGGCCCACGTTGGGCTCCGCGTACGACTCGTACAGCACGCCGCCGCGCTTGCTGCGCTGGTCCTGCCGGTCGGCGGCGACCCACAGCTCGTTGTACTTGTCCGTCGCCTGTATCACCCGGACGTCCTTGACCTGGACGAGCATGCCCTCCAGCGACTCGTAGAAGTCCAGGGCGTACTTCTCCGGGTTGAGCGGCAGCGCGTCGATGCTGCCGCCCGCGGGCGCCGGCGGGGCGTAGGTGCCGGGGATGTTGCGGGTGTCCACGACCACCGGGGCCGGCAGCGGGTTGCCGGAGGACAGCACGGTGACGGCGGGGCCGGTGAGCTCGGTGACGGACTGCGAGCCGCCCGCGAAGGCCGGGTAGTACTCGGTGACCTTGCCGCTGACCAGGACCGAGTCGCCGGCCTTCACGGTCGGGTTGCCGCCGGTGTAGACGAAGACGCCCTCGCTGGTGGCCGGGTCGGCGTCGGGGTTCGGGTCCTGCATCCAGAAGCCCTTGGCGCTGCCGTAGGCGCGCACGCCGGTGACGACGCCGGGCACGCCGGTGACGGGCTTCCCGGCCTGCGGGGAGATCCGGGTGGTGCCCTGGATGTCGTGGATGCGCAGCGGTCCGGCCTCGGTCGGCCCGGCCGGGGCGGCGGCGTTCGCGGCGGCGGGCGCGGCGTTCGCGGCCGGCAGCGGGACGAGCACCAGCGAGGCGGCCAGTCCGGCCGGGAGGATCGCGGCGCGCAGCAGGGCCCGGCGGGGGCGGGGAGCGGGGGCGGTGGTCACCGGGGCATGACTCCTAGCTCCGTCGTGCGGCACGGTCGTGGCACGGCGGTCGAGGGTGGAGCGGGGCACAGGGCGTCGTCCACCCGGCGGGTCTGCGGCCGCCGGGCCGTGACGCATGGTCAGGCGGCGTGCCCATGGCACGCGCTACCCGCGTAGATGAAGCGGAAGCCGGTCACCCGCCCCCCGCAGCGACCCCAAGATACGCGCGTAGAAAATGACGCGACAAGACCCCGTCAGTGAACTTCTGGTTCCGCTCCGACACTCGCCCCGGCCCCTGCTCCTGCCTCCGCTCCCACCCCCGTCCCTTCAGCCCGCTCCTTCAGCCTGCCTCGACGCCCCCTCAGCCCGCCTCGATCCGCTCCACGATCAGCTCGCACAGCTCGTGGGTGCGCAGGGCGTCGTGCGCGTCCAGGGTCTTGTCGGCCCGGACGGCGTCCAGGAAGGACTGGACGCACTGCTCGATGCCGCGCTGGCGGGCGACGGACACCCAGTCACCACGCCGGCGGACGGTGGGCTGGCCGCGGTGGTCGATCACCTCGGCGAGGTTGTGCACCGCCCGCTTGGAGTCGGCGCCGGAGACCTCCAGGATCTCCTCGGTCGAGCCGGAGAGCCGGTTCATGATGCCGAGCGCCGTGAAGCCGTCCCCACCGAGGGTCAGCACGACGTGCTCGACCAGCCCGTCCCGGACGCGGGCCCGGACGTCCACCTGCCCGATCTCGCCGGGGGCCAGGAAGCGCAGGGTGTCGACGACGTGGATGAAGTCGTCGAACACCAGGGAGCGGGCGGCCTCGGCGAGGCCCTCGCGGTTCTTCTGCAGGACGATCAGGTCGCGGGGGCGCTCCTTGGCCTGGGCGTAGCCGGGCGCGTGCCGGCGGTTGAAGCCGACCATCAGCGAGCGGCCCGTCCGGTCGGCGAGGTCGACGAGCCGGCGGGCGCCGTCGACGGTGTAGTCGAGCGGCTTGTCCACGTAGACATCGACACCGGCCGTCAGCAGCTGCTCCACGATCGGCACGTGCTGGCTGGTCGCGGCGTGCACGAACGCCGCCCGGATCCCGCTCCCGATCAACTCCCCGAGATCGGTGAAGCGGTGCTCGGGCGCGATCCGGTGGACGTCGCCGAGGCGATCGAGCTTGGCCCGGTCCCGGGTCATCAACCGCAGGTCGAGGCCCGGCATCGCTCCGAGGACGGGCAGGTACGCCTTCTGGGCGATGTCACCGAGGCCGATGACCCCGACCGGGAGCAGGGTGTCGGGAACAGCGGTCGAACTCATGAGGTCTCCAGTGGTGCGCTCGGTCATCGGCCGTACCCACCCTATTCACCAGCTCCCGTACGCCACCAACCCGTCGCCAGTGGGGCGGGACGCGAGTACACCTCGTTCAGGATCAGATCCACCCTTCTTCCCAGGCACGGCGAGCCGCTTCGTGGCGGGTGCGGACAGCGAGTTTGGTGATGGCACCGGAGAGGTAGTTGCGGACGGTGCCGGGAGCGAGATGGTGCTGTTCGGCGAGGGCGCTGACGGCGTGGCCGTGGTGGACGGCACGCAGGACATCGAGTTCGCGGGGGGTCAGAGGACAGGGGGTCTCGGTGAGGGCGTGGGTGGCGAGCTGGTGGTCGATGTAGCGGCCGCCGGTGTGGATGTCGCGCAGGATGTCGGCCAGTTGGGTGGCGGGAGTGGTTTTGGGGACAAAGCCCTGGATGCCTGCGGCCAGAGCGCGACGCAGGACGCCGGGCCGGGCGTGACGCGTGACGAGGACAGTGGGGATGGGGCGGTGGCGGCGGATCTCCTGGGCGGCGGAGATGCCGTCGAGGTGGGGCATCTCCAGGTCCAACAGGGCGATGTCGATCGGGTGACGGGCGGCGGTCTGGACTGCCGTGAGGCCGTCAGGAGCCTGGGCGGTGACGGTCAGGTCCGGTTCGAGGTCGAGGAGTGCGGCGAGGGCGCCGCGGGTGAGGTCTTCGTCATCGGCGAGCAGGATGCGAATCACGCGGGGTCTCCCGGTGGGTGTGGCCGACCAGTTCGAAGTGGCCGCCGGGGTGGGTGGCGATGCGAATGTAACCGCCGATGGCGTGGAAGCGTTCCTGCAGTCCGGCCAGGCCGCTGCCGGGGTCCGCAGGGTGCGACGGGGCACCGTCGTTGCGCAGCAGGACGCGGGCCTGACCCGCGGCAGCGGTGATGGTGATCTGGCAGTGGCGGGCACGGCTGTGGCGGAGGATGTTGGTGATGCCTTCGCGGACCAAGGCGGCGAAGGCCGGCTGGAGCTGGTGAGGGATGCGTGCGGCGTCTCCGTCGATCGCGGTGCGGATTCCGGCGGCTTCCAGGATTCCCGCGGCGTTGGCCAGTTCGCTACTCAGGCTGGCGCGCCGGTAGCCGTGGACCACGGCCCGGGACTCCTCGAGTGCGGAGCGAGCCAGTTCGATGATCTCCCGGACGTGCGCGCGCGCCTCGTGGTCACTGCGGCCGATCAGTCGCTCGGCCAACTCGCCCTTGAGTGTGATGGCCTGGAGCCGGTGGCCCTGGAGATCGTGCAGATCTGCGGCGAACCGCAGCCTCTCCTCCGCCACGGCCAGGGTGGCCGTGGTCTCGCGGACGTGTTCGGCCTCCAGGACCGCCCGCCACAGCCGGGCCACCATCAACTCCACCCCGGCGATGAACAGCACCATCCCCGCACCGGTCGCCGCCGGCACCCCGGGCAGGTAGGGGTTGTCCTGGCGCCACTGCGCCACTGCCTCACCCAGCACCGCACAGCCCAGCGCGACTGTCGTGAGCAGCCGGCGGCGCGCCCGGGCGGGCAGGGTCAGGGCCATCGCCGCTGCCATGGCCCCCGGCAGCATGGCCCAGTCGAGTGCGGTGTACGGACGGACCGCCATGTCGCCCCACGTCGCGATCGCTGCGGCCAGCAGCAGGAGGCTCCACCGCCCCTCGGCGGTGGCGGAGCCATGGCGGGGGACCTGGCCGGCGAGGCCACCCGGCACCGCCCGGCGGATGAGCCGAGTGTGCTGGACCGCGACGGCGACGAGCACCGGAGCGACCAGTGCCTGGTGTCCGGGGCCGAGGTTGAAGACGAGGTCGTTCGCGGCCAGCAACAACCATAGGGGCCCCAGAGCGAGCAACGTCCAGTGGGTGAGACGGCCCAGCCGCCCCGGATCGACCGTACCGGACCCCATAGGTGAGGTGATCATGTCCGGCCACCCTAGAGTCAGCCTCGGCTCGCTGTCTGCAACCGAACCAACCAAAAGATGACAGTTGTCATAGGCGAACCATGACACGGCCCGCCCGACTCATGTCATCAGCCACTACTGGCGACCGGTGCGTCACGACAAGACTCTTCATCACCGGACCACGGAGGTATCACGGTCCGGGCGCCTACCGGCCCCGGCCAGTGCGAACCCACACCACACGATCTTCGAGGAGCCTCCGGACAAGGGTCCTGCCGCAAGGCCCGAAGCATCCACCAGGACGAATGCGCACCAGCAGTCCGCACGTACCCCTGCACGAGGCGCGCGCACGCACGCCTCGTCCTTGTTTCCGCGCCCGCTGGAGGAGCACAGATGACCACCACCCGCAAGCCGCGCCGGCGCACCCTCGCGGCCTCGGCCACCACCGCCATCGCGGTGGGGCTGTTAAGCCTTGGCGCCGCCCCCGCCGCCCACGCCGACACCCTCCCGACCCTCTGCAACCCCGCTGTGGACCGCGCCACCACGGAGCCCTTCAACGTGCAGATCACCCCCACCGTCACCGACTTCCTCATCTACAACGTCGCCCCGGGCACCACCGGACAGCACACCGACACCCTGACCAGGGTCAGCTCGGTGACCACCACCGTCGACAACAAGACCGAGATCACCGCCACCGCGAGCGCGCTGTTCGCCAAGGTCGAGGTCAAGGTCGGCTTCTCGGTCCAGAAGACCACCTCCAGCACCACCAGCCAGACCGTGAGCGACGTCTGGAACCTCAAGGACCCCGGGCGCTACGGCCTCTACCGCGGCACCAGGGTCGTCACCGGCCAGTACGTCAACCGCATCTGCGCCCAGACCGGCCCCACCACCGGCATCTGGGTCACCACCCAGCCCACCCCCGGGACGTTCACCACCTACGAGTCCCCGGAGATCGGCTCGGTCGGCTGCGCCCCCGCCGAACCGGCCGCCACCGTGCGCCGGGCCGCCCAACTCCTCATCAGCAACTGCTGACCGTGCCCACCGACCTGACGACGGAGGAACCCGTGACAAACCCGCTGCGCCACGCCACCACCCGCCGGGGCACGGCGCTGCGCGCCCTCGGCGCCGGCGCCCTCGCCTCGCTGGCCGGCCTCACCCTGCTCGCCGGCCCCGCGTCGGCCGCGACCCAAGCACTGGCGTCGAGCGAGTGGCACGGCTACGTCTGCGACGACGGCTACTACCGGATCAAGACGCCGTTCGGACAGCTCGTGGAGAAGAACATGGCCAGCTCCTGGGGGCAGGTCATCCAGAACCCCGACACCGGTGGCTACAACCAGCAGTGGAAGCTGTGCCACTACAACTCCGACAACCAGTCCTTCATCTTCCGCAGCCGGCTGAACGAGGACGACTGCCTGGGCCACTGGAAACGGAACCCGAACGACCCGAACGAGGGGAACAGCGACGGCGCCCCCTTCAACGTGTTCGACTGCTCGGGGTGGATCTACGGCAACCAGATCTTCTCGCTGATCCACCCCTCACCCGGCTCCAGCGAGGTGCTGCTCCGGATCGGGCACAGCGGGAGCTTTGGCACCGTCGCCGACCCGGCCGGCTCCGCAGGTTCGGGCGTGAACCAGTACTCCTACCGGGCGACCCTGTTCACGCTGGAGCACCTCGCCGCGTGACGGCCCCCGCCCCACCCCGGGGCCAAGCTGTGCCTGCGGTCGAGAACCGAGGCGGCGCTCGTCTCCGCCCTGCACGCCGAGGAGTTGGCGGGCGGGACGGCCTGGATGCTGGGCGCCGCCGACTGAGCCCGCACACGCACAACGACGCCGGGCCCGTACGGGATCTCCTCCCCTACGGGCCCGGCGCCGTGCCGTCCGCGGGCCGGCGGGCGGCCGGGTCGGCGGCTCAGGGGATGAGGGCGCCGACCCCTTCGACCAGCAGCATCCAGGTGGGCGGTGTCGCGGGTACCGATGGCGATCTGCGGGTCCGGCTCGCTGCCCGGGTCGCGCTCCAGGACGGCAGTGGGGATCCGCTCCCCGGAGACGGTCACCCGGTCCTGGCCGTCGACGCGGACGGTGATCTCGCCGAACAGAGTGTCCTCGGTGGTGAAGGGGGCGGGCGCCGGAAGGTCGGTCATCTGCGGTTCCTTTGGCGGGTCGTAACTCCGGTCTTCCGGAAGAGAATTAGCGGGCCGGGGTGATTCTCTCATTCGGCGGAGAGGGATTCACCCTATGGTGGGCGCCAGTTGACTTCCCGCCGGCTCGCGATGGAAAGCACGGCGGTCGAGCAGTTCCCGGTGGGCACGACGATCCCGACAGGCCGGCTCCGCACGCCCCACCAGTCACTGCCGGATCTTCCAACTCTCCTTCAACACTTAATAGTTGTTCCATCCAATGGCAATGGAATCCCCTAGGCTTCGATCCACCCGGTGCCCGGCGCGGCGCACCGGACGACAAGGGGAGGACATGATGAGGACCCCGGCAAGCGCGTTACTGCGCGGATCCCGCTGGACCGTCTCGGCGGCGACGGCGGTGGCCCTGCTGCTCGGTGGGGCGGGTGTCTCGGGGGCCTCGGGGGCGGCCCCCTCCGGCGTTCCCGACGGCCCCGTCTCCGGCGTTCCGGGGGCCGTCCGGCTCGCGGAGTTCACCTGGGAGAAGGTCACCGAGGCGGTCAGTGCGGACGGCCGCACGGTCTACCTCGTGCTGACGGACGTGGTCGGCGGGCGCCAGGGCGTGTACCTGTCCACCGTCGACACGCAGACCGGCACGGTGAGGGCCCGCCTCCCGCTCGGCGACCCGGCACCCTACGGGCGGCCGGCCCTCAGCCCGGACGGCGACCGGCTGTACGTCGGAGTCGGCTCCGCCGTCTACGTCATCGACACCGCGACCAACACGGTCAAGGCCCACATCGCCGCGCCGGCGCAGCAGCTCCCGGCGGGCTGGACCCCGGGCGCGGCGACCAGTCTGGCCACCGACCCGGACGGCGAGACCCTCTACGTCGGCCAGTCCGGGCCCTCGGGCCCCGCCGGGCAGGAGGAGCCGGGCCGGATCCTGGAATTCTCCACCGGCGACCAGGAGTTCATCGACCAGACGGCGGTCACCGCCCACACGGTCAACGATCTCGCCGTCCTGCCCGACGGGAGCTCCCTCTACGCGGGCACGAACCTCGACCTGCTGCGCCTCGACATCAGGACCGGGCTCGGCACCGCCAAGGTCGTCGACCCCGGCGCCAAGGACGAGCTGGCGCTCTCCCCCGACGGCTCCTTCCTGCTGGCGCTCGGGTCGGTCCGCACCTACTCCGTGGGCATCGGGCTCGACACGGGCACGGACAAGGTGCGCTACCTCATGAAGTACGGCTCCGGCTACTTCGAGTACCACCACCCGGCGATGAACACCGACGGCAGCCGCGTGTACCTGCTCGGCGGCCCCTCCTACA
Source organism: Kitasatospora sp. NPDC058243 (assembly GCF_042882025.1). Classification (NCBI taxonomy): domain Bacteria; kingdom Bacillati; phylum Actinomycetota; class Actinomycetes; order Kitasatosporales; family Streptomycetaceae; genus Kitasatospora; species Kitasatospora sp. NPDC058243. Next base: position 63,436 of record NZ_JBHVWW010000047.1, read on the forward strand.
CCATCCCCGTCCCGCTGTACACGCTCGTGCCGGGCGAGAACCGGTTCGACCAGAGCGTGCGCCTCTCCGTCCCCGAGACGTACATCCACGCCCTCGCCACCGGGCCGGACGGCCACTCGCTGTACGTCACCGGCTGCGTGTACTCCGACTCGGCGAAGGGCTGCTTCCTGCGAACCCTGCAGATCTGACGCCGCGCCGGTCCGAGCACGCGGGCGGCCCGTACGAGCACCTGCTCGCACGGGCCGCCGCCGTTTCGCGCGGCGGTTGACCTCAAACGGCCCACCACCACCGCCGGTACGACCCAGTCCACCACGGCGATCAACGGGGTGCTGAGCCGGCTCAACGCCGTCGCCCCCGGCTCGTCGACCAGCTTCACCAGTCCCGGCCAGACCTCGCACTCGCTCGGCGGCGTGCCGCTCGGCGTCGCGACGGACTCCGGCGGACAGCTGAAGAACTACCCGAACCTGTTCGTGGTGGACGGCTCGCCGTTCCCCGGCGGCGGGCTCCAGGCGACCCCGCCGGCCCTCACCATCACCGCGCCGGCCGACCGCCTGATATCCGGCATCGCCGCCGCACCCCCTCTTCCTCGGCGGCCGCGACGGACCACCACCCACTCGGGAGACGGACCACCACCACCCACTCGTGAGGGAGCAACAGCCGTGACCAGTGGGCAGGACGCCGAGAACGGGCCGACCGCGAAGGGGGGCCGGGCCCGTCCGGCGCAACCGGTAATCCCACGTCCACGGCCTCCCGTCAGCTGGTTCTCCGGCACCGAGTCTGCCCGCCTCGTCTCGCGGCGCGCCAGTGATCCCGCCATGTCCGGATCGTGAAGTTCTCACACTCCCGTCCGATGGGATCCCGGGTTGTCCGGTCGACCGTGCCAGGGGACGAACTTGTTCGTTACGAACATGTTCGTTACCGTGGAGGAGCGGGCGGCGAACCCGCGCCGACCGACACGGACCGACACCGACCCAAGGAGTGGCCATGACCGTCCAGCACGTTCCCGTCGCCGTCATCGGAGCCGGGCTCGGGGGCCTCGTGCTCGCCCGGGTCCTGCACGTCCACGGCATCCGGGCCGCCGTATTCGACCTGGAGCCCTCGCCCGAGGCCCGCACCCAGGGCGGCCTGCTCGACATCCACGACGACTCCGGCCAGCAGGCCCTACGCGACGCCGGGCTGCACGACCGGTTCCTGGCCCTGGTCCACCCGGGCGGCGAGGCCCTGCGGGTGGTGGGGCCGGACGGAGCCGTCCGGCTGGAGCAGGAGGACGACGGCACCGGCGGCCGCCCCGAGGTCGACCGGGGCCGCCTGCGCGACCTGCTGCTGGACTCCCTGCCCGCCGGCACCGTGCACTGGGGCCGGAAGGTGGTCCGCACCCACGCGCTGGGCGACGGCCGCCACCAGGTCGCCTTCGCCGACGGCACCGCCGTCACCACGGACCTGCTGGTCGGGGCGGACGGCGCATGGTCCCGGATCCGGCCGCTGCTGTCCGACGCCCGGCCCGCCTACACCGGGATCTCCTTCGTCGAGGCCGACCTGCACGACGCGGACACCCGGCACCCCGAGGCGGCCGCCCTGGTCGGCGGCGGGTTCTTCCTCTCCGTGGCCGAGGGTCGCGGCTTCCTCGCCCACCGCGAGGGCGACGGCAGCATCCACGTCTACACCGCCGTCCGGGCCGGCGAGGACTGGCTGGACGGCATCGACACCACCGCCCCCGACACCGCCAAGGCGACCGTGCTGGCCGGCTTCGACGGCTGGGCCGACGGCCTGCGGGCCCTGCTCGCCGACGCCGACGGCGGCCTCGTCCCGCGCCGGATCCACGCCCTGCCCGTCGGCCACCGCTGGGACCGCACCCCCGGCGTCACCCTGCTCGGCGACGCCGCCCACCTGATGTCCCCGTTCGCCGGCGAGGGCGCCAACCTCGCCATGCTCGACGGCGCCGAACTCGGCAAGGCCCTCGCCCACCACCCCGGCGACCCCGAGGCCGCCCTGACCGCCTACGAGCGCGCCCTCTTCCCGCGCAGCGAGGCCGCGGCCGCCGCCTCCGCCGCCGGCCTGGAGCTGATGTTCGGCCCCGACGGCCTCCAGGGCCTGCTCGACCAGTTCACCACCCCGGACCAGCCCGCCCCGGACCAGCCCGCCCCGGACCAGCCCGCCCCGGCGGGCACACCCTCGGCGAACTAGTTCGTCACGAACACGGTCGCTAGGCTGGCCGGCATGACGAGCTCCCCCTCCCGACCCCGCAGCCGCCGCGAGCGGCCGGCGAAGCCCGCACTGAGCCACGAGGCGATCGTGGCCGCCGCCGTACGGGTGCTGGAGGCGGAGGGCCTGCCACGGGTGACCATGCGGCGGCTGGCCCAGGAGCTGGACACCGGGCCGGCCTCGCTGTACGTGTACGTGGCCAACGCCGCGGAACTGCACGCCGCGATCCTGGAGGAGTTCCTCGGGGAGGTGGACCTGAGCCCGGTGACGGCGGCCGGGGACTGGCGCGAGCGGTTGGCCGCCGTCCTCAACTCCTGCACCGGGGTGCTGTTCCGGCACCCGGCGCTCGCCCACGCCGCACTGGTGGCGAGGCCGTCCGGGCCGCACTACCTGGCCCTGGTGGAGGCGGTCCTGGCACTGCTGCACGAGGGCGGGGTGCCGGACGGGCAGGCGGCCTGGGGCGTGGACGTGCTGCTCCAGGTGGCCACCGCCACCGCCGCCGAGCAGTCCGCCCGGCAGGGCGAGCAGGCGGAGCGGGAACACGGCGCGCTCACCGACGCGCTCCGCGCGGCGCCCGCCGCCGCCTACCCGAGGATCGCCGCACTCGGGGACGACCTGGTGTCCGGGGCGCCGGAGGACCGGCTGTCCTGGATGTTCCGGGTGGTCGTCAACGGCACGCGCACGACGCCCCGACCCGCCTGAGCCCAGGCGCCGGGCTCAAACCGGTCCGGGGTCAGGCGCCCGCCGCGGCCGCCTCGGCGAGGGCGTCCAGGACCGGGCGGATCAGCGGGTGCCCGTCGGCGCCCGCCCGGACGGCGGCGAAGACCCGGCGGGTGGCGAGTTCGCTGTCCACCGGCCGGACGGCGATCCGGCCGAGGTCGACGCCGCGCAGCGCCGAGCGCGGCACGAGGGCGACGCCGGCGCCCGCCGAGGCGAGGGCGACGACGGCCCGGAAGTCGTCGGAGGAGTGCACCAGGCGCGGCTGGAAGCCGGCGTGCTCGCAGGCCAGCAGGACGACGTCGTGGCAGGGGTTGCCCGGGTAGGGGCCGATCCACCGCTCGTCGGCGAGGGCCGCGACGGCGAGCGGACCGCCGTCGGCGGCCAGCGGGTGGCCGAGCGGCAGCACCGCCTCGAACGGCTCGGCGTACAGCGGGACGCGGGTGAGCCGGGCGTCGTCGGCGCGCGGGGCGCCCCGGTACTCGACGGCCACCGCGAGGTCGGCCCGGCCGTCGAGGACCATCGGCAGGCTGGCGTCGCCCTCCGCGTCCAGCACCTTGAGCCGCACCCCGGGCGCCTGCGCGGCCAGCAGCCCGATCGCCGGGGCGAGGACGAGCGCGATGCCGGTGGCGAAGGAGGCGACGGTGACCTCGCCGGAGACGCCCGCGCTGTAGGCGGCGAGGTCGGCCTCGGCGCGCTCCAGCTGGGCGAGGACGGCGTCGGCGTGGCCGAGCAGGATCTCCCCGGCGGCGGTCAGCCGCACCCCGCGGCCCTCGCGGGCGAGCAGGTGGTGGCCGGTCTCCTGTTCCAGGGCGGCCAGCTGCTGGGAGACGGCGGAAGGGGTCAGGTAGAGGGCGGCCGCCGCGGCGGTCACGGTGCGGTGGTCCGCCACGGCCCGCAGGGTCCGCAGCCGTCGGGCGTCGATCACGGACCAATTCTGCCAGCGTGCCGGGGCGGTCCGGACCGGGCCCGGAGTCGGGGCGGGATTCGGGCCGGGGTTCGGGCCGGGGCCGCGTAAGGGGCGATACGACCGGTGGCGTATTTCCGGACGAGATCGCTTCGCCCGGTTGACCACCCGGCCCGGGCGACGATTGGCTCTTCCCGAGCCGGGCCACGGGGGTGACGAGGGCCCGGCGCCGTCATCAGGGGAGGATGTCCATGACCACCGCACGAACCCGCCGTTGGCTGGCCCGTACCGCCGGCGTCCTGGTGGCCGCCGCCGTGGCCGGGGCCGCGATGCCCGCCGCCGAGGCCCGGCCGCTCAAGGGCGACACCTCCCGGGTGAGCGAGGGGCCCAAGGGCGAGCAGCTCGACGGCACCTCGTCCGCGCTCGGGCTGAGCGCCGACGGCCGCTCCGCGCTGTTCAGCTCGACCGCGACCAACCTGCTGCCCGGGGCCGGCACCCCGAACTCGGACGAGGTCTACGTGCGGGACCTGCGCAACGGACACGTCGAGCGGGTCAGCGTCGCCGCCGACGGCTCCAAGCTGGACGCCGCCACCAACCAGGCCGCGATCAGCGGCGACGGCCGGTACGTGGCGTTCAGCACCGCCGCCACCAACGTGCTGCCCGGCCAGCCGAAGCACGGCAGCGACGTCTTCGTCCACGACCGCTGGACCGGCCGCACCGAGCTGATCACCGCCCCCGGTTCGGCGAGCACCGACGACCAGAGCATCCGCACCGCCGACAGCCCCACCCTCAGCTGGGACGGCCGCTTCGTCGCCTACGCCTCCAGCCGCACCGACCTCGCCCCGGGCGTGAAACGCGGTAAGAACAACATCTACGTCACCGACCGCTGGACGCACACCACCCGGCTGGTCACCTCCGGCACGGAGGGCGAGGGCGCCGACAATAACTCCTTCAGTCCGACGATCAGTGCGGACGGCTCGACGGTCGGCTTCGGCTCCCGGGCCGGGAACCTGCTCCCGGGCACTCCGGCCCCGACCCCGACCACCGACCCGACGCCGGGCGCCGGGGCACCCCAGCTGGCCGGGCCCAAGTTCTACCCGTACTACGTCTGGAAGGCCGGCACCGGCAAGATCGCCGGCGCCAGCCTGGACGGCACCGGGGCCCTGAGCGACGGCGGCCGCGACGGCCGGGTCAGCCCGGACGGCCGCTACGCGATCTACAGCCTCCCGGTCTTCATCGGCGGGGCCCCCGCCCCGGCCCACGGCATCCGGATGGACGTGTACGTCCACGAGCTGGCCACCGGCAAGATCACCAAGGTCAACACCGACCTGCCGGGCACCACCGCCAAGTGGTCCTCGTCCGGTGGCGTCATGACGCTCGACGACCGCTGGGTCTACTTCGACTCCGCCGCCGAGAACCTCGTCCCCGGCGACACCAACTCGGCCAGCGACGTGTTCCGCCGCGACCTGTGGACCGGGCGGATCGAACGGATCAGCCTCACCCGGAGCGGCGGGCAGAGCACCGCCTCCTCCTACGGCCCGTACGTGGACGCCACCGGCGACACGGTGATCTTCGACGCCTCGGACGGCGACCTGGTGCCGGGTGACACCAACACCTTCCTGGACGTCTTCCTGCGCCGCCTGTGACGCCCTGACTCCCCTGCCGCATACGTCCGTTGACGTATTTTCGGCCGAGATCACCCGTGGGCGTTGACCACCGGCCCTCCCGACGATTGGCTCTCCCGAAAGCCCGTCGCCGGGAGGGAGCCCGGCCGGGCGACCCCCGGGGAGGCAGACGTCATGACACGCAGCACCCGTACCACCCGCAACCGGTGGCTGGCCGGCGGCGGCAGCATTCTCGCGGCCACCGCCGTACTCGCCGTGACCGCCGCACCCGCCCAGGCCGCCCAGGCCGCCCAGGCCGACCGGGCGCCGCGCGGCACCGTCCAGGTCAGCGTCGGGGTGAACGGCGCCGCGCCGGACAACCAGTCGTGGAGCCAGGCGATCAGCGCCAACGGCCGCTACGCCCTGTTCACCTCCTGGGCCACGAACCTGGTGTCCCAGCCCGCGAAGAGCGCCCGCGACGCCTACGTCCGCGACCTGAGGACCGGCCGCACCGAGCGGATCAACCTGGCCGCCGACGGCAGCGCGCTGAACGGCTTCACCGACAACGTCGCGATCAACGCCGACGGCCGCTACGTCGCCTTCGACAGCGACGCCGAGAACGTGGTGCCCGGCATGCAGGTCCAGGGGCGCGACGAGGTGTACGTCCGCGACCGGAAGACCGGCCGCACCGAGCTGATCAGCGGCGGACTCACCGGCACCGACACCGACAAGTTCCACGCCTCCTACGCGCCCTCGATCAGCGCGAACGGCCGCTACGTGGTCTTCGGCTCCAGCCGCAAGGACCTCGTCCCCGACCTCCAGGGCGGCGACCCCTCGCTGGCCAGGCCCTACACCTGGGACTACAACATCTACGTCACCGACCGCTGGACGGGGAAGACCAGGCTGGTGACCCGCGGCGTGGACGGCAAGCCGGGCGACGGCATGTCCCTCAACCCGACGATCAGCGCGGACGGCCGCACCATCGGCTTCACCTCCATGGCCGACAACCTGCTGCCCGCCGACCAGACCCCCGCCCCGGCCGCCGGGGGCGCCGCCGCCCCCGCCGACGTGGAGCTGGCCCCGGGCGTCGCCCCGGCCCTGCCCCGCAGCGCCCAGAAGGGCCTGGCCCCGAACCTGGCCCGGCCGGTGACCGCCCCCTACTACACCTACGACGTGCAGTCCGGCCGGATCTCCGCCGCCAGCCTCGACCTCGACGGCAAGCTCGGCGCCCCGAGCTTCGGCGCGACGATCAGCCCCGACGGGCGGCGCGCGATCTACGCCCTGCCCGAGCCCGGCGGGTCGACCGGCGGCCACCGGTTCCACACCGTGCTGTACGTCCGGGACCTCGGGAAGGGCACCGTGACGAAGATCAGCGGCGGCCTGCCCGGCACCACCTCGGTCGGCTCCTCCGACCACGCCCGGATCACCGCCGACAACCGCTGGGTCTACTTCGCCTCCGCCGCCGACAACCTGGTGGCGGGCCCGCAGCACCCGGGCTGGGACGTCTACCGGCACGACCTGCGCACCGGCCGCACCGAGCGGGTCGCCACCGCTGCGGACGGCTCGCTCGGCAACGGCACCTCGGCCGATCCGGTCGTGGACGCCCGCGGCCGCACGGTGGTGTTCAGCTCGACCAGCGGAAACCTGCTCGCCGGCACCGGCGGCCCGGCGAGCACCGACTCCCAGGTCTTCGCCCGCGCCACCGCGCACCACGGCCACGGCGACGTCCAGGGCGACGACCAGGACCAGGACCAAAGCCAGGACCAGGACAGCGACGACTGACCGTCAACCACCGCTCGCACCGTGAACCGCGTACGGGGGCGGGACGTCGGCCGGGCCGGCGTCCCGCCCCCGAAGCGGGAGGGTGGGGCAGATGGTTGGTGGGCCGTGCGGTGGGGGCGGGGCGACGCGTCCCC